>NZ_JBDJKW010000015.1:0-86930 GCF_039673065.1 Allobosea sp. TWI1241 | reverse complement strand
GGGCCGTCGGCCGGGCGCTGGCCGGCATCGGCGGCGGCGAGCGCGCCGGAGGGCCGCAGCGGCGGCGCCGGCTCTGCCTCGGCCGGGGCTTGCCGGTGCAGCCAGTCCGGCGCGGCGATGTCAGGCGCGGGCGCCCGTGCCGCCGTGGCCTCTGCCTCGCCGACCGGCGCGGCAGTGACGAAGCGCTCGACCGTGCCCTCGCCATAGGGGGCCGGCACGGTGCTCAGGCCGGGTTGCGCCTGCGACAGGCCCAGCCGCGCCATGGCGTACCAGGAGCCCTCCGGCTCCTCGCCCTTGGGCTGCGCGCCACAGATCACCAGGCGCTCCTCGGCGCGGGTCAGCGCGACATAGAGCAGCCGGTGATGCTCCTCGACCATCTGGGCCAGGATGGCGTCCTTGGCGGCGCGGGTCGCGGCGGGGTCCTCGGCGCGCTTCGGCGGCCAGACCGGCAGCGCCTCGCCGCGCGGGCCCGTGACGCCGATCAGCCTGGGCAGGCGGCGCTCGCCCGGCACCAGGCCGAGATCGGCGAGGATCACCACCCTGGCCTCCAGCCCCTTCGAGCCATGCACCGTCATCACCCTGACCTCGCCGGCGCTGGCCGAGAGGTCGCGCTTCACCTGCGTCGCCACCGCCCCGACATGGTGCAGGAAGCCGGCGAGCGAGGGGCCGTAGCGCCGCTCATGGTCGAGCGCCTGGCCGAGGAAGGCGTCGAGCGCATCGCCGGCCTCGGGGCCGAGCCGCGCCAGCGCGAGATTGCGCCCGCCGCCCGGCCCGAGCAGCCCGGCGAAGAAGCGGAACGGCCCGCAGCGCCCGGCTTCCTGCGCCAGCCCGCTCAGGCGCGCCTCGATCGCGGCGTAGCGCGGCTCCTCTGCCGCCGCCTGCCGCAGGGCGTCGCGCAGCGCGCCGCTGCGCTGCGGCGCCAGGCGCAGCAGGTCGTCGTCGTCGAGGCCGAAGAGCGGTGTCTTCAGCGTCACTGCCAGGGCGAGGTCGTCCTGCGGCAAAAGGATGGCGCGGCCGAGCGCCACCAGATCCTCCACCGCCGGATGGTCGGCGAGCGTCAGCCGGTCGCGGCCGGCCACCGGCACGCCGCGATCCTTGAGCGCCTTGACGATCGTCTCGAACAGCGCGCCGCGCTGGCGCAGCAGGATCATCACGTCGCCGGGCGCGAACGGGCGGCCGAGATCGTCGCGGCGCTCGTCGGTCCAGCGCTTCAGCGTCTCGGCGATGCGGCCGGCGAGCCGGGCGAGGCCGGAGCGGCGCTCCGGCGCGTCGACCGGCGTGGTCCAGGCGTCGGGCGTCTCGGCCTCGTCGTCGGCGGCGACCGGCCAGAGATCGACCGCTCCGAGCGTGCCGCGGCGCACCGTGTCATGGGGCTCCGGCCCGGCGCCGCCGTCGAAGACCAGGCCGCGCCAGTGCTCGCGCGGCGCGAAGACGGCATCGACCGCGCGCATGATCTCGGGCGCCGAACGGAAGGAGGTGTTGAGGCTGATCGGCTCGAAGCGCTGGCCGGCGGCGCGCAGCCGCGCGCCGAGCCGCCGGCGTTCCTCGCTGAAATGGTTGGGGGCGGCGCCCTGGAAGCCGTAGATCGACTGCTTCTCGTCACCGACCACGAAGACCGTGCGCGGCCGGGCGCCCTCGGTCAGCGCCGTGGCGCCGAACTCGTCGGATAGCCGGCTCAGGATCGCCCATTGCGCCTCGCTGGTGTCCTGCGCCTCGTCGAGCAGGATGTGGTCGATGCCGGCGTCGAGCTTGTAGAGCGCCCAGGACGGGTTCACCCGGTCGAGCAGCGAGCGGGTGCGGGCGATCAGGTCGTCATAGTCGAGCAGCGAGCGCTGCGCCTTGAGCCGGCGATAGGCGGCGAGCACATGCGTCACCAGGATCGCCAGCGCCCGGCTGCGCTCGCGCACCGCGATCGCCGCTAGCGCCTCGATGGCGCGCGACAGCGCGGCAGCGACGGCGTCGAGCGCCGCGTCGAGATCCTCCGGCAGGGCGCTCTTGCCCTTGCCGCGGACATTTTGATGGACGTTGCCCTCGGCGGTGAGGATGGCGCCGCGGCACGTGGCGACCGGATCGACAGCGGCGTCGGGCGACAGGGCGAGCGCCAGCGCCTCGGCGGCGCGCTGGCGGGTGGCGCTGCCGGCGGCCAGGGCCTCGCGCAGCCGCCCGAGCCCGGCGATGCCGGCGAGCCCCTCGCGGAAATGCCCGCGCACCTGCGCCTCGTCGAGATCGGGTGCGATGCCGAGGAAGGCGCAGACCCCGGCGACGATCTCCCCGGGATCGCGCGCCCGGCCCTCGGCATCGCTGAACAGGGCGCGCTGGTGCAGTGCCTCGCGCATGATCGCGTCGAAACTGTCCTGCGCCGCCTGTTCGGCCATGAAGCGCAGCGCCGTCGCCTGCGGGCCCTGCGGCGCGGCGGCGGCCTTGGCGAGCAGGTCGCGGCGGGCGTCGCGCATCAGTTCGGCCTGGGCGAGGTCGTCGGCCACCTCGAAGCGCGGCGGCACGTTGGCCTCGAAGGGCGCGCTCTGCAGGACGCGGGTGCAGAAGGCGTGGATCGTCTCGATCTTCAGCCCGCCCGGCGTCTCCAGCGCCTGGGCGAACAGGCGCCGCGCCCGCGCCAGCCCGGCCGCGCCCGGCCGCTCGCCGGTCAGCGCCGCCAGCGCCTCGGCCAGCGCCGCGTCGCCGGCGACCGCCCAGGCCGAGAGCGCGCCGAACAGCCGGTTCGACATGTTGGCGGCGGCGGCCTTGGTATAGGTGATGCAGAGCATGCGGCCGGGCGCCACCCCGTCGAGCAGCAGGCGCAGCACGCGGTTGACCAGCACATGCGTCTTGCCCGAGCCGGCATTGGCCGAGACCCAGGCGCTGAGCCGCGGATCGGCCGCCAGCGCCTGGCTCGCCCTGGTCGTGTCGGGAATGCTCCAGTCGGCGCGGCTCATGGGCTCTCGCCCTCTTCGCCCTCGCCTTCGGCCGCCGCCGCCCATTCCTTGACGCGGGCGAGCGCGTCATAGGGGCTGGCATAGCGGATATAGGCCGGCGCCCGCCGCGACAGCCAGGGCTCCGCCCCGGCGCGAAGCCGCGCCAGATGGTTCATCAGCTCGCTGAGGTGGCGGGCGGTGACATCGGCCAGCGCCTCGTCCTTGAAGCTCAGTGGCCGGTCCTTGGCCCAGCTCTTCGGGTCGTGGTTGAGCTTGAGATAGAGCAGCGCCTCGACCGGGGCCGGCGCCAGCGGCGGCTCGCCCTCGACGGCGAAGCCGTTGCGGCGCGCCAGCTCCGCCTCCAGCGTCAGCTGCGGCGCGAAGCCGAGCACCACCTGCTTGTCGCTCGGCGGCGCGCCGGTCTTGAAGTCGATGATGCGCAGGCCGCCCTCGCGGGTCAGCTCGACGCGATCGGCCCGGCCGGTCAGGGTGATCTCGGTGCCGTCCGGCAGGAGGAAGACGCCGCTGGTCTGGCTCTCCACCGCGATGCGCACCAGCCCCGGCCGGCGCCGCCGCTCCCAGTCGAGATAATGGCGGGCGGTCAGCAGGAAGCGCGGCCACCAGAAGGCGGCGACCTCGGGCGTCGCCTCATAGGCGCGGAAGCATTCGGCCCCGATTGCCACCAGCGCGGCGTCGGCATCGGCGAGGATCTCGCCGCGATGGGTGCGGGTGAAGCGCTCGACGATGTCGTGCAGCAGCATGCCGCGATCGGAGGCGCCGGGATCCTCGATCATCTCCGGCAGCGCGTCGAGCTTGAGGATCTTGCGGGCATAGAGCGCGTAAGGGTCGCGGTAGAGCGTCTCGACCTCGGTGACGCTGAGCCGCCGCGGCTGCAGCGCCGCCGGCGGCACCGGGCGCGGCCGCGCCACCGGCGCGAGCGCCGCCTTGCGCCCGAGCAGCGACGCCAGCCCGCGCAGGCGCTCGCCGCGCGCCAGCGCCGCGTCCCAGCCGGCCGCCGGCGCCACCGCCTTGAGCCGCTGCCAGAAGCGCGAGGGAATGGTCTCCGCCTCGCCGGCCTTGCGGGCGCGGGTCAGCGTCACGGAGCGGTTGAGCGCGGCGGCGACGAAATCATGCGCCGTCTGGCCGATGCGCCGCTCCGGCGAGCTCAGGCCGAGTTCGGCGCGCATCGGCCGGTTCAGGAAGGAATCTGTGCGCGTCGCCGGCGGCCAGGCACCCTCGATCAACCCGCCGAGCACGACATGCTCGGCCTCGAGCAGGCGCGCCTCCAGCAGGCCCCAGATCTTCACGCGCGGATGGCCCGGCTCGCGCCGCGTCACCGCCGTCTCGTCGGCGAGCCCGGTCAGGATCGCGATCCAGTCGCGGCCGCGCCCGTCCTGCGGCGCATCGGCGAGCGCGCCGGCGAGATCGTCGAAGAGCCTTGCCAGCGCCTCGCCGTCCGGGCCGCGCCAGGCCAGCACCGCACCCTCCGCGTTGCGGCTCAGGCTCTCCATCGCGCCGCGCGCGGCGGTGGCGATCGCCTCGGGCGAGGCGGGGACGGCGTCGAGCGCCGCGGCGAGGGGGGCAAGCGCCTCCTCCAGCCGGTCGAGCACGACCCCGGCGGCGGCGATGTCGTCCGGCGTCAGCCGCCGGCGCGGGCGCGGCGCATGCGGGTGGTCCATCAGCGCCGGCAGCGCCACGAAGGCGTGCCGCAGCCCGGCGAAGCCCTTGCCGACCGCCTCGCCGCGCCAGCAGCCGATCTCCAGCGTCGCGGCACCCTGCTGGGCCCGGGCGGCGTCGAGGCCGAGCCGGCACTGCGGATGGGCGAGCAGGGCCGTCAGCGCAGCCGGGCTCATCGCGGCGGCGACCGCGTCGAGGCAGAGCCGCAGCAGTGCGCCCGCCGGCCAGCGCCCCAGCGGCAGGCCGGCGGAATCGTCGGCATTGATGCCCCAGCGCCGCAATTCGACGGCGACGCGCTCGGCCAGGCCGCGATCGGGCGTGATCAGCGCGGCGCGCGCCATCGGGTCCTCCAGCGCCTCGCGCAGCGCCAGCGCCGCGACCAGCGCCTCCTCGCGCTCGTCGGCGGCCTCGGCGACCCGGAGCCCGTCGAGCGCGTCCGGCGCGACGGCGGCGCCGCCGCCCCAGCCATCGGTGACCGAGGCCGGCAGCATGGCGGTGCGCAGCAGCGCGCGGCGGGCGGCCACCGGCGGCTCGGGTGCGCCGAGCGTGACGACCTCGTCGCGCCGCGCGCCCATCGTGTCGAGCAGCCGGTGCAGCGCCGCCTGCGGATGCGAGGGGGCCGGCTCGGCGACGATCGCTTCCCAGGCGGCGGCCGGCAACGTCTCGTCGAGATCGGGCAGCACCACGGCGCCGCCCGGAGCCCGCGCGATCGCCCCGAGCAGCCGGGCGGTCGCCGGCACCGAGCCGGTCGAGCCGGCGGCGATGACCGGACCGCGGAAGCCGCCAGCGGCGATGCGCTCGCGCTCGGCGGCGAGCATGCTGTTGCGAAAGGCGGCCGGGTCGCAGGCGCCGCGCTCGGCCAGGATCGCCGGCCAGCCCTCGGCGACGATGTCGAGGAAGCGGGCGTTGAACTGCCAGATCTCGTCGAAGCGCGCGGCGTCGAGCCCCTTGAGCCTTGCCGGCGAGACGTCCTCGGTCTGCATCTGGTCGAGCAATTGGGCGAGGTCGCCGGCCAGCCCCCAGGCCTCGGCCAGCGTCGCCGGCACCAGAGCGGGCTCGGCCGGATCGAGCCGGAGATGGCGGCGATTGGCGCTGCGGCCCCAGGCGGCGATCAGCCTTGTCAGCACGAAGCGGCGCGCCAGCGGATCGATCGGCGCCAGCCGCTCTTTGGCCAGCGCCTCGCCCGCCCCGGCGATCAGCGCGGTCTCGGCCTCGTCGACATCGCCGAGCGGCACGATGCGCGGCAGGAGCAGCGCGCGTGTTCCGAGCGTCTCGGCCAGGATCGCCCCGAAGGCGCGGGCGGCGCGCTGGGTCGGCAGGTAGAGCGTGGTGCGCGACAGGGCCGTCGGGTCGGCGGGGTCGTAGGCCTTGCCGAAGCGGCCGGCCAAGAGCTCGCGCGCCAGCACGCCGAGGAAGGAGGCGCCGGCGGGGATGCTGAACAGGCTCAGGCCCGCCAAGGGCTCAGCCCGCCTGATGGGCGGCATAGGCCGCTTCGGCCAGCGCGATCGCCTCCGGCGTGCCGACATGCAGCCAGAGGCCGTCGAGCCGGTGGCCATGGAGGCGGCCGGCGGCGATCGCCCGGTCGAACAGCAGGTTGAGCGAGAACGGCCCGTCCGGCGTGTCGGCGAACAGGCCGGGCTTCAGGATGGCGACGCCGGCATAGACGAAGGGCGCCGTCGCCGCCTGGCCGCGGCGGGCGAGCCGGCCGTCCGGCGCCAGGGTGAAATCGCCGGCGCCGTCGAAGCCGACGCTGCTCTCGCGCGGCGCCAGCAGCAGCAGCATGTCCATGCGCTGCGGATCCCAGGCCGCGATCATCGCCGCGAGGTTGGCGGTGCCGCGCTCGCTCCAGAGCGAATCCGAATTGACGTGCAGGAACGGCGCCTCGCCCAGCAGGGGCAGGACCTTCTTCACCCCGCCGCCGGTTTCGAGCAGCTGCGCCCGCTCGTCGGAGATGGTGATGGCGGGGCGGCTGCGCCCGGCGAGATGCGCCTCGACCTGCTCCGCCAGATGATGGACGTTGACTACGGCCTGCGTCACCCCGGCCTGCGCCAGCCGGTCGAGCGCATGGTCGAGCATGCTGCGCCCGGCGATCGCCACCAGCGGCTTCGGCAGCCTGTCGGTGATCGGGCGCATGCGCGTGCCGAGCCCGGCCGCCAGCACCATGGCATGGGTGATGCCGTCTGCCCGCTGCTGCGCCACGCGAATCCCCCTGCTCGAAGCCATCCGCCTATGAGGCATAGCGGGCGGCTTTGCTCAAGGGCGGCGGCCGGCCTCAGCCGGCCTTCGGCGCCTCTCCGGCGGATACGGGCGCAGCCTCGTCGTCCCCGGTTTCGCTCTCCGGCGCAGTGATCGCGGCGGTGGGCTCCGGCAGGCGGAACAGCGTCGGCAGATGCGTCTCGTACCAGCCCTTCAGCTCGGCAAGCGCGGGATGCTCGAGATTGCGGCGCAGATAGGCCTCGATGCGCGGCAGGTGGCGCAGATAGCCCGGCTTGCCGTCGCGCTTGTCGAGCCGGGCGAAGATGCCGGCGATCTTGGTGTTGCGCTGGGCGCCGAGGATCGCATAGGCACGGGCGAAGCCGGCTAAGTCGAAATCGGGCGCGTCGCCGCGGCGCGCGCCGGCATAGGCGGCGAGCAGCCTGAGCTCGAGCGCCGCCGGCACGTCGATGCGCGCATCCTGGCCGAGCGAGACGAGGTCGTAGGCCGGGTGGCCGAGCACCGCGTCCTGGAAGTCGATCAGCCCGAGCCGCGCATGGCCCTCGCGCTCCGGCAGCCAGATCAGGTTGGGCGAATGATAGTCGCGCAGCGTCCAGGTCGCCGGCGCCGCCAGCACCTCGTCGAAGAGCTTGTCCCAGATCCGGCCGAACTCGGCGCGCGTCACCGCCGGCAGCGTCACCCCGGCGATGTGCGGGGCATACCAGTCGAGCACCAGCTCGGTCTCGATGGTCAGCGCCTCGCGATCGTAATCGGCGAGCGGATGGTCGCGCCCCTCGGCCACCGGCAGGATGCTCGGCAGGGTGTGGCGGTGCAGCTCGGCGAGCAGGTGCGCCGCCGCCTCGTAGCGCTCGGGGATCGGCCCGCTCTCGTCGGTGACCAGGCCGGGGCCGAGATCCTCGGTGAGCAGCAGCCCGGTCGCGAGGTCGGCGGCGATGATCTCCGGTGCCGAGAAGCCGAGCGAGCGCAGGCCCTTGTCCATGGCGACGAAGGCGTCGACCGATTCCGCCAGATGGGCGATGGCGCTGTAGGGCTTGCCCTGGCGGATCGCCGGCCCGTCCGGGCGCGGCGGCGAGATCATCAGGATCGCGGTCTCGCCGCTCTCGCGCCGCAGCCGCTCATAGGCGCGGCTCGAGGCGTCGCCGAGCATGAAGCTGCGCTCGGCGTCGTTCCAGCCGGCCTTCTCGATCAGGCGGCGCGCGCCGATGGCGAGCGCCAGGCGCGCGCGCCAGAGCACCCCGCCGGAGAGCGTGGCGATGCGGCCCTGCTCCGGATTTTCCGGATCGACCTCCAGCACGATGTCGAGCCGGCGCCCGGCCGGCAGGCGCGTGCCGGCCTTGTCCGGCCATTCGACCAGGGTGATGGCGCGCTCCAGATCCTCGATCAGGCCGAGATCGTCGAGCTCGTCGGGGCTGTGCACCCGGTAGAGATCGGCGTGGATCAGCGGGCCGCGGGGGCTGTCATAGCTCTGCACCAGGGTGAAGGTCGGGCTCGGGGCCTCCAGCGCCGGGTCCTGCGCCAGCCGGCGCAGCATGGCGCGGGCGAGCAGCGACTTGCCGGCGCCGAGATGGCCCGAGAGCGCGACCACGTCGCCGGCCTTGAGGATGTCGGCGATGTCGCGCGCCAGGCGGAGCGTCGCCGCCTCGTCGCGCAGCAGGACCGTGTGGCTGCCGGTCCGCGCGGTGTCGTCCATCATTCTGCGGCGTCCGAGATCGGCAGGCCTTCCGGCGGGAAGACGGCGGTGACGCGCGTGCCGGTACCCGGCGCCGACTCGATCTCGACGCGCCCGCCATGCAGCTCGACGATGGAGCGCACGATCGACAGGCCGAGCCCGACGCCGCGATGGCGCGAGCCGAGCGAATGGCTCTCGAACCGGTCGAACACCTTCTCCAGCACCTCGGCCGGGATGCCGCGCCCCTCGTCGGCGACGGTGATGCGGATCTCGCCGCCGACGCGCCGCGCCGCGACGGTGACGGTCTGGCCCGGCTGCGAGAAGCCGATGGCGTTGGAGATCAGGTTGAACAGCACCTGGCGCAGCCGCTTGCCGTCGGCGCGCAAGGGCCCGGTCTGCGGCGCGATCTCGACGGCGAGGCGCAGCTTGCTGTCGGCGAGGCGGTCCTGCAGGCCGGCGACCGCCTGGTCGATGGTCGCGGCGACGTCGACCTCGCCGAGGTCGAGCGCCAGCGCGCCATTGTCGATCGAGGCGAGGTCGAGAATGTCGTTGATGATCGCCAGCAGCGCGCCGGAGGAGCGCACGATGTGGCCGGCATAGTCGCGCTGCTTCTCGTTGAGCGCGCCGATCGTCTCCTCGCCGAGCAGCTGGGCGAAGCCGATGATGTTGGTCAGCGGCGAGCGCAGCTCGTAGGAGACGTGATGCACGAACTCCTCGCGCAGGCGCGACGCCTTCTCCAGCGCCTCGTTGCGCTCGGTCAGGGCGCGCTCGACGTTCACGCCGGCGGTGACGTCGGCGAAGGTGATCAGCGTCGCCCCGTCCGGCAGCGGCGTTGCGGTGCAGTCGAGCACCGTGCCGTCGCGCCGCTCCATATGGCAGCGATAGTCTTCGCGCGCGTCGCGCACCCCGGCCACCGCGCTGCGGATCTCGGTCCAGACGCCGTCCTCGGGGAAGAGCGGCCGGCACAGCCCCACCAGCTCGTCGATATGCGGGGCGGCGGAGACCCGCTCCGGCGCCAGCTTCCAGAGCTGGCAGAGCGCCGGGTTGGAGAGCTTGAGCCGCCCGTCCGAGCCGAACACCGCCACGCCCTCGCGCAGCGAATCCAGCGTCTCGCGCTGGGTACGCGACAGGGCGTTGAAGCGCGATTCCAGGGTGAAGCGCTCGGTCTCGTCGTCGAAGAGATAGGTGACGCCGCCCTGCGGATGCGGGCTGGCGACGACGTGCACGGTGCGGCCGTCGGGCAGGTACCACCAGTCCTCGCTGGCGCGCGGCGCGGTGTAGACCGCGTGGACCTCGGCCTTCCAGCTGCGATAGTCGCCGAGCTCGGGCAGGCGGCGCTCGGTGCGCAGCCGGTCGAGGATCTCGCCATCGGTCGGCCGGCTCTCCAGGAAAGCCGGGTCGAGCTGCCAGAGCGTCTCGTAGCCGCTGTTGTGGTAGACCAGACGCTGCGAGGCGTCGAAGACCGCCACCGCCGTCTTGAGCCGGTCGAGCGTGCCGGCATGGGCGTCCATCTGGCGCTGGAGATCGGCGCGCACCGCCTCCAGCTCGCTCATGTCGGTGGCGATGCCGGCATGGCCGGCCGGCGTCGGGGTCTCGATGATGTCGACGATGCGGCGCTGGCCGGCGATCACCGCCGGGGCGCGGGTTGCGAAGACGCGCCCCTCGGCCCGGGCGCGGGCGGCGCGTTCGCGCTCGGCCCGGTCGAACAGCTCCAGCCCGCCCTCGACCACCGCGCGGTCGTCGCCGGCCTCGACGGCGCGGGCATAGGCGGCATTGACCCAGCTCAGCTTGCCGTCGCGGTCGCGCGTCCAGACCGGCTGCGGCAGCGCCGAGAGCAGGGCCGAGAGCCCGGCATGGTCGGCGGTCAGCCGCGACAGCTCGGTCTCGAGCATCAGCGTGCGGGCGCGCTCGCCGCCGACCTCGCGCAGGCGGATCACGGCGCGCCCGGCGACGGGGCGGCCCTCTGCATCGACGAAGTTGCCGGTGCGGGTGCGGAAGGTGAAAGCGAAGGCCTCGCCGCGCTCCTTCAGCGCCTCGGTGGCGAGTTCCAGCCGCTTGGCCTCGGCGGGCGCGGCCCAGGAGCCGTAGGCCAGCGCCAGCCCGGCGCCGTGCTGGCCGAGGAAGCCGCTGTCGCCCTCGATCATCGCATCGGCCTTCGGGCCGTTCCAGCTGATCACGACCTGGCGGTCGGCGGCGAGCAGCGCCTCGACGCGCTCCTGATGGCCGCGCGCGGCTTCGAGCCCGGCGGCGAGCTCGCCCTCGCGGCGCTGCCAGCGGGCGCGCTCGCGGACATAGAGGATCGAGGTGGTGGCGGCGAAGACGACGAGGCCGACGAACATCAGCGAGACGCCGCCGACGCCGAGCATGTCGCCGCGCATCGGCATCAGGGTCTCGGCCTGGGCCAGCGCCGGGAGCGGGGCCGTCCCGGCCAGTCCGGGCAGGACGAGGCGGGTCGCCACTCCGTCCATCCGCCGTGCCAACCGCCTGACCCGTTTCATGCTCGCTTCCGTATCATTCGCCGGACCGGGGTGACGGCCGCGCCATGCAGGTCATGCGCGGCCCCGGCCTCGTCGCCGGACACCACGCTGTTCCACACCGCCAAGCCACCTGTGAACGAAACCCGACCGCGACCGGCAGGGCGGGCCGGCGGTCCGAATCACCGTCACTCTACTCACCGGAGGAGTCCGGCAGGAAGTGCTTAATCACCGGTAAATGTGCCCCCCGGCGGCCCGAATCCGGGGGATTCCGGGCAAACCGCAAGATGTTGTCTCCTGACATGTCCTGACCGCTAGAAGTGGTGTCGGACGTGCTTGCCGGAGTGGTCGCGTGGGCATGAAAAAAGCCCGGCGCGAACGCCGGGCTCTCGGATTGGCGGACGGTTCGCCCGTCGCTCAGTAGCGGTAGTGCTCAGGCTTGAACGGGCCGGCCTGCGGCACGCCGATATACTTCGCCTGGGTGTCGCTCAGCGTGGTGAGCTGGGCGCCGACCTTGGCGAGGTGGAGCGCCGCGACCTTCTCGTCGAGGTGCTTCGGCAGGGTGTAGACCTTGTTCTCGTACTTGGCGTGGTGGTTCCACAGCTCGATCTGGGCGAGCGTCTGGTTCGAGAACGAGCAGGACATCACGAAGGAGGGATGGCCGGTCGCGTTGCCGAGGTTCACCAGGCGGCCCTGCGACAGCAGGATGATGCGCTTGCCGTCGGGGAACTCCACCTCGTCGACCTGCGGCTTGACGTTGTCCCACTTGAAGTTCTTCAGGCCGGCGACCTGGATCTCGGAGTCGAAGTGGCCGATGTTGCAGACGATGGCGCGGTGGCGCATCGCCCGCATGTGCTCGACCCTGATGACGTCGAGATTGCCGGTGGCGGTCACGAAGATGTCGCCGCGCGGGGCCGCGTTCTCCATGGTGACGACCTCGTAGCCCTCCATCGCCGCCTGCAGGGCGCAGATCGGGTCGATCTCGGTGACGAGCACGCGGCAGCCGGCCTGGCGCAGCGAGGCGGCGGAGCCCTTGCCGACGTCGCCATAGCCGGCGACGACCGCGACCTTGCCCGACATCATCACGTCGGTGCCGCGCCGGATGGCGTCCACCAGCGACTCGCGGCAGCCATAGAGGTTGTCGAACTTCGACTTGGTGACCGAGTCGTTGACGTTGATCGCCGGGAAGGGCAGCCGGTCGGCCTTGGCCAGCTCGTAGAGCCGGTGCACGCCGGTGGTGGTCTCCTCCGAGACGCCCTTGATCGCGTCGCGGGTCTTGGTGAACCAGCCCGGGGCGGCCTTCAGCTGGCGCTTGATCAGCGCGAAGAAGATCGTCTCCTCCTCGTTGGAGGGCTTGTCGAGGAAGGCGGTGTTGCCGGCCTCGGCCTCGGCGCCGAGGATGATCAGCATGGTGAGGTCGCCGCCATCGTCGAGGATCATGTTCGGCGTGCCGCCGTCACCCCAGGTCGCGGTCTTCAGCACGTACTCCCAGTACTCCTCCAGCGTCTCGCCCTTGATGGCGAAGACGGGGGTGCCGGTCGCGGCGATCGCGGCGGCGGCGTGGTCCTGGGTCGAGAAGATGTTGCAGGACGACCAGCGCACATCGGCGCCGAGTTCCTTGAGGGTCTCGATCAGCACCGCGGTCTGGATGGTCATGTGCAGGCAGCCGGCGATGCGGGCGCCCTTGAGCGGGGCCTGGCCCTTGTGCTCGGCGCGGATCGCCATCAGGCCAGGCATCTCGTCCTGGGCCATGTCGATTTCCTTGCGGCCGTACTCGGCGAGGCCGATGTCCTTGACGATGTAATCCTGCGACACAGCGGCGCTCCTTGGCTCGATCGTGAGGTCGGCCGGTCTCTAGCAGGCCTCGGCCCGTGATGCAATCAAAGATATAAAGATGTCTTTATATCGCGCCTGGGGCGGCGATTTCCGGGGCGGATTGCGGATGACGGGCGCTTTGTAGCGCGCGGATGGAGGGCGCGCCGACACAGCGCCGCGGGCCGGCCGCGGCGGTCACGAGGCGTGACGATCGGGATGTCGTGAGGCCGCGCGGCGGCCGGAAGGCGGGCTATTCGCCCTCGCCGAAGCGGTCGGCGACCAGGGCTTCCAGCGCGGCCAGCGCCTCGGGCGCCTGCGGGCCGGAGGCGACGACGGTGATGGTCGAGCCGATGCCGGCGCCCAGCGTCAGGATGCCCATGATCGAGGTGGCGCCGACCGTCTCGCCGCAGCGGGAGACGGTGATGTCGGCGTCGAAGCCGGCGGCGCATTGCACGAACTTGGCGGTGGCGCGGGCGTGCAGCCCCTTGCGGTTGACGATCTCGAAGGTGCCGTGCACCGCGCCCGGCGGCACCGTCACCTCGGAGCAGCCGCAATCCTCGTCGTCGACCCGGTCCACGCGCGCCTCGCTTGCCGTCACTTGCGCATCACTTGCCTGCCATCACTTGCCAGCCAGCACGCGGCTGGCGATCGTGATGTACTTCCGGCCCGCATCCTGCGCGCAGGTGACGGCCTCGTCGAGGGTCTTGTCCTCGCGGACGCTGGCGAGCTTGATCAGCATGGGCAGGTTGATGCCGGCGACCACGTCGATCCGGCCCGGATCCATCACCGAGATGGCGAGGTTCGAGGGCGTGCCGCCGAACATGTCGGTGAGGACGATGACGCCGCCGCCGCTGTCGACCTGCTCGACGGCGGAGAGGATGTCGCGCCGACGCCCCTCCATATCGTCATCGGGGGCGATGGCGATGGTCGCGAGATGGGTCTGGGGGCCGACGACATGCTCAAGGGCGGAACGGAATTCCGTTGCCAGGTGCCCATGAGTCACAAGCACGAGTCCGATCATTCAACACCACCGCAAGGCGCCGCTGGCGCCCGGACAAGGTCGCGGTTTATGGGGCAGGCGCGCGGGATAGGCAAGCCGGTTCTCTCGAATTCGAGGCGATCCAGTCAGGCCGTTTCCTCGAACAGCGCCAGCGCCGCCAGGACGAGATCGGCATCCTCGGGCCGTCCCTCGACGCGAATCCGCGGCAGCACCACAGTTTGGAGCGATTCCACCATATCGTCGGCCTCCGGCATGCGCTGCGGCGGAGTGCCGCAATCGACGATCAGGCGGATCACCGCCGCGTCGAGATGCGGCTCCGGGGTGAGGCCGAGGCCGCGCCGCTCGATCAGGCCCTCCAGCGGCGGCACGGGCCGCGCCAGCAGCCGCCCGGCGCGGGTCTCCAGCGCGACGCGGTCGTCGCCGACCAGCCGGGCGAAGCGGCCGCGCAGGCGCGCCAGCCCGATCAGCGCCAGCGCGAGGCGCGACTTGCCGGCGCCCGAGGGCCCGCGCAGCAGCAGCCCGGCCTCCCCGATCGCGAGCGCGGTGGCGTGGACGCGCTCGCCCGGCGGAGGCGGCGCCGGGACGGCTGGCGGGGAGGCGGTCATGAGATCTGGGGCGCGGCGGGGAGCTGGACGACGAAGCGGGCGCCGAGGCGGTCGTCGTCGCCGCCGGAGCCGGCGGCATAGCGGTTCTCGGCGCGGATCGATCCGCGATGCGCCTCGACGATCTGGCGCGAGATCGACAGGCCGAGACCGGAATTCTGGCCGAAGCCGCTCTCGGGGCGGTCGGTGTAGAAACGCTCGAAGATGCGCTCCAGCGCATGGGGCGGGATGCCCGGCCCCTCGTCCTCGATCGTGATCACCACCTCGCCCGGCAGGCGCGACAGCCTGATCTTCACCGGCTTGTCGGCGGGCGAGAAGGAGCGGGCGTTCTCGATCAGGTTGACGATGACCTGGCCGAGCCGGGATTCGTGGCCGAGCACGCGGAAGGGATCGCCGACCAGGCTGCCGGCGCGCTGGCCGCGCCGGTCGATGTCGAGCTCGACCAGCGGCTGGGGCTCGCGCCGCATCTCGTTCTGCAGCGAGACCACCGCCTCGAGCAGCTGCGCCACGTCGAGCGGGGTGGCGTCGTCGCGGGCGAGCTCGGCATCGAGGCGCGAGGCGTCGGAAATGTCGGAGATCAGCCGGTCGAGCCGCTTCACGTCGTGGCGGATCACCTCGAGCAGGCGCTCGCGCGATTCCGGCGTCTTGGCCAGCGGCAGCGTCTCCACCGCGCTGCGCAGCGAGGTCAGCGGGTTCTTGAGCTCGTGGGCGACGTCCGCCGCGAAGCTCTCGATCGCCTCGATCCGGTCGTAGAGCGCCCGCGTCATTTCGCGGAAGGAGGCCGAGAGATGGCCGATCTCGTCATGGCGGTCGGAGAAGTCCGGCACCTCCTCGCGCGACTTGGCGCCGCGGCGCACGCGCTGGGCCGCGTCGGCCAGCTTGCGGATCGGCTCGCCGATCGTGCCGGCGAGCAGCACCGAGAGCACGATCATCACCACCGCCGAGACGGCGAAGACCTGGAAGATGGCGTGGCGCTCGCCGGCGATGACGCCGTCGATGTCGCCGCCCTGGGTCGAGAGCAGCAGCGCGCCGCGCACCGCCCGGAAGCGCTGCACCGGCACAGCCACCGAGACGATGGTCTCGCCGCGGGTGTTGACCCGCACCACGCTGGCCGGCGAGCCGGCCAGCGCGCGCGCCACCTCGGGATAGGAGCGGCCATTGGCGTTGGCGAAATCGTCATAGGCCGGCAGGTCGGCCCGGCCGAGCCGGTTGCGGATGATGTTCCAGGTCCGCTCCAGCAGCGGCGGCTCGTCGCTCTCGCCGATGCGCGGCAGGTCCATGCGCATGATGTCGCCGCGCGAATAGAGATTGCGCGAATCGAGGGTGAGCATCCCGTCCTTGTCGTAGATCCGCGCCCGGGTCTTGGTCGGCATCACCAGGCGGCGCAGGAGCGGCGCGACCTTCTCGGGATTGATCGAGAAGTCGAGCGGGTCCTCCATGATCGCGCCGCTCTCGCCCGCCTGCAGCTGCAGCAGCTTGTCGGGGTCGATGGCGATCGTGTCGGTCTCGACCGTCGCCGAGGCGGCGATGGCGCCGGCGATGATCTCGCCCTGGGTGAGCAGGCTCTGGACGCGCGCCTCGATCAGCCCCTCGCGGAACTGGTTGAGATAGAGGAACCCGACCAGCAGCGCGACGAGGCCGGCGAGGTTGAGGACGACGATGCGCCGCGTCAGGCTGGAGGCGGCGCGCACCGAGACGGCGCGCAGCAGCCGGCGGCCGAAGCGCGCCAGCCTGTGCCGGAGCGTCGGCGGCGCGGCCTTCGCAGCGCCGCGCGCATCATCCTGCTCGATCGTCGCCATGGTCGACCCTGGTCAGGCGCGGTTACGGGCCGCGAGACCCGCACGCCGCCGTCAGGTTTCCTTGAAGCGATAGCCGACGCCGTAGAGGGTCTCGATCATGTCGAAATCCGCGTCGACCTGGTTGAACTTCTTGCGCAGGCGCTTGATGTGGCTGTCGATGGTGCGGTCGTCGACATAGACCTCGTCGTCATAGGCGGCGTCCATCAGGGCGTTGCGGCTCTTCACCACGCCGGGGCGCTGGGCCAGCGACTGCAGGATCAGGAACTCGGTGACGGTCAGCGTCACCGGCTCGCCCTTCCAGGTGCAGGTATGGCGCTCCGGGTCCATGCGCAGCAGGCCGCGCTCGAGGGCCTTGGCGTCCTCGGCCCGGACCGGGGCGGCGGCGTCGCGGGCGCCGGCGCGGCGCAGGATCGCCTTGACGCGCTCGACCAGCAGGCGCTGCGAGAACGGCTTCCGGATGAAGTCGTCGGCGCCCATCTTCAGGCCGAACAGCTCGTCGATCTCCTCATCCTTCGAGGTCAGGAAGATCACCGGCAGGTCGGATTTCTGGCGCAGCCGCCGCAGCAGCTCCATCCCGTCCATGCGCGGCATCTTGATGTCGAAGATGGCGAGGTCGGGCGGATTCTGCTTCAGCCCGTCGAGCGCCGAGGCGCCGTCGGTATAGGTCTGGATCCGGTAGCCTTCGGCCTCGAGCGCGATGGAGACGGAGGTCAGGATGTTGCGGTCGTCGTCGACCAGCGCAATGGTTGGCATGAACGGTTCCGGCTCTGTGTGTCTCTGCGTTGCAATCAACGGGGTCCACTCTCGTGCGAGAACGGCCAAAGCATGGCGTCAATCTAGCCAAGCCGAGGCGTTTCCGCTACGTCCCGCCCGCCAAAAACCCGTGAACCACCGGAAAGTGCCATGGCGATCGATCCCATCAGGCCGACGGACGACAAGGCGCGCGGCCTTGCCCGCACCCTGATCCGCAGCGCGCGCTCCGGTTCGCTGGCGACGCTGACCCTCGACGGCCACCCCTTCGCCAGCCTGACCAGCGTCGCGACCGATCTGGACGGCACGCCGCTGATCCTGATCTCGTCGCTGTCGGGACACACCGCCAATCTCCAGGCCGATCCGCGCGTCTCGCTGCTGCTGGCGCCGGGTGGCAAGGGCGATCCGCTGGCCCATGCCCGCATCACCCTGCTGGGCCGGGCCGAGCTCGTGGCGCGCGAGAGTGCGGAGGGCGAGCGGGTGCGACGCCGCTTCCTGGCGCGCCAGCCCAAGGCCTCGCTCTATGTCGATTTCCCGGATTTTTCCTTCTTCGCGCTGCGCCCGAAGCGCGCCAGCCTGAACGGCGGCTTCGGCAAGGCCTATGATCTTTCGGCCGACGACCTGCTCAGCGACGCCGCTTCTGCCGCCGCGCTGGCCGAGGCGGAGGCCGGCGCCGTCGAGCACATGAACGCGGACCATGCCGAGGCGATCCGCCTTTATGCCACGGCGCTGCTCGGCGCCCGGGACGGGGCTTGGCGCCTCACCGGCATCGACCCGGACGGGGCCGATCTCGCGCTCGGCGACACGGTGCTGCGCCTGCCCTTCGACACACCCGTTGCGGATGCCGGCGCGATGCGCGAGGCGCTGGTCGGCCTCGCCCGCAAGGCCCGCGCCGCCGCCTGACCGCGACGTTTCGGCGCGGGCGAAAATCTAAAACGATTTAGCCGGAAACGATCCGCCGCAGGCGATTCGGCATGGCTTGAGCGGCCGGCTGCATGCGCCTAAACAGCGCCAACTCCACCGCCTTGACCGGCGGTGCAGCGCGGTGGGCGCTCCCGTGCCCGCCGCCGTTTCAGCCCGACGCCGGCAGGGCGCGGGCGAGGCCACGGCAGGAGGAACACGCCCGTGCAGACGATCGGTCACGTCAACCCGGCGCATGGTGCCGAGAGCGCCGGCTTCCGCGGCCTGAAGGCGGTCTACTGGAACCTCGAGGCGGCCAGGCTCTACGAGGAGGCGCTGTCGCGCGGCGAGGCCCGCATTTCGCGCGGCGGCGCGATCACCGCCGACACCGGCAGCCATACCGGCCGCTCGCCCAAGGACAAGTTCGTGGTCCGCGACGCGCTGACCGAGGGCACGGTCTGGTGGGACAACAATGCCGCGCTGTCGCCGGAGCATTTCGAGGCGCTTCTCGCCGATTTCCGCAGCTATGCCGAGGGCCGCGAGCTCTTCGCGCAGGACCTCTATGGCGGGGCCGACCCGTCGCACCGCGTCCGCGCCCGCGTCTTCACCGAATACGCCTGGCACTCGCTGTTCATCCGCAACCTGCTGATCCGGCCCGAGGCCGGCGAGGTCGCCTCCTATGTGCCCGAGCTGACCATCATGGACTTCCCGGGCTTCCGCGCCGATCCGGCCCGGCACGGCTGCCGCAGCGAGACGGTGATCGCCATCGACTTCTCGCGCAAGATCGTGCTGATCGGCGGCACCGCCTATGCCGGCGAGATCAAGAAATCGGTGTTCACCTATCTGAACTACACCCTGCCGGCGAAGGGCGTCGTGCCGATGCACTGCTCGGCCAATGTCGGCTCGGAGGATGATCCGGCGATCTTCTTCGGCCTGTCCGGCACCGGCAAGACCACGCTCTCGGCCGATCCCGGCCGCACCCTGATCGGCGACGACGAGCACGGCTGGTCGAAGGACGGCATCTTCAACTTCGAGGGCGGCTGCTACGCCAAGACGATCCGCCTCTCGGCCGAGGCCGAGCCGCAGATCCACGCCGCCTCGCTGCGCTTCGGCACGGTGCTCGAGAATGTCGGCATGGACGAGATCACCCGCCAGGTCGATTTCGACGACGAGAGCAAGACCGAGAACACCCGCTCGGCCTATCCGCTCGACTTCATCCCGAACGCCTCGCGCAGCGGCCGGGCCGGCACGCCGAAGAACATCGTGATGCTGACCGCCGACGCCTTCGGCGTGATGCCGCCGATCGCCAAGCTGACCCCGGCCGAGGCGATGTACCACTTCCTCTCCGGCTATACCGCCAAGGTCGCCGGCACGGAGCGTGGGCTCGTCGGCGTGCAGCCCGAGTTCTCGACCTGCTTCGGCTCGCCCTTCCTGCCGCGCCACCCCTCGGAATACGCCAACCTGCTGCGCGACTTCATTGCCAAGCACCATGTCGACTGCTGGCTGGTGAACACCGGCTGGACCGGCGGCGGCTACGGCACCGGCCGGCGCATGCCGCTCCGCGTGACGCGGCGCCTGCTGACGGCGGCGCTCGATGGCTCGCTCAATCGCGCCGATTTCCGCCGCGATCCCTATTTCGGCTTCGCGGTGCCGACCTCGGTCCCCGGCGTCGAGCCGCACATCCTCTATCCGGTGAAGACCTGGCAGGACAAAGCCGCCTTCGCCGAGACCGCCAAGAACCTGATCGGCATGTTCGCCAAGAACTTCGAGAAGTTCGAGGCGCATGTTGACGACGCGGTGAAGGCGGCGGCGCCGTCGAGCTCGCTGACGGCCTGAGCCAAGCCGCGCGGACTGTGCTAGGCAGGGGGCGATGCGCCTCCTGCTCTCGCTCCCGGTCAGGCTCCTGCTCAGCCTCGCCATCCTGGCCTGCGCCCTGTGGGGCGCGGGCTTCCTGATCTATCGCATGCCGGGCGCCGGCGGCATCGCCGCGGCCATCGGCTTCGGCCTGGCCGGGCTCGCCGGGCTCACCGGCGTCTGGACCGGCGCGCCGCGGCTGCCGCTCTCCTTCGCCATGGTCTTCGTCGGCCTGCTCGGCTGGTGGAGCGGCTTCCAGCCCTCGCATCAGCGCGACTGGATTCCCGAGCTGGCGCGGCTGCCGCGCATGGCGGTCGCGGGCGACAGCCTGACGGTCACCGACCTGCGCAACTTCGCCTGGCGCAGCGAGAGCGACTACGACCAGCGCTGGGAGACGCGCCGCTACGACCTCGCCGGCCTCTCGGGCGCCGACGTCTTCCTGTCCTACTGGTCGGGCGAGGCGATCGCCCATCTCCTTGTCAGCTTCACCTTCGCCGAGTCCGATCCGCTGACGATCTCGATCGAGGTCCGGCGCGAACGCGGCGAATCCTGGTCGGCGCTGGCCGGCTTCTTCCGCAGCTACGAGATGGCCTATGTCGCTGCCGACGAGCGCGACCTCGTCGGCCTGCGCACCCATGCACGCGGCGAGGATGTCCGCCTGTTCCGGCTGCGCGCCACGCCGGCCCAGGCGCGCCAGCTGCTCATGGCCTATGCCGACGACATCAACCGGCTGGCCGACCAGCCGCGCTGGTACAACACGCTGACCACCAACTGCACCACCGTGGTCTTCCATATGGTGCGCCAGCTGGCGCAGGGCTGGCAGTTGGCGGTGCCGGCCGATCCGCGCCTGCTGCTCTCCGGCTATCTGCCCGGCTATCTCCAGAGCATCGGTGCGGTGCGCACCGATATCCCGCTGGACGAGCTGGTGCGCCGCGGCCGCATCAGCGAGCGCGCCCGCGCCATCCCGCTCGACAGCCCCGACTTCTCGACGCGCATCCGCGAGGGCGTGCCGGAAGGCCAGGCTCAGCCGTAGAGATGCAGCGAGGCGCCGTGGCGCTTCAGCCAGTGCTCGGCCGCGTCCGTGCCCGGACAGAGCCGCCGCGTCACCGCCCAGAAGCGCGCCGAATGGTTCATCTCCTTGAGATGGGCGACCTCATGCGCGGCGAGATAGTCGAGCACCGCGGGCGGCGCCAGGATCAGCCGCCACGAGAAGCTGAGATGCCCCTTGGCCGAGCAGGAGCCCCAGCGGCTGGTGGTGTCGCGCAGCGTGATCTTGCGCGCCGGGATGCCCAACGTCGCGGTATGCGCCAGCACCGCCCTCTCCAGATCGGCGAAGGCCTCGCGCCGCAGGAAATCGGCGACGCGGCGGGCGGTATGCGCCTCGTCGCCGCCGACCAGGATCACCGGCTCGCCGGCCGGGGTGAGCAGCGCCCGGGTCAGCCCGCGGGCCGGCCCGCCATGCTGGATGCGGTGGGGCACGCCGCGCAGCGGAATGCTGGCACCGGCCACGAAGGGCACGCCCTGCGGGCGCTTGGCGAGGCGCGCCGCGATCCAGCCGCCATGCTGCTCGGCGAAGCTGCGGCCGGTGGCGAAGTCGAGCCGGCCGGGCAGGGTCAGGGTGATCTCGCCGGTGGCCTGCGAGACGCGCAGCGTCAGCCGCTTGGCGGTCGTGCGCCGGCGCACCGCCACGCTGTAGCGCGCGCCGGCATGCACGACCTCGATCGCATCAGGATCGGGCTTTCGCCGAAACAGGGAGAAGCGCATTGGCGCCACTCTGCCGGATTCGGCCCGGGCCGGGAAGGGGTGCGCCCCTCCCCTCAGCTCGCGACCTTGAGGTCCTTGCGGGCGGCGGTGGCGGTGCTGTCGCGGCGGGTTCCGGCGGCCTTCATGTCGAGCGAGACCATGAAGTCGGAGATGCGCGGGGCGATCTCCGAGCGGAAGCGCGAGCCGTTGAACACGCCGTAATGGCCGACGCCGCGCTGCAGGTACTCGACGCGCATGTCGGAGGGGATGTTGACGCACAGGTCGTGCGTCGCGCGCGTCTGGCCGACGCCGGAGATGTCGTCCTTCTCGCCCTCCACCGTCATCAGCGCGACATTGCGCACGGCGGTGAGGTCAACCGGCTTGTCGCGATGCATCATCAGCCCGCGCGGCAGCAGGTGCTGCACGAAGACGACGTCGACGGTCTGGAGATAGAACTCGGCAGTCAGGTCCATCACCGCCATGTACTCGTCGTAGAAGTCGCGGTGCTTCTCGGCGGAATCGCCGTCGCCGGCGACCAGATGCTTGTACATCTCGTAATGGGCGGTGACGTGCCGGTCGAAGTTCATCGCCATGAAGCCCGAGAGCTGCATGAAGCCGGGATAGACCTCGCGGAAGGCGCCCATATGCGGGAAGGGCACGCGGGTGATGCAGTTGCGGCGGAACCAGTCGATGCCGCGCTCCAGGGCGAGCTGGTTGACCGCGGTCGGCGAGCAGCGCGTGTCGATCGGCCCGCCCATCAGCGTCATCGAGCGCGGCGCGTTCGGGTCGCGCTCGGCCTCCATGCGCGCCACCGCCGCCAGCACCGGCACCGCCGGCTGGCACACCGCCATGACATGGGTGTCCGGGCCCAGCATCTGCAGCATGCCGATGACGTAGTCGATATAGTCGTCGAGATCGAAGCGGCCCGCCGCCATCGGCACCAGCCGGGCGTCGACCCAGTCGGTGATGTAGACCTCGTGGCCGGGCAGGAAGGCCTCGACCGTGCCGCGCAGCAGCGTGGCGTAGTGGCCGGACATCGGCGCGACCATCAGCACCTTGGGCTGCGGCTTGCGGCGGCCTTCGATCTTGCGGTCGAAATAGATCAGGTTGCAGAAGGGGCGCTGCCAGACCACGCGCTCCTCGACCGGGACCTTGACGCCGCCGACCGTGGTCTCGTTCAGCCCGAAGGCCGGCTTGCCGTAGCGCCGCGTCGTGCGCTCGAACAGCTCGCAGCCCGCCGCGATGGAACGGCCCATCGGGGTGTAGGTCAGCGGGTTGGCCGGGTTGTTGAACGCGAGCTGCATGGCGCTGGACATGGCCCGCGCCGGGCTCACCATCATATGAACCGCCTCATAGGCGTGGTAGGCGAACGACATGGTGGTCCTTTCGTTCGGGTCCTTCGGCGGCGCGTCAATCGCGTTGCGGCGCAGCAGATCGGCCAGCCTAAGTCGAATTTGTTCTCATTCAATCGTTTTCTGAACTAAGATTTCGTTGTGATGTCGCCAAGCAACAGTTTTGCACTGCGGGACGGAGTTCGGCCGTGAGCATGTCGGACCTCTTCCCGGCCGCGCCGGCCGACGATCTGCGCCATCTGCGCCTCGACACGCTGGTGCGGCTGCGCTGGCTCGCCATCGCCGGCCAGAGCCTGGCGGTGGCCGGCGTCCATTACGGGCTGGGCTTCCCGCTGCCCTTCGGCTGGTGCTTCCTGGCGATCGCGATCTCGGCCTGGCTGAACATCGCGCTGCGCATCCGCTTCCCTTTGAACCACCGCCTGCGCGAGGGGCCGGCGACGGCGCTGCTTTCCTTCGACATCCTGCAGCTGGCGGCGCTGCTCTATCTCACCGGCGGCCTGCAGAACCCGTTCGCCATCCTGTTCCTGGCGCCCGTGATGATTTCGGCCACGGCGCTACCGCCGCGCCACACCCTGGCGCTCGGCCTGCTGGCGGCGGCGATGGCCACCATGCTGGTCTTCCTGCACCGGCCGCTGCCCTGGGGCGGGGTGGAGCGGCCCTTCCTGCCGATCTCCTACCAGCTCGGCAACTGGGCGGCGCTGCTGCTCGGGCTCGGCTTCACCGGCATCTATGCCTGGCGCGTCGCCAAGGAGGCGCGCGATCTCTCCGACGCGCTGGCGGCGACGGAACTCGTGCTGGCACGCGAGCAGCATCTCTCGCAGCTCGACGGGCTGGCGGCGGCGGCCGCGCACGAGCTCGGCACGCCGCTGGCGACGATCGCGCTGGTGGCGCGCGAACTCTCCAAGCACGCCCCGCCCGAAGGCGAGATGGCCGAGGACATCATCCTGCTGCGCGAGCAGGTCGAGCGCTGCCGCGGCATTCTCGGCAAGCTCGCCTCGCTGCAGGACGACGATGCCGGCCCGCTCGACCGGCTGTCGCTGCGCCTGTTGATCGAGGAGGCGGCCGGGCCGCAGCGCCCGTTCGGCGTGCCCTTCGAGATCGCCATGGAGGGCGAGAAGCCCGAGCCGGTCTGCCGGCGCAATCCCGGCATGATCTACGGGCTCGGCAACATCGTCGACAACGCCGTCGACTTCGCCAGCACCCGGGTGGCGATCACGGCGCAATGGACCGACGCCACCGTGATCCTGACCATCGCCGATGACGGGCCGGGCTTCCCGCCCGAGGTGCTGATGCGCGCCGGCGATCCCTATCTCTCGGGCGCGCGGGACAAGGAGAGCCGGGCCGGCGGCGGGCTCGGCCTCGGCCTGTTCATCGCCAAGACCCTGCTGGAGCGCAGCGGCGCGACGCTGATGTTCTCCAATCTGCCGCAGCCGCAGACCGGCGCGAGCATCCGAATCCGCTGGCCGCGGGAGGTTTTCGAGCGCGACGATCGTGCCGACGCCACTTCAAAGCTGGAAAGCATGGACCTACATGCGTCAGAATGAGGCGTTGCGGTCGCGCCGCGCGTGCGCGATCCGCTGAATGAAGAACCGGGCGTGCCCGGAAGGAGAGTATGGCGATGGAACCGGCGCCCACTGCAGGACAGATGGCTGAGGCGGGCGGCAGGGACATGACGCTCCTGCTGGTCGACGACGACCGTCCGTTCCTGAACCGACTGGCGCGCGCCATGGAAGGCCGCGGCTATGCCGTCCGCGTCGCCGAATCCGTGCAGGCCGGCCTCGCCGCCGTCGAGGAGCTGGCGCCCGCCTTCGCCGTGATCGACCTGCGCCTGGGCGACGGCAACGGGCTCGACGTGATCGCGCGGCTCAAGGAGAAGCGCCCGGATGCGCGCGGCGTCGTGCTCACCGGCTACGGCAACATCGCCACCGCCGTCAGCGCCGTGAAGCTCGGCGCCTACGATTTCCTCGCCAAGCCGGCCGATGCCGACGAGATCCATGCGGCGCTGGCCGCCTCGCCGGATTCGCGCCCCGTGCCGCCGGAAAACCCGATGTCGGCCGACCGGGTGCGCTGGGAGCACATCCAGCGCGTCTACGAGCTGTGCAGCCGCAACGTCTCCGAGACCGCCCGCCGGCTCGGCATGCACCGGCGCACCCTGCAGCGCATCCTGGCCAAGCGCGCCCCGCGATGAGCCCGGCCGCCGCGCCGAGCGGGGCCGCCGCACTGCCGGACCGGATCTCCGAGGAGCTGATCGCGCGGCTGGTCGACCTGTTCTATGCGCGTGTCCGGCAGGATCCCGTGCTCGGCCCGATCTTCCTCGCCCGCCTCGGCGAGGACTGGGAGGCGCATCTGGCGACGCTGCGGGCCTTCTGGTCCTCGGTGACGCTGATGAGCGGGCGCTATCAGGGCAAGCCGCACGCCGCCCATGTCGGCCTGACGATCGACACCACCCATTTCGGCCGCTGGCTCGCCCTGTTCGAGCTGACGGTGGCCGAACTCTGTCGCGGCCCGGCCGCGGCGCTCTTCGTCGATCGCGCGCGGCGCATCTCCGACAGCCTGCAGATCGGGCTCGGCATCGGCCCCAAGGCGCTGAACCTGCCGCTGCGACAACCGGCCGCAAGCTGAGCGCAAGTGCCTGAAACCGCGTCCGCGAAAACCACGGACGAAATATGTTTAATTAGCGAATTCATATGCTTAGCCATGCCCTCCCTTGCGTGACGTGAGGGCATGCTCCATATTCCGTGCCCAAGGGGCCATGTCCGGCCCGGGGAGGAACCATGTCGCTGATTTCGCTTGCCCGCCGTGGCCGTGCCGTCGCCCTCGTGGCGGGTGCGCTGATGCTCGTGCCCGTGATCGCCGAAGCCCGCATGGGCGGGGGCAAGGGATTCGGGAGCCGCGGCTCGCGCACCATGCAGCAGACGGCTCCGACCCCGACGGCCCCGACCGGCGCCGCCCCGATGCAGCGGACCCAGCAGCCCGCGGCCGCCGGCCCGGCCAGCGCCGCGACCGGCGCCGCCGCGCAGGCCGCCCGCCCCTCCTTCGCCCGCACCATGATGATGGGCGCCGCCGCCGGCCTGCTCGGTGCCGGCCTGTTCGGCCTGCTCTCGGGCGCCGGCTTCGGCGGCCTCGCCGGCCTGCTCGGCCTGCTGTTCCAGGTGGCGCTGATCGGCGGCCTGATCTGGCTGGCGCTGCGCCTGTTCCGTCGCCGCAGCGAGCCGCAGCTCGCCAGCGCCGGCATGCCGCTCAACCGCGCCGCTCCGGCGCCGCAGCCGGCTCCGGTCCAGGCTGACGCCGCCCGCATGGGCTCCTTCGGCGCGGCCGGCGCCGCCACCGCCGCGCAGAAGCCGGTCGAGTTCGAGCTGGCCGGCAGCGACTACGAGGCGTTCGAGCGCCTGCTCTCCGAGGTCCAGGAGGCCTATTCGGAGGAGAATCTCGACCGTCTGCGCCGCGTGGTCACGCCCGAGATGGCCGGCTATTTCGCCGAGGACATCGCGGAGAACACCCGCAAGGGCCTGGTCGAGCGCATCGCCGAGGTCAAGCTGCTGCAGGGCGATCTCGCCGAGTCGTGGCGCGAGGATGCCTTCGAATACGCCACCGTCGCGATGCGCTTCTCGGCGCTGACCGGCATGGTCGAGCGCGCCAGCAACCGCGTCGTCGAGGGCCACGCCACCATCCCGACCGAGATCACCGAGCTCTGGACCTTCACGCGCAAGAGCGGCGGCCAGTGGCGCCTCTCGGCGATCCAGCCGGTGGAATGAGCCGGACGGCACCCGATATCAGGACGGCCGGGCATCGCCCGGCCGTTTTTCGTTTCGGGGGCCGGCGAAGCGCATTATAGCCTGCCGGCGAAGCCGCCTCGAGAACGGAGCCTTTCCCCATGGCCGATATGCGCATCGTCGTCGTCGGAGCCGCCGGCCGCATGGGCCGCACTTTGATCAAAGCGGTGTCGGAAGCCGAGGGCTGCGTGCTGAGCGCCGCGATCGAGCGGCCGGGCTCCCCGGCGCTCGGCCAGGATTCCGGCGTGCTCGCCGGGCTGCCGGCCAATGGCATCCCGGTCACCGACGACGCGCTCGCCGCCTTCGTCGAGGCCGAGGGCGTGCTCGACTTCACCGCGCCGGAGGCAACGGTCGCCTTCGCCGGCCTCGCCGCCCAGGCCCGCATCGTCCATGTCGTCGGCACCACCGGCATGGAGCCGGCGCATCTGGCCAAGCTGGAGGCGGCCGCCCATCACGCCACCATCGTGCGCTCGGGCAATATGAGCCTCGGCGTCAACCTGCTGGCGGCGCTGGTGCGCAAGGTCGCGGCGACGCTCGGCACCGACTGGGACATCGAGATCGCCGAGATGCACCATCGCATGAAGGTCGATGCGCCGTCCGGCACGGCGGTCCTGCTCGGCGAGGCGGCGGCGCAGGGGCGCGGCGTCGATCTGGCCGAGGCCCGCGTCGCGGTGCGCGACGGGCAGGTGGGCGCGCGCCCGGCCGGCGCGATCGGCTTCACCGCGCTGCGCGGCGGCACGGTCGTCGGCGACCACAAGGTGATCTTCGCCGGCGCGGGCGAGCGGCTCGAACTCGCGCATATCGCCGAGGATCGCAGCCTGTTCGCCCAGGGCGCCATCCGGGCGATGCTCTGGGGCCGCGGCCGCAAGCCCGGCCTCTATTCCATGGCCGACGTGCTCGGCCTCGACCAGATCTGAGCCGCGCCATGGCCGGGCTCGCCGTCGCACCAGGGGTGACGCACTGGCCGGGACGGCTCTCGCCCGAGGCGCAGGTCGCGCTGGTCAAGGCGCTGCGGGCTGTGGCGCGGGCCGCGCCCTTCTTCACGCCGCGCATGCCCGGCACGGCCAAGCCCTTCTCGGTGCGCATGACCAATTGCGGGCCGCTCGGCTGGGTCTCCGACCAGAGCGGCTATCGCTACCAGCCGCAGCACCCCGAGACCGGCGCACCCTGGCCGGCCATGCCGGCGGTGCTGGTCGCGCTCTGGGAGGAGCTCTCAGGCTATCCGCATCCGCCCGAGGCCTGCCTGGTCAATTTCTACGAAAGCGGCGCCCGCATGGGGCTGCACCAGGACCGCGACGAGGAGACCTTCGACGCGCCGGTGCTCTCGGTCTCGCTCGGCGACACCGCCGTCTTCCGCATCGGCGGCACGACGCGGCGCGGGCCGACCCGCTCGCTGCGCCTGTCCTCGGGCGATGTGCTCGCCTTCGGCGGCGAGGCGCGGCTGGCCTATCACGGCATCGACCGCATCCTGGCCGGCTCATCGGCCCTGCTGCCGCAGGGCGGCCGGCTCAACCTGACGCTCAGGCGGGTGACGAAGCCGCCGGCGTGAGCGTCTCGCCGGCGTCGAGGCGCCGCGCGATGCCCGCCGCCGCCGCGACGCCTGTGGCGAAGCAGCCCTGCAGCAGATAGCCGCCGGTCGGCGCCTCCCAGTCCAGCATCTCGCCGGCGACGAAGACGCCGGGCAACGCCTTCAGCATGAAGTCGGCGTCGACCGCCTCGGCCCGGACGCCGCCGGCGCTGGAGATCGCCCGCGCGATCGGGGCGATGCCCGTCAGGGTGAGGCGGGCCTGCTTCATCGCCGCCGCCAGTGCCTCTGGCTCCTGCGGCGGCGGGCCGTCGGCGCTCTCGCGCAGCAGGGCGATCGCCACCGGGGCGAGCCCTGCCGCCTTGCGCAGATGGTTCGACAGGCTCTCGCCCGGCCGGCGCTTCGCCAGCCGCTGCGCCAGCGCCTCGGCCGAGAGATCCGGCCGGAGATCGACCGCCAGCACGGCCGTGCCGTCACGGGCGATCGCCTCGCGCAGCGGCGCGGAGAGCGCATAGACGGCGCCGCCCTCGATCCCGCCGGCGTCGATCATCGCCTCGCCGCGCACGCTCTCGCCGGCGAAGGCCAGCGCGATGCGCTTCAGCGGCTGGCCGGCGAAGCGCGCGCGCATCAGCGGCGACCAGGCGACGGTGAAGCCGGCATTGGCCGGGCGCAGCGGCGCGATGGCGACGCCCTTGGCGGCGAGGAGCGCCTGCCAGGCGCCGTCGGAGCCGAGACGCGGCCAGCTCGCGCCGCCGAGCGCCAGCAGCACGGCGGCCGGCCGCAGCCGCGCCTCGCCCTCGGGCGTCGCGAAGCCGAGCGCGCCATCCGCCGTCCAGCCGGTCCAGCGCCACTGGGTGCGCATCCGCACGCCGAGCCCCGCGAGGCGCGCCAGCCAGGCCCGCAGCAGCGGCGAGGCCTTCATGGCGCGGGGGAAGACGCGCCCGCTCGAGCCGACGAAGCTCTCGGCGCCGAGCCCGTCGGCCCAGTCGCGCAGCGCCTGCGGCGGGAAGGCGTTCAGCGCCGGCTCCAGCCAGGGCCGCGCCGCGCCATAGCGGGCGAGCAGGCGCTCCAGCGGTTCCGAATGGGTCAGGTTGAGCCCGCCGCGCCCGGCGAGCAGGAACTTGCGGGCCGGCGAGGCCATGCGCTCGATCAGCACGACCGAGCGCCCGGCCTGCGCCAGCCGCTCGGCGGCGATCAGGGCCGCCGGGCCGGCGCCGACGATGACGATCTCGGCCGTGACGTCGGGCGCCGCAGCGGGCGCCGGAGCCTGCGGGCTCAATTGCCGAACACGGTGTTGAGCTGCGCGCCGACCATGATGAAGGTAGTACGCTTCGACATCTCCTTGAGCCGCACCGCGCCGATATAGGTCATGGCCGAGCGCACCCCGCCCATGATCTCCTGCATCGTGCCCTCGACCGGGCCGCGATAGGGCACCTCGACGGTCTTGCCCTCGGAGGCGCGGTATTTGGCGACGCCGCCGGAATACTTGTTCATCGCCGTGTCCGAGGACATGCCGTAGAACACCATCGCGACCGGCACGCGCTCGCCATCACGCTCCTCATAGCGGATCTCGCCCTCGCATTCGTCATGGCCGGCCAGCATGCCGCCCATCATCACGAAGTCGGCGCCACCGCCATAGGCCTTGGCGACGTCGCCCGGCACGGTGAGCCCGCCATCGCCGCAGACCAGCCCCTTGAGGCCGTGGGCGGCGTCCGAGCATTCGATGATCGCCGAAAGCTGCGGATAGCCGACGCCGGTCATCTTGCGGGTGGTGCAGACCGAGCCGGGGCCGATGCCGACCTTGACGATGTCGGCGCCCGCCAGGATCAGCGCCTCGGTCATGTCGCCGGTGACGACGTTGCCGGCCATGATCGCGGCGTTGGGGAAGGCGTCGCGCGTCGCCTTGACGGTATCGACGAACTTCTCGGTGTAGCCGTTGGCGACATCGAGGCAGATCTTGTCGATCGGCGACTGGGCGTTGACCGCCTTGAGCTTGTCGTGGTCGGCCTCGGTGGTGCCGAGCGAGTAGAAGGCGTTGGCCGAGCCGGGCTCGCGGAAGAAGGCGATCAGCTCCTCGGCGCTGTAATGCTTGTGCAGGGCGACCATGGCGCCGTGCTTCAGCAGGGCGCGCGCCATGCCCATGGTGCCGACCACGTCCATATTGGCGGCGATCAGCGGGAAGCCGGTCCATTCGCGCCCGGTATGGGCGAAGTGGAAGCTGCGCTGCACGTCGACCTCGGAGCGGCTGGCCAGCGTCGAGCGCTTCGGCCGGATCAGCACGTCGCGGAAGTCGAGCTTCGGGTCGTTCTCGATACGCATGAAAGGCTCCGGCGGCGGCTGGTGCGGACAAGGGGATCGACGCACGCGGCGGGAAGCGTGCCGGGATTGATAGCCTTCCCCCCGCCGGCAAGGCAATGGCGCGAGGAGACGCACGCCCGGTCGGCGCATGGCGCGCATACGCCACGGCGCCTGCGGCTTGTGGATCGCCGCGAAGACGCTATCTCTGGCGCGCGCCCTCCCGCGATCGGCGCCCAGCCCGGCCCGGGCCAGACCCGCGCCGATCCGACCCGCGCGATGAGAGCGTCCGCATGCCCTTCGGTCCCCACGAGCCCGGATCGCACCAGCGCCGCCGCAGCCGCTGGTGGTGGCTCGGCCCCCTCGCCAGCGTGGTCATCTTCGGCATTTCGCTGGTGGTGCTCTACCATATCGTGCGCGAGATCGAGCCCGGCGAGCTGACGCGGGCCTTCGCCAATGCCAGCCAGCGCCAGCTGCTGCTCGCGCTCGGCTTCACCGCGCTGAGCTATCTCCTGCTCACCGGCTACGACGCGCTGGCGCTGAAGCGGCTCGGCCTGTCGATCCCCTACCGCACCACGGCGCTCGCCTCCTTCACCAGCTATTCGGTGTCCTTCACGCTGGGCTTCCCGGTCGTGACCGGCGGCACGGTGCGCTACTGGGTCTATGCGCCGCGCGGGGTGCGGGCCTCGGAGGTCGCGAGCCTGACCGTGATCGCCGGGCTGACCTTCTGGCTCGGCCTCGGCATGGTGCTCTGCGCCAGCCTGTTCTACGCCACCGACCAGGTCGCGGCGCTGGCGCGGACCTCGCCGCTGGTGGTGCAGGCGGTCGGCGGGGCGGTCGCGGCCGGCACCGCCGCCTATCTGTTCTGGGTGGCGACCGGCGAGCGCACCCTTCGGGTCAAGGGCTGGAACCTGCCTCTGCCGGGGCTCGGCGTGACGCTGGCGCAGATGATGCTCGGCGCGGCCGAGGTCTGCGCCGCCGCCGCCGTGCTGTTCGTGCTGCTGCCGGGCGGCTACAACCTCGCCTTCGAGAGCTTCCTCGCCGCCTATATCGTCGCCTGCCTGATCGGCATCGCCTCCAACGCGCCGGGCGGGCTCGGCGTGTTCGAGGCGACGATGCTGGTGGCGCTGAGCCGCCTGCCCTTCGAGCAGGTGCTGGGCGCGCTCCTGCTCTTCCGGATCATCTACTACATCCTGCCCTTCATCCTGGCGCTGGTGCTGCTGGCGCTGAGCGAGATGATCAAGCGCATCCGCCGCCGCGAGGTCTGAGGCGGACGCCTCAGCTCTCGCCGCCCTCGCGCAGATACTCCTCGGCCCCGAGCACGATCTTGCGGTCGACCGCGCCGATCGCCTCCTCGTCGCGCCCGTCATAGGGCACGCTGGTCAGCACATGGCGGATGGCGTTGAGCCTGGCGCGGCGCTTGTCGTTGGCGCGCACCACGGTCCAGGGCGCCCATTCGCTCGAACTCGCCGCCAGCATGCGCTCGAAGGCCTGCGAATAGGCGTCGAAGCGCGGCAGGGCCTGGAAGTCGATCGGCGAGAGCTTCCAGCGCTTCAGCGGATCGTGCCAGCGCGCATGCAGCCGGCTCATCTGCATCTCGCGGCCGATGGTCAGGAACAGCTTGATCAGGCGGATGCCGTCGCGGGCCAGCATGCCCTCGAAGGCCGGCACCTCCTGCAGGAAGCGGCGCGTCTCCTCCGGCGTGCAGAAGCCCATGACCGGCTCGACGCCGGCGCGGTTGTACCAGGAGCGGTCGAAGAAGACGATCTCGCCCGCCGCCGGCAGCTCGGCGGCGTAGCGCTGGAAATACCATTGCCCGGCCTCGGCCTCGGTCGGCTTGCCGAGCGCGACGATCCGGGCCTGGCGCGGGTTGAGATGCTGGGTGAAGCGGTTGATCGTGCCGCCCTTGCCGGCGCCGTCGCGGCCCTCGAACAGCACGACGATGCGCTCGCCCCGCTTGCGGGCCCAGCTCAGCAGCTTCAGCAGTTCGATCTGCAGCGGCTCGAGCTCGCGCTCATAGGCCTTGCGCTTGTATTTCCGGCTGTAGGGGAAGCCGCCGCTGGCGAAGGCGGTCTCGTCGACGGCCTTGGGCAGTGCGGGCGCCTCGATATCGAAGCCGACATCGCCATGGTCGACCGGGCTGGCGCCCGGCTTCGCGCCGGCCTTGCTCTCCGCTTTGCCGTGGGGCTTGCCGTGGGATTTGCTGTCCCCCTTGCCATCCGCCTTGCCGGAGTGCTCCGCTTCCCTGGCCTTCTTCGTCATGAAACCGTGCTCCTGTTCGCGCAGGCAAAGCCTAGGACGCCGCCGCGCCGAAGGGAATTGCGCCCCGGGGCGGCGGCGGCCTATGACATCGCGCCAGCCTGACCATGGTTCCCCAGCACATGACCGAGACCGCAGACGCCCGGGCTGCCATCACCGCCACGCTGATCGAGGCGATCGGCGCGCCCGTCATCCTGATCGACGCGCAGGGCACCATCCGGGCGCTGAGCCCGGCGGCGCGCTCGCTGATCTCCGGCCTCGACACCGGCAAGCAGCTGGCGCTGGTCATGCGCGATCCCGACCTGATCGACGCGATCGACGACGTGGCGCAGCGCGGCGGGCGGCATGTCGTCGAGCTGGTCGAGCGCGTGCCGGTGGAGCGCACCTTCCGCATCCACATCGTGGCGCTGGAGGGCGATGGGCGCCGCCATGCCGCGATGCTGACCTTCGAAGACCTCAGCGAGCAGCGCATGACCGAGCGCATGCGCGTCGACTTCGTCGCCAATGCCAGCCACGAACTGCGCACGCCGCTCGCCTCGGTGCTCGGCTTCATCGAGACGCTGCAGGGCCCGGCCCGCAACGACGAGGCGGCGCGTGGGCGCTTCCTCGGCATCATGCGCGAGCAGGGGCTGCGCATGGCGCGGCTGGTCGACGACCTGCTCTCGCTGTCGCGGATCGAGCTGCGTGCCCATGTCACGCCGCAGACGCCGGTCGACCTCGCCGCCATCGCCCGCGAGATCGTCGACTCGCTGATGCTGCTGGCGCGCGGGCGCGAGGTCACCATCGCGCTCGACCTGCCGGCCCAGCCGCTGCGGGTGGCGGGCGATCGCGACGAGCTGCTGCGGCTGATGGAGAACCTGATCGAGAACGCGATCAAATACGGCCGGCGCGGCGGCCGGGTCGAGGTCACGCTCGCCAGCGCCGGCGGCGAGGCCAGCGTCGCGGTGCGCGACGACGGGCAGGGCATCGCGCCGGAGCACCTGCCGCGGCTGACCGAGCGCTTCTACCGCATCGACACCGCCCAGAGTCGCGAGACCGGCGGCACCGGGCTCGGCCTCGCCATCGTCAAGCACATCGTGCTGCGCCATCGCGGCCGGCTCACCATCGAGAGCGTGGTCGGGCAGGGCGCCACCTTCCGGGCCGTGCTGCCGGCCCTGCCGCAGACGCCGGGCTGAGCCGCGCCGCCGCTTCATGACGTGCTGTCATGCGGATGTCATACAGGCCGTGTTTGAGCAGGGCCGCCGCTCTCGCGTTCCGAAAGAGGACACCCCATGCGCAGACTTCTCATCGCCGCCGCCGCCGTGATCGGCCTGGCCGGTGCGTCCCAGGCCGCCGACATCACCGGCGCCGGCGCGACCTTCCCCTTCCCCATCTACGCCAAATGGGCCGAAGCCTATAAGAAGGAGACCAATATCGGTCTCAACTACCAGTCGATCGGCTCGGGCGGCGGCATCCGCCAGATCCGCGCCAAGACCGTCGCCTTCGGCGCCACCGACGCCCCGCTCAAGGGCGAGGACCTCGAGAAGGGCGGCTTCGTCCAGTTCCCGACCGTCATGGGCGGCGTCGTCCCGGCCGTGAACATCCCCGGCGTCGCGCCCGGCAAGCTGAAGCTCACCGGCCCGATCCTGGCCGAGATCTATCTCGGCACCATCAAGAAGTGGAACGACCCGAAGATCGCCAAGATCAACGAGGGTCTCGCCCTTCCCGACGCCAACATCTCGCCGGTCTACCGCTCGGACGGGTCGGGCACGACCTTCGTGTTCACCAACTACCTCTCGGCCGTCTCCGAGGAGTTCAAGGGCAAGCTCGGCAACAACACCTCGGTGCAGTGGCCGGTCGGCATCGGCGGCAAGGGCAATGAGGGCGTCGCCGCCTCGGTCAAGCAGGTCGCCAACTCGATCGGCTATGTCGAATACGCCTATGCCAAGCAGAACGGCCTGTCGCACGCCCTGATCCAGAACGCCGAGGGCAACTTCCCGCAGCCGGACGAGGCCTCGTTCCAGGCCGCCGCCGCCAATGCCGACTGGAAGGCCGCCCCGGGCTTCGGCATCTCGCTGACCAACCAGAAGGGTGCGCAGGCCTGGCCGATCACCGCCGCGACCTTCCTGCTGGTCTACGCCAAGCCGGACAAGCCGGAAGAGACCGCCGCCGCGCTGAAGTTCGTCGACTGGGCCTTCCAGAATGGCGACAAGATGGCCTCCGAGCTCGACTATGTCGCGCTGCCGGCCAATGTGAAGGCGCTGGTCCGCGACGCCTGGAAGGGCGTCACCGACAAGGACGGCAAGCCCGTCCTCTGAGATAATGACGCTGCGCGGGGCGGGCCGGACGGCCTGCCCCGCCGCACAACAGGACGGCCGCCCCCATTCCCGAGCAGCCTGTCGCGCACGGCGCGGGCGGGCTGCTCCGGAATGCGGGCCACGGGAACGCCCCGGCGGCCCCGCACCGACGACAACCGGAGCCCACGCGGATGACCGCAGCAACCGACCTGGCGAGCGTGCCCCCGGCGCGCCGCATCAGGAAGACCCCCAAGGCGACCTTCGACGTCGTCTTCCGCAACGCCAGCCTGGTCTCGGCGCTGCTGGTGCTGGCGCTGCTCGCCGGCATCATGGCCTCGATGGTGATCGGCGGCTGGCCGGCCTTCCGCGAATTCGGCCCGGGCTTCCTGACCTCCTCGTCCTGGGACACGATGAACGACCAGTACGGCGCCTGGCCGGCGATCGCGGGCACGTTGGTCACCGCGCTCATCGCTCTGGTCGTCGGCGTGCCGCTCTCGCTCGGCATCGCGGTGTTCCTGACCCAGCTCGCCCCGGCCTGGTTCAAGCGCCCGGTCTCGACCGCCGTCGAGCTGCTCGCCGCCGTGCCCTCGATCATCTACGGCATGTGGGGCCTGTTCGTCTTCGTGCCGCTCTTCGCCGCCTATGTGCAGGTGCCGCTCTCCAACATCGTCGAGGGCATGCCGATCGTCGGCACCATCCTGTATTCGCGCTCGCCCTCCGGGCTGGGCATCCTGACCGCCGGGCTGATCCTGGCGTTCATGATCATCCCCTTCATCGCCTCGATCACCCGCGACATGCTCGACCAGATCCCCTCGGTGCTGCGCGAGAGCGCCTATGGCATCGGGGCGACGACCTGGGAGGTGGTGCGCCATGTGCTGCTGCCGCAGGCCGGCGTCTCGATCATCGGCGCGGTGATGCTCGGCCTCGGCCGCGCGCTCGGCGAGACCATGGCGGTGACCTTCGTGGTCGGCAACGCCAACCGGCTCTCGGCCTCGATCATGGATCCGGGCTCGACCATCGCCTCGCGCATCGCCAACGAGTTCAACGAGGCGCTTGGCCTGCAGCTCAATGCGCTGATCGCGCTCGGCTGCATCCTGTTCTTCGTGACCTTCCTCGTCCTCGTCGCCGCGCGCATCCTCGTCTCGCGCGTCAAGAGCTACTGAGCCGGAGCGCCGTCCGATGTCGCAAGCCACTCCCGCCCCGCAGAGCCAGGCGCTGGCGCCCTGGGGCCGCGTGCGCCCGGCGCGCCGCCGCGCCGACCGCCTGATGAAGCTCGTCGCCACCGGCTTCACCCTGATGGCGATCTCGGTGCTGTTCTGGATCCTCGGCATGCTGATCGTGAAGGGCGTCGCCGGGCTCTCGCTCGACACCTTCACCAAGGTCACGCCCGGCCCCGGCACGGCAGGCGGCGGCCTCGCCAACGCGATCGTCGGCTCGCTGGTGCTGACGCTGATCGGCATCGCCATCGCTACCCCGATCGGCGTGCTCGCCGGCACCTATCTCGCCGAATACGGCAAGGGCTCGAAGCTCGCCGAGCTGATCCGCTTCATCAACGACATCCTGCTCTCGGCGCCGTCGATCCTGATCGGCCTGTTCGTCTATGTCGTGATGGTCGAGCCGATGGGCAGCTATTCCGGCTGGGCCGGCGGCATCGCGCTCGGCATCATCGCGATCCCGGTGATCGTGCGCACCACCGAGGACATGCTGCGGCTGGTGCCGGGCGGCCTGCGCGAGGCCGGCGCGGCGCTCGGCGCCCCGCCTTCGGTGGTGATCACCGCGATCACCTGGCAGGCGGCCAAGGCCGGCATGGTCACCGGCATCCTGCTGGCGCTCGCCCGCGTCGCCGGCGAGACCGCGCCGCTGATCTTCACCGCGCTCAACAACAATTTCTGGTTCTCGCCGAGCCTGATCGGCGGCGTCTCCAACCTGCCGGTGACGATCTATCAGTTCGCCTCGGCGCCTTACGAGAACTGGCAGCAGCTCGCCTGGGCCGGCTCGCTGATCATCACCTTCTCCATCCTGTTCCTGTCGCTCGCCGCCCGCCGTCTCGTGCGAGGCGCGAAATGACGCTCGCCACGCCCGTCCGAAAGGATAAGTCGATGCTCTCGACCATTGAAACCAGCCCGCAGGTCCTGGACGCCGCCGCGCCCGTGCGCATCGCGGTCCGCAACCTCGATTTCTACTACGGCGAGCACAAGGCGCTGAAGAACATCAACCTGGACTTCCGCGACCGCCACGTCACGGCGCTGATCGGCCCGTCGGGCTGCGGCAAGTCCACGCTGCTGCGCATCTTCAACCGCATCTACTCGCTCTATCCCGAGCAGCGCGCCACCGGCGAGATCATGCTCGACGGCCGCAACGTCATCAGCGGCGATGTCGACGTGAACGAACTGCGCTCGCGCGTCGGCATGGTCTTCCAGAAGCCGACGCCCTTCCCGATGTCGATCTACGACAACGTCGCCTTCGGCATCCGCCTCTACGAGAAGCCGCCGAAATCGGAGCTGGACGACCGCGTCGAGGGCGCGCTGCGCCGGGCCGCGCTGTGGGACGAGGTCAAGGACAAGCTCAAGGCCTCCGGCATGGGCCTCTCCGGCGGCCAGCAGCAGCGCCTGTGCATCGCCCGCACCATCGCCCAGAGGCCCGAGGTCATCCTGTTCGACGAGCCGACCTCGGCGCTCGACCCGATCTCGACCGGCAAGATCGAGGACCTGCTCGAGCAGCTGAAGAGCGATTTCACCATCGTGATCGTCACCCACAACATGCAGCAGGCGGCGCGCATCTCGCAGTACACCGCCTTCATGTATCTCGGCGAGGTGATCGAGTTCGACGCGACCAACACCATCTTCATGAACCCGAGCAAGAAGCAGACGCAGGACTACGTCACCGGCCGCTTCGGCTGAGATCGACACCGCCTTCGACGCTCGCGCCGCCACGACAGGATACGCGCCCCATGTCCGAACACATCGTCCGCTCCTACGACGCCGATCTCGAGGCGCTGCGTCGCAGCCTCGCCGAGATGGGCGGCATGTCCGAGCGCATGCTCGGCGACTCCACCGTCGCTCTGGTGCGCCGCGACACCGCGCTCGCCCAGAAGATCATCAGCGCGGACCAGCGCCTGGACAATCTCCAGCGCGACGTCGAGGAGAAGGCGGTGCTGACCATCGCCCGGCGCCAGCCCCTCGCCAACGACCTGCGCGAGCTGATCTCGGCGATCCGCATCGCCGCCGATATCGAGCGCGTCGGCGATCTCGCCAAGAACATCGCCAAGCGCGCCGTCGCGATCTCCGGCCAGTTCTCGCCGCCGACGCGGGCCGTGGTCGGGCTGGAGCATATGAGCCGCCTGGTCCAGGCCCAGCTCAAGGACGTGCTCGACGCCTATGCCGCCGGCAACGACCGCAAGGCGATGGAGGTCTGGCGCCGCGACGACGAGATCGACGCGCTCTACACCTCGCTGTTCCGCGAGCTCCTGACCTATATGATGGAGGATCCGCGCAACATCACCTTCTGCACGCATCTGCTGTTCTGCGCCAAGAACGTCGAGCGCATCGGCGACCACACCACCAACATCGCCGAGACCATCCACTACCTCGTCACCGGCCAGTCGATCGACGAGACCCGGCCGAAGCTCGACACCACCGACATCCCCGTCGAGCTGCCGGCTTCCGCCGCTTCCGGCGACGCCTGAAAGGGCCCGACATGGCCGCGCGCATCCTGATCGTCGAGGACGAGGAGCCGCTGACCCTGCTCCTGCGCTACAATCTCGAGGCCGAGGGCTTCGAGGTCGACAGCGTGGCGCGCGGCGACGACGCCGAGCTGCATCTGCGCGACAGCACGCCCGATCTCGTGCTGCTCGACTGGATGCTGCCCGGCCTCTCCGGCATCGAGCTCTGCCGGCGTCTCAGGGCCCGGCGCGACACCGAGCGCGTGCCGATCATCATGCTGACCGCCCGCGGCGAGGAGACCGAGCGCGTGCGCGGCCTCGCCACCGGCGCCGACGACTATGTGGTCAAGCCGTTCTCGCTGCCGGAGCTGATCGCGCGGGTGCAGGCGCTGCTGCGCCGGGCCAAGCCCGGCCATGTCGCCGGGCTGCTCACCGCCGGCGACCTCGAGCTCGACCGCACCACGCGGCGTGTGCGCCGGGCCGGCACCGAGCTGCATCTCGGCCCGACCGAGTTCCGTCTGCTCGAATTCCTGATGCAGGCGCCGGGCCGGGTCTATTCCCGGGCGCAGCTGCTCGACGCCGTCTGGGGCCGCGACGTCTATATCGACGAGCGCACCGTCGACGTGCATGTCGGGCGCCTGCGCAAGGCGATCACGCCCGGCAACGCCAAGGACCCGCTGCGCACGGTGCGCGGCGCCGGCTACGCCTTCGACGAGACCTTCGCCCGCGGAGGCTGAAGCGGGCAGGGCGTGACGCGGGCGATCCACCGTCGCTCCGGGGCCCCATGGCCAGTGTCGGTGGAAGATGCAGCGCGACCGCTGCCGCCCGAGCCGGTAGCCGCGCGGTCATGGGTTCCGGGCTCTTCGCTGCGCGAAGCCCCGGAATGACGGCGTGGAGCCGGAGCGCACCCAGCCCGTGCCGGGTTCGGCTTTTGGTCTGCACCAGACGCCGCAATGACGGCGTCGGTTATGCCGAAAGCGGGTCAGCGCGGGGCGGCGACGATTACGCTGGCGCCCGCCAGACACAGCGCCGCGCCGATCAGGTCGAAGCGGTCGGGCGCCACCTTCTCGACCAGCGCCATCCAGCCGAGCGAGGCGAGGATATAGACCCCGCCATAGGCGGCGAAGGTTCGCCCCGCCGCGGGGCTGTCGACCAGCGCCAGCAGCCAGGCGAAGCCGGCCAGCGCCAGCAGCCCCGGCACGAGCCACCAGACCGAGCGGTCGAGCTTCAGCCAGGCCCAGAAGGCGAAGCAGCCGGCGATCTCCGCCAGCGCCGCGCCCGCATAGATCGCGATGGTCGCCATCCTGCCCCTTCCCGCCCGGGATCGTGTTGGTCCGAGGCACTGCTACTCGAAGACCTGTCGTTCCAAGGCTTGCGGCCGGAAACCTGGCTCCCGGCACGATGGCGGGCATGAAAAAGCCGGCCACGGGGCCGGCTTCCTCGGATCGTTTCGCGGTCGCCTTGTCGCCCTCAGGCGCGGACGGCCTTGCGGTCGCGGCGGCGGTCGGCCGCCGGCTGGTAGGCGATGCGGGCATGGTAGCTGCAATAGGGCAGGCCGGTCGACGAGCGGGCGCCGCAGAAGCGGAACTCCGGCGTCGTCGGATCGCCCATCGGCCAGCGGCACATGTATTCGCGCAGATCCATGATGCTGACGCGCTCGGAGAACGGCACCACCACCTCCTCGGCCGGGGCCGGGGTGGCCGCCACCTGCGGCTCGGCCTCGGGTTCGGCCTCGAACTGTGGGGCGAGCGCGGTGTTGCCGCGGGTCAGGCCGGGGCCCGGCGCCGGCGGCGTCATCGGATGCGAGGGGGCGCGCGTCGCGGTCTTGCGCGGACGCGGCGTCGCCGAGCCCGGGGACTTGGCGCGTCCCGACAGGCCGAGGCGATGCACCTTGCCGATGACGGCGTTGCGGGTGACGCTGCCGAGCTCGCCGGCGATCTGGCTGGCGCTCAGCCCGTCGTTCCAGAGCTTCTTGAGCAGCTCGACGCGCTCTTCGGTCCAGGCTCCGGCTTCTGACATCGTTTTCACCTGTCTTCGTCATGCCGCGCCAAAGTCCGCGCGACATCGGGAAAGATCTTGGCGGAATCCGATACCGGCAGCGTCCGCTGTGTAAGCGGAAACCGTGACGCCCGGACCTGACGATACTGGAGACGCCGCACGAGATGTCGTATCCGACGAGACGGACCATACAAGATGCCCTGACTCGGCGACAAGAGTCGGCGAATCGCAAATCGTCTTTTCCCCAGCGAAAGCCTCCCGATTGCGCCGCGGTGAGTCCGATCGGCAACGCTGCCGCTACGGCGGCCGATTGACAGCGCGGAGGCGCTTTTGCATAGTCCGGGCAGAGAGCGGCCGCCCCATCGGGCGGCGCTTATGTTTTTGAGCGATCCGGACTTTTCATCGATGCGGTTCACGGCGCGACGAGACAGCGGGAACGGCCGGCGACGCTAGGCGTCGTCAGCGGGTCGCATGATGCCGGTGCACTGCCGCCGCTCGCCCGCACCGCCGTTCCCGGCCCAGCGTTCCGCACCCCCAGTCTCGTTCCGCCGCAAGGACTTCGCTCCATGAGCACCGCTTCCGACACCGCTTCCGTGCTGTTGCCGACCTATGCCCGCGCGCCGATCGCCTTCGAGCGCGGCGAGGGCGCCTGGGCGATCACGCCCGACGGCCGGCGCTTTCTCGATTTTGGCGCCGGCATCGCCGTCAACGCGCTCGGCCATGCCCATCCGCATCTGGTCGCGGCGCTGACCGAGCAGGCCCAGCGCATCTGGCACACCTCCAACCTCTACACGATGCCCGACGGCGAGAAGCTGGCGCGGCGGCTGTGCGAGGCGACCTTCGCCGATCGCGTCTTCTTCACCAATTCGGGCGCCGAGGCGAACGAGTGCGCCATCAAGATGGCGCGCAAGTACCACGCCGCGAAGGGCCATCCCGAGCGCTACCGCATCATCACCTTCGAGGGCGCCTTCCATGGGCGCACGCTGGCGACCATCGCCGCCGGCGGCCAGCAGAAATACATCGACGGCTTCGGCCCGAAGGTCGACGGCTTCGACCAGGTGCCCTTCGACGACGAGGCGGCGCTCGCCGCCGCGATCGGCCCGGAGACCGCCGCGCTGATGATCGAGCCGATCCAGGGCGAGGGCGGGCTGCGCTCGGTGCCGGCCCGCTTCCTCAAGCATCTGCGCGCGCTCTGCGACGAGCATGGCCTGATGCTGATCTTCGACGAGATCCAGACCGGCGTCGGCCGCACCGGCAAGTTCTTCGCCCATGAGATCGCCGGCGTGACGCCCGACATCATGGCGATCGCCAAGGGCATCGGCGGCGGCTTCCCGATGGGCGCCTGCCTCGCCACCGCCGAGGCGGCCGCCGGCATGACGCTCGGCACCCACGGCACCACCTTCGGCGGCAACCCGCTCGCCATGGCGGTCGGCAACGCCGTGCTCGACGTCATCCTGGCGCCGGGCTTCCTCGACGGCGTGGCGCAGACGGCGCTGCGGCTGCGGCAGTCGCTCGCCCGGCTCAAGGACGAGCACCCGCAGGTGATCGAGGAGATCCGCGGCGAGGGGCTGATGCTCGGCCTCAAGCTCAAGACGCCCAACACCGAATTCGTCGCCCAGGCCCGCGAGGCGGGGCTGCTGGTGGTCGGCGCCGGCGACAATGTCGTGCGCCTGCTGCCGCCGCTGGTAATCGGCGAGGCGGAGGTGGCCGAGGCCGTCTCCCGGCTCGACGCCGCCGCCAAGGCCGTGGAGGCCGGCCTCGCCCGGTCGGCGGCGGAATGAAGATGGAACCCCGGATGCGCCATTTCCTCGACCTGTCCGACTTCTCGGGCGACCAGCTGCGCGCCATCCTGCGCGCCGGCGGCGAGATCAAGTCCCGCCGCCGCACCGAGGCGGCCGCGAGCGACCGCGTGCTGGCCGGCAAGGTCGTCGCCATGATCTTCGAGCAGCCCTCGCTGCGGACCCGCGTCTCCTTCGACGTCGGCATCCGCGAGCTCGGCGGCTCGCCGATGATGGTGACCGGCCGCGAGATCGAGCTGGGCGAGCGCGAGACCATCGCCGACACCGCCAAGGTGCTGTCGCGCTATGTCGACGCCATCATGATCCGCATGCTCGACCACGACGCCGTGGTCGAGATGGCCCGCCACGCCACCGTGCCGGTGATCAACGGGCTGACCAAGCGCCAGCATCCCTGCCAGGTCATGGCCGACGTGATGACGCTCGAGGAGCGCGTCGGCCCGATCGCCGGCAAGCGCGTCGCCTGGACCGGCGACAGCAACAATGTGCTGACCTCCTGGATCCACGCCGCCGGCCGGCTCGACTTCGACCTGGCGGTGGCGACCCCGAAGGAGCTCGCCCCGCCGGACGCGCTGGTCGCCTGGGCCCGCGCGCAGGGCGCGCGCGTGCAGCTGACCGAGCGGGCCGAGGAAGCGGTCGAGGGCGCCGATTGCGTCATCACCGATTGCTGGGTCTCGATGGGCGACGAGGAAGGGGCGCGCCACAACCTGCTGCGGCCCTACCAGGTCGACGAGCGCCTGATGGCCCGCGCCGGCCGCGACGCGATCTTCATGCACTGCCTGCCGGCGACGCGCGGCGAGGAGGTCACCGACGCCGTGATGGACGGGCCGCAATCGGCGGTGTTCGACGAGGCCGAGAACCGGCTGCATGCCCAGAAGGGCATCCTGGCCTGGTGCTTCGGCGCGGTGCCGGCCTAATGGACGACATCTCGGCCGCGACCACGCGGGCACCCGACGACAGGGTCCTGCCCTATACGGTGCCGGCGCTCGACATCCGCGGGCGGGTGGTGCGCCTCGGCGCCTCGCTCGACGACATCCTCGGCCGGCATCACTACCCGGAGCCGGTGGCGCGCGTGCTCGCCGAGGCGGCGGCGCTGACCGTGATGCTCGGCTCGACGCTGAAGGGCGAGGGCCGCTTCCAGCTCCAGACCAAGAGCGACGGCGCCATCCCGATGCTGGTCGTCGACTTCAACGCGCCCGACAGCTACCGCGCCATGGCGCGCTACGACGCCGAGCGCCTGGCGCAGGCGATGGAGGCCGGCACGCTCTCGACCGGCGAGCTGCTCGGCAGCGGCCATCTGGCGATGACGGTCGACCAGGGCTCCGAGACGACGCGCTATCAGGGCATCGTCGCGCTGGAGGGCCAGAGCCTGGAGGAGGCCGGGCACCAGTATTTCCGCCAGTCGGAGCAGATCCCGACGCGCATCCGCCTCGGCGTCGGCAGCGTGCTGTCCGGCGGCGGGCTGGCCTGGCGCGCCGGCGGGCTGATCGCGCAGTTCATGCCGACCTCGCCGGACCGGCTGCGTGCCGCCGACCTCTCCCCCGGCGATGCGCCCGAAGGACACGCCATCCTTGCCGCCGCCGCCGACGACAATGACGGCATCAGCGACGACGCCTGGGCCGAGACGCGCTCGCTGCTCGGCACGATCGAGCATCACGAGCTGCTCGACCCGACCCTCGACAGCGAACGCCTGCTCTACCGGCTCTTCCACGAGCGCGGCGCCCATGTCTTCGAGCCGCTGGCGGTGCGCGACGCCTGCCGCTGCTCGCGCGAGCGGGTGATGGGCATGCTCAAGGGCTTCTCGCAGGACGACCGGCAGGCCATGGTCGCCGATGACGGCACGCTCGGCGTCACCTGCGAGTTCTGCTCGCGGCGCTATGATTTCAGCGCCGCCGAGGTCGAGGCCGAGCTCTCGGCACAGGATTGAGGCGGCGCGGCCGCCGCCCCGGCCGGGCGCTCAGGCCCGGCAGCTCTCCATCAGCCGGCGCATGAAGGCCTCGCCGGCCGCCAGCTGCTCCAGCGTGATGTACTCGTCCGGCTGGTGCGCCTGGTCGATCGAGCCCGGCCCGCAGACCACGGTCGGCAGGCCCGCCTGCTGGAAATGCCCGGCCTCGGTGGCATAGGCCACGGCGATCGTGCCGTTGCGCCCGGCCAGGCGCATCGCCAGGCGTTCCGCCTCCGAGCCCGGAGCGGGCGCCAGGCCGGGAACGTCCGAGTTCACCACCGTTTCGATCCGCGCGGACGGCGCGGTGCGGCGCATGCCGGCCAGAACCTGCGCCGAGAGGGCGGCGAAGCGCGCCTCGACCTCGGCCGGATCGGAATTCGGCAGCAGCCGGATCTCCCAGGCGATCTCGCAGTGGTCGGCCAGGATATTGCGGGCGATGCCGCCGTTGAACTTGCCGATATGCAGCGTGTCGTAGGGCGGGTCGAAGCGGCCGCTGGCGTCGCGGCGCGTCTCGCAGGCATCGGCCATCTCGACCAGCGCCGCCGCCAGCCGCGCCCCGGCATGCACGGCGCTGGCGCCGAGCTGCGGCTTGGAGGAATGCGCCGCGAAGCCGGTGATCGTGGTGGTGAAGGTACGGATGCCCTTATGGGCGTCGGCGATTTCCAGCGAGGTCGGCTCGCCGACGATGACGGCGCGCGGGCGCGGCAGGGTCACGCCCATGGCGGCGATGCCATCGACCACGCCGAGGCAGGAGACCTCCTCGTCATAGGAGAGGAAGAGATGGATCGGCGTCGTGAGCCCGGCGGCCAGGAAGTCCGGCACCAGCGCCAGGCCGAGCGCGACGAAGGCCTTCATGTCGACCGCGCCGCGGCCATGGGCCCGCCCCTCGGCGACATGCAGCGTGAAGGGATCGCGCGACCAGGGCTGGCCCTCGACCGGCACCACGTCGGTATGGCCGGAGAGCACGATACCGCCCTTGTCCTGCGGGCCGATGGTCGCGAACAGCGCCGCCTTGTCGCCCTCGGCATTGGGGAAGCGCAGGCTCGGCACGCCCCAGCCGGCGAGATACGCCTCGACGAACGCGATCAGCGGCAGGTTCGACTTGTGGCTCACCGTGTCGAAGGCGACGAGCCGGGCCAGCATCTCGAGCGGGGTGTAGCGGCGCCCGGCCGGAAGCGCGGAAGCGTTCAATGGAGGACCTTCTTCACATAAGGGGAATCGAGCGGGAAGAGCGGCACGTCGACATCGACGATCTCGCCGGCCTCGTCGACCATGGCATAGGAGCCGCGCATGCTGCCGTCCGGCGTCATCAGCGGGCAGCCGGAGGTGTAGCTGAAGCTCTCGCCCGGGCGCAGCACCGGCTGCTGGCCGACCACGCCCTCGCCGCGCACCTCGTGGACCTGGCCGCTTCCGTCGGTGATCTGCCAGTGGCGGGTCATCAGCCGCAGCGTGCGGGCGGAGCGGTTCTCGATCTCGATGGAGTAGGCCCAGAAATAGCGGCCCTGCTCCGGCATCGACTCGCTTTCCATGAAGCGCGGCGCGGCGGTGACGCGCACGCCGTGCGTTTCGGCCTGGTACATGATGGCGGCTCCTGCCCGTCGCGGCGCCGTCAGGCGCGCACCGGGAATGAAGGCTCCTTGTTATGGCCCGCCGGGCCGCGGGGTCAATGCCGGCCGCGCCCGGCGCGGGCGGCATGTTTGCGTGGACAACTGCCCGCGCCTGCCCGCGCGAGGCTGGCCTAAGCCGCCCGGGCGCGGCAGGAAGGACGATCATTCTCGCGGCCGCCCGCCGGGACGGCGAGCTGCCGCGCCGACAGGCGGCCGAGCGAACGCATCATGGCGACATCCTCCGAGATGACGGCCCCCGACGAGGCCCGAGGCGCTCTCTCCGCCCTTCCTGCCGGGCCGGCCGGCGTGCTGCCCCGCCAGGACATCCGCCGGCTGGTCGCCTGCGGCATGGTCCGCGCCGAGGGCGGCAGCTTCGCCGAGAGCCAGTTCCAGCCCGCCAGTCTCGACCTGCGCCTCGGCCGCAAGGCGCATCGCGTGCGCGCCTCCTTCCTGCCGGGTGCAGGCAAGAGCGTCGCGCAGATGCTGACCGACCTGACGCAGGACGAGATCGCCCTCGACGAGGGTGCGATCCTCGAGAAGAACTGCGTCTACGTCGTCGAGCTGATGGAGACGCTGCACGGCCTGCCCGCGACGATCTCGGCCTTCGCCAATCCCAAGAGCTCGACCGGACGGCTCGACGTCTTCACCCGGCTGATCGCCGACCACAGCGCCGCCTTCGACAGCGTCGCCGGCGGCTATAGCGGCAAGCTCTATGCCGAGATCTCGCCGTCGAGCTTCTCGATCAAGGTGCGCACCGGCAGCCGGCTCAACCAGCTGCGCTTCCGCCGCAGCGCGGCCGGCGACGAGGCGGAGGCCGAGGGCGTGCGCCTGTCCGACCGCGAGCTGCGCGACGTCCATGCCGCGACGCCGCTGGTCGACGGCGCGGCCCAGATCCGCAACGGGCTGATGTTCAGCATCCATCTCGGCGCCGACGAGGGCGAGATCATCGGCTACCAGGCGCAGCGCTTCACCGATGTGGTCGATGTCGACCGTGTCGCGGGCTACGCCATCGACGATTTCTGGATTCCGGTGCGGGCACGGCGCCAGCGCCTGATCCTCGACCCGCACCAGTTCTACATCCTCGCCTCGCGCGAGCGGCTGCACATCCCGCCGGGCTTCGCCGCCGAGATGGCGCCGATCGACCCGAGCATGGGCGAGTTCAGGGTGCATTACGCCGGCTTCTTCGATCCCGGCTTCGGCGCGGGGCCGGACGGGCTGCCGGGCAGCCGCGGCGTGCTCGAGGTGCGCAGCCACGAGGTGCCCTTCCTGCTCGAGGACGGGCAGATCGTCGGCCGCCTCGCCTTCGAGCGCATGGCGGCGGAGCCGGACGCGCTCTATGGCGCGATCGGCACCTCCAGCTACCAGGGCCAGGCGCTCAAGCTCTCGAAGCACTTCCGCGGCTGACGGGCGTCTCTGCGGGCGCATCGGCCGGGCTCTCGGCCGGCGCGGCGACATCCTCCTCCCGCAGCGCCTCGATCGCGGCCGCCAGCGAGGCCTGGGCGCTCTCGACCTGCGCCACCATGATGTCGACGGCGTCGCCGGTCTCGACCAGCCCCTGCAGGCTCTGCGCCTGCACGCTCAGCATCCGCGCCTGGGCGGCGATCAGGCTGCGCCAGAGCGCGGCGCCCAGCAGCATCGGCACCGGCAGGGCGAAGGCCTGCGTCTCCTGCGGCGTGACGGTCTTCATGGCGCGTCTCCTCCTGTCTCGTGCTGTGTCTGCCTCAACGTAAGGCGCCCTTGCGGCAGGGATTTGATCCGGCGCAAGCAGCACGGGAGACCAATCGTCGCGGGCGACGGGCGGCGTTAACCAGTTCCTGACCGGTGACGCCCGAGACTGCGGGAAGCGATTCGTGCAGTTCGTGAGAAGCGTAATGGGCCAGGTCCTCCAGTTCCGTCCTCTGAAGCAGCCGCTGGTCGAGAGCCATGGCGACGTGCTCGACCTGCTCTCGGCGGTCGACTTCGCCTTGCGGGACCTGCGCGACATCGCGCCCCATATCCTGCACGACGGCGCCCGCGAGCAGGCCCGCCAGTGCGAGGAGATGCTGCGCGAGGCCTATGACGCCGCGCTGATGGCCGGCTGATCCGCCGCGCCGCTCCCCCGCGGGAGCGCACGAGAACAAAGGCGCAGCGTCCATGCAGCCCGCCAGCCAATCGGCCTGGGCCGTCGGCCTGATGACCGGCACCGTCCTCGACGGCAATATCGACATCGCGGCGATCCGCACCGACGGGCAGGGCGTCGCCGCCTTCGGCCCGTGGCGGCTCTCGCCCTACCGGCCGGAAGTACGCGAGCTGCTCGCCCGCGCCGTCGCGGCCGCCCGCGACTGGCGCTTCGAGGGGCCGGAGCCGGCGCTCTTCGCCGAGGCCGAGCAGGCGCTGACCCTGGCGCAGGCCGAGGCGGTCGCCGCCTTCCTCGCCACTGAGGGCATCGCGCGCGAAGAGGTCGCGGCGATCGGCTTCCACGGCCAGACCGTGCTGCACCGCGCGCCCGCGCCGGGACGGCGCGGCGACACCCGCCAGCTCGGCGACGGCGCCCTGATGGCGCGGCATCTCGGCATCGACGTGGTCTACGACTTCCGCAGCGACGACGTCCGCGCCGGCGGGCAGGGCGCGCCGCTGGCGGCGAGCTATCACGCCGCGCTGCTCGCCGGGCTCGGCGGCGGCCCGGAGACGGCCGTGCTCAATCTCGGCGGCGTCGGCAATCTCAGCGCCTTCGACGCGCAGGGCCGCATCCTCGCCTTCGACACCGGCCCGGGCAACGCCCCGCTCAACGACTGGATCGGCCGGCACGGCCGCGGCGAGATGGATCGCGACGGCGCCTTCGCTCTGGCCGGCCGGGTCGACGAGGCGCGGCTGGCCCGCCTGCTCGACCATCCCTATCTCGCCGCCCCCTATCCGAAATCGCTCGACCGGCACGATTTCACCGCCGCCATGGCCGATGGGCTCTGCTTCGAGGACGGCGCTGCGACGCTGACCGCCTTCACTGCCGGCACGGTCGGGCGCGGGCTCGACCTGCTTCCGGTGCGTCCGCGCCGGCTGATCGTCTGCGGCGGCGGCCGGCGCAACCCGGCGATCATGGCGGCGCTCGCCGCCCGCAGCGGTGCCGAGGCGGTGCCGGCGGAGGCGGTGGGCTGGCGCGGCGACGCGATCGAGGCGGAGTGCTTCGCCTTCCTCGCCATGCGCCGGCTGGCCGGGCTGCCGATCAGCTTCCCCCTGACCACCGGCGTCCCGGCGCCGATGAGCGGCGGGCGTATCGCCCGCGCGCGGTAACGGCCCGCACCCGTTGACCGCCCGCCCCGTTGACGGCCGGCGCCCGGCCGGGCTTTGAAGGGGCATGAGCAAGTTCGCCTTCGAGCCCCTGTCGATCCCGGACGTCGTGCTGGTGCGCCCGCGCCGCTTCGGCGACGCGCGCGGCTACTTCATGGAGACCTGGAGCGAGGAGGCCTTCGCCGCCGCCGGCATCGCCGCCCGCTTCGTGCAGGACAACCAGTCGCTCTCGGCCGCGCCCGGCGTGGTGCGCGGCCTGCATTTCCAGCGCCCGCCGGCGGCGCAGGCCAAGCTGGTGCGCGTGCTGCGCGGCGCGGTCTACGATGTCGCGGTGGACCTGCGCGCCGGCTCGCCGAGCTATGGGCGCTGGTGCGCGGCGCGTCTCAGCGCCGACGGCGCCGAGCAGCTCTTCGTGCCGCGCGGCTTCGCCCACGGCTTCTGCACGCTCGAACCCGATACCGAGGTCGCCTACAAGGTCGACGGCCCCTATGCGCCCGATTGCGAGGGCGGCCTCGCCTGGGACGATCCGGCGCTGGCGATCGACTGGCCGGTGGCCCGCGACGCCGCACAGCTCTCGGAGAAGGACCGCGCCCTGCCGGGCCTCGCCGGCTTCCAGACGCCTTTCCGCGCCGGAGATCCCGCATGAGCCGGCGCTATCTGGTCACCGGCGGCGCCGGCTTCATCGGCTCGGCCGTGGTGCGCCATCTGATCGCGCAGACGCCGCACCGCGTGCTGGTGGTCGACAAGCTGACCTATGCCGGCAATCTGGACAATCTCGCGCCGGTCGACGGCGATCCGCGCTTTTCCTTCCTCCAGGCCGATATCGGAGACGCCGAGGCGATGCGCCGGGCCTTCGCCGCCTTCCGCCCCGACGTGGTGATGAACCTCGCCGCCGAGAGCCATGTCGACCGCTCGATCGACGGGCCGGCCGCCTTCATCGAGACCAATATCGGCGGCACCTTCGTGCTGCTGCAGGAGAGCCTGCGCCACTGGCGGGCGCTGCCGGAGGCGGAGCGGGCGGGCTTCCGCTTCCACCATGTCTCGACCGACGAGGTCTTCGGCTCGCTGGGGGCGCAGGGGCTCTTCACCGAGAGCTCGCCCTATCAGCCGACCTCGCCCTATTCGGCCTCGAAGGCGGCCTCTGACCATCTGGTCCGCGCATGGCACCACACCTACGGGCTGCCGGTGCTGCTCTCCAACTGCTCCAACAATTACGGGCCCTATCACTTCCCCGAGAAGCTGATCCCGCTGATGATCCTCAACGCGCTCGAGGGCGCGCCGCTGCCGGTCTATGGCGACGGGGCCAATGTGCGCGACTGGCTGCATGTCGAGGACCATGCCCGCGCGCTCGCGCTGATCGCCGAGCGCGGCCGCCCCGGCGAGAGCTACAATGTCGGCGGCCGGGCCGAGCGCAGCAATCTCGAGGTCGTCACCGCGATCTGCGCCCTGATGGACGAGCTCGCCCCCGACCCGGCGATCGGCCCGCGCACCGACCTGATCCGCTTCGTCGCCGACCGGCCGGGCCATGACCGGCGCTATGCGATCGACGCCTCGCATATCGAGCGGGAGCTCGGCTGGCGGCCGCAGGAGAGCTTCGAGAGCGGGCTGCGCCAGACGGTCGCCTGGTATCTCGCGCATCGCGACTGGTGGCAGCGCATCCGCAGCGGCGTCTATCGCGGCGAGCGGCTCGGGGCGGGCTGAGATGGCCGGCCGCCGCGCCCGCCCTCGCCGCGCCTGCGACCTCGCGCCGCTCTCACCGGCTTGTCACTGGCAAAGCGGGGCCGAAGGGCGCATGACACGGCCATGATCGCGCCCGCCGCCTCCCTCCGTCGCCTGCGCACCGCCCTGCGGGGCGTCGCGCTCGGCCTGTCGCTGCTGGTGCCCGGCCTCGCCGCCGCGGCGGAATCCGCCCCGGCCATGACGCCGCGCGTCACCGCCACCCTGATCGCCGACCGCGACGCGGTGGTGCCGGGCGAGCGCTTCCGCATGGCGCTGGTGCAGCGCCTCGCCCCGGGCTGGCACAGCTACTGGCGCAATCCCGGCGATTCCGGCGAGCCGACGCGGATCGACTGGGAGTTGCCGCCGGGCGTGACCGCCGGCCCGCTGCAATGGCCGGCGCCGGAGGCGATCCCCTTCCCGCCGCTGGTGAATTTCGGCTTCAAAGGCGAGGTCGTCCTGCCGGTCGAGATCAGCGTGCCCGCGAGCCTGCGCCCCGGCGAGACGCTGCGGATCCGGGCCAAGGCGAGCTGGCTGGTCTGCGAGACGATCTGCATTCCCGAGGAGGGCAGCTTCGCCCTGTCGCTGCCGGTCGAGAGCGCATCGGTGGTCGACGAGGCCGCCGCGACGCGCATCGCCGCCGCCGAGGCCGCCCTGCCGCGGCCGGCCGGCTTCACGGCCGCGCTCGCCGCGACCGGCGAGGACGGGCTGTCGCTCACCCTGCCCGGCCTGCCCGAAGGCGCGCGCGAGGTTTTCTTCTTCCCGCATACCGACACGCTGATCGACCATTCGGCGCCGCAGCTGCTGAACGGCGGCACGCTCGCCCTGAAGCGCTCGGACGCTTTCAAGCTCGACGGCGCGGAGCAGGAAGGCGTGCTGACCTTCACCCAGGACGGAACGCGCCGCGCGCTGCTGCTCGCCGCGACCGCGGAGCCGGCCCTGCTTGCCGCAGGCCCGCAGGCCAGGGCCCCGGCGGTCGCCACCCTGCCGCCCCCGCCGCCGGCCGAGACGCTGACGCTGTGGATCGCGCTGGGCTTCGCCTTCGCCGGCGGGCTGATCCTCAACCTGATGCCCTGTGTGCTGCCGGTGCTGTTCATCAAGGCGCTCGGCTTCGCCCAGATGGCGCAGGCGAGCCGCGCGACGCTGCGCCTGCACGGGCTGCTCTTCCTCGCCGGCGTGGTCGCGACCTTCCTGACGCTGGCCGGGCTCGTGGTGGCGCTCGGCGCCGGCTGGGGCTTCCAGCTGCAATCGCCGCCGCTGGTGATCGGGCTTGCGGTGCTGATGGTGCTGATCGGGCTGAACCTGCTCGGCGCCTTCGAGGTCGGCGGACGCATCCAGGGGCTGGGCGGCTCCGTCGCCACCGGCAACGGCCCGGCCGGCGCGTTGCTCACCGGGGCACTCGCGGTGGTGGTGGCGACGCCCTGCACCGCCCCCTTCATGGGCGCCGCGATGGGCTATGCCGTGACGCAGCCGCCCGCGCTCGCGCTCGCGGTCTTTCTGGCGCTGGCGCTCGGCTTCGCCGCTCCGGTGGTGGCGCTCTCCTTCGCGCCGGGGCTGCTGCGCCTGCTGCCGCGGCCCGGCCCGTGGATGCTGGTGCTGAAGCAGGCCTTCGCCTTCCCGATGTTCGCGACCGCGATCTGGCTGATCTGGGTCGCGACGGTGCAGGCCGGGGCCGGCGGCGCGCTGGCGGCGCTGGTCGCGATCCTGGTCGCCGGCTTCGCGGTCTGGCTGCTCGGCGTCACCCGCGCGCGCGGGCGCGGCCTGCGGCTCTCGGCGCTCGGGCTCGGCCTCGTGCTCGCCTTCGGCGTCGGCGCCTTCGTGCTCGATACGGCCGTGCCGGCCCCGGCCGCTGGCGCGCGCGGCGGCAGCGAGGCCTGGACGCCGCAGCGCGTCGCCGAATTGCAGGCGCAGGGCAAGCCGGTCTTCGTCAACTTCACCGCGGCCTGGTGCATCACCTGCCTCGCCAACGAGCGCGTGGCGCTGTCGCGGCAGGAGGTGAAGGACGCGTTCGCCCGGCTCGGCGTGGTTTATCTCAAGGCCGACTGGACCAATCGCGACGCGACCATCGCCGCGGCCCTGGGCGAGCACGGTCGCGCCGGCGTGCCGCTCTACCTCGCCTATCCGGGCCGGGCCGGCGCCCCGGCGGAGATCCTGCCGCAGCTGCTCACCGCCGACACGGTGGTCGCCGCCGCCGAGCGCGCGGCCGAAGGCAGGACGGCGCAGGCCGGGCGCTGAATCACCGCACACGAAAGGGCAGGTCCCTTTCCGGCCTCAGCCGATGCGACGCTGATGCGATGGATCGCCGCGCCGCGCCCTCTCGGGCGTGCGGCGATCCGGAAGACGTGGCGGGGGGCTCAGGCAGTCCTGCGCCCAGCGGGCGCAGCTGGCCTCAATCGTCCATCTTGAGGGCGGCGATGAAGGCTTCCTGCGGAATCTCGACGCGACCGAACTGCCGCATCTTCTTCTTGCCTTCCTTCTGCTTCTCCAGAAGCTTGCGCTTGCGGGTGGCGTCGCCGCCATAGCACTTGGCGGTCACGTCCTTGCGCAGGGCCCGGATGGTCTCGCGGGCGATGATCTTGCCGCCGATCGCCGCCTGGACCGGGATCTGGAACATGTGCGGCGGGATCAGCTCCTTGAGCTTCTCGCACATGGCGCGGCCGCGCGATTCGGCGCGGGTCCGGTGCACCAGCATGGAGAGCGCGTCGACCGGCTCGGCATTGACCAGGATCGACATGCGCACCAGGTCGCCTTCGCGATAATCGGTGATCTGGTAGTCGAAGGAGGCGTAGCCCTTCGAGATCGACTTCAGCCGGTCGTAGAAGTCGAACACCACCTCGTTGAGCGGCAGGTCGTAGACCACCTTGGCGCGCGCGCCGACATAGCCGAGATCGATCTGCAGGCCGCGGCGGTCCTGGCAGAGCTTCAGCACCGAGCCGAGATATTCGTCGGGCGTGAAGATGGTGGCGCGGATCCAGGGCTCCTCGATCGCCTCGATCTTCATCACGTCCGGCATGTCGGCCGGGTTGTGCAGCTCCAGCACCGAGCCGTCGCGCAGCTTGAGATGGTAGACGACCGAGGGGGCGGTCGAGATCAGGTCGAGGTTGAACTCGCGCTCCAGCCGCTCCTGGATGATCTCCAGATGCAGCAGGCCGAGGAAGCCGCAGCGGAAGCCGAAGCCGAGCGCGGCGCTCGTCTCCATCTCGTAGGAGAAGCTGGCATCGTTGAGGCGCAGCTTCGACATCGCGCCGCGCAGCAATTCGAAATCGGCGGCGTCGACCGGGAAGATGCCGCAGAACACCACCGGCTGCACCGGCTTGAAGCCCGGCAGCGGCTCGGCGACGGGGCGCTTGTCGTCGGTGATGGTATCGCCGACGGCGGTGTCCGCCACCTCCTTGATCGAGGCGGTGAAGAAGCCGACCTCGCCGGGACCGAGCTCCTTGACCTCGGTCATCTTCGGCTTGAACACGCCGACGCGGTCGATGCCGTAGCTGGCGTTCGCCCGCATCATGCGGATGGTCATGCCCTTCTTCATCACGCCGTCGATGATGCGCACCAGCACGACGACGCCGAGATAGGCGTCGTACCAGCTGTCGACCAGCATCGCCTTCAGCGGCGCGTCGGGATCGCCCTTCGGCGCGGGCAGCTTGGCGACGATCGCCTCGAGCACGCCCTCGATGTTGAGGCCGGTCTTGGCCGAGATCGCCACCGCTTCCGAGGCGTCGAGGCCGATCACGTCCTCGATCTGCTCCTTGATCCGCTCCGGATCCGCGGCCGGCAGGTCGACCTTGTTGAGGACGGTGACGATCTCGTGGTTGGCGTCGAGCGCCTGGTAGACGTTGGCGAGCGTCTGCGCCTCGACGCCCTGCGAGGCGTCGACCACCAGCAGCGAGCCCTCGCAGGCCGCCAGCGACCGCGAGACCTCATAGGCGAAGTCGACATGGCCGGGCGTGTCCATCAGGTTGAGGACGTAGCTCTTGCCGTCCTTGGCGAGATAGTCCAGCCGGACCGTCTGCGCCTTGATGGTGATGCCGCGCTCCTTCTCGATGTCCATCGAGTCGAGGATCTGGTCGCTCATGTCGCGGGCCGCGACGGTGCCGGTCAGCTGGATCAGCCGGTCGGCGAGCGTCGACTTGCCGTGGTCGATATGGGCCACGATCGAGAAGTTGCGGATGTTGTCGAAGCTGCGGGTGCTCATGGGCGGGCCATAGCAGTGCCCGCGTGTGCCGCCAAGGGCTTGCGCGCGACGGCGCGCGGCGCAGGCGGGCGCAAGCGGCGGAAATCCGGCGCTGCGGCGGCTTTGTCCCGCTTGACTCCATCATGGCAGAAAATAATCTCTTATAGTGGATAATCCGACGATGGAAGGCGCAGCGCATGGACGGGATCGCCATCACCAGGCTGGACGCCGCGGACGCGCAGGCCGCCAGGCCGGCGCTGACGCGGCTCCTCGCCGACGCGGTCGCCGGCGGGGCCTCGGTCGGATTCATGAGCTGGAGCGAGCCCGCCGATCTGGCGCGATTCTGGGACGCGGTCGCCGCCGAGGTCGCGGCCGGGCGCACCCTGCTGTTCGCGGCGCATGATGCCGGCGGCGTGATGGTCGGCACGGCGCAATTGCAGCTGATCGCCCGCGCCAACCAGCGCCATCGCGCCGAGGTCGCCAAGGTGCTGGTGCACTCCGCGGCGCGCGGGCAGGGCATCGGCGCGGCGCTGATGCGGACGGTGGAGGCGGCGGCCGCGCCGCTGGGGCGCGACCTGCTGGTGCTCGACACCGACGAGGCTTCGCCGGCCCGCGCCTTCTACAACCGGCTGGGCTGGCACGAGGCCGGCACGATCCCGCGCTACGCCCTGATGCCGGACGGGCGGGACTGCGGCTCGACCTTCTTCTACAAGGACCTGCGCGCGGCGGGCTGAGCCGGCCGCGCGCCCGCCTAGCCTTACTCGGCCTTGCCGCGGATATAGGGCTCGACCGTGCCCTTGAGCTTGACCGTCATCGGGTTGCCGTGGCGGTCCTTGGCGTTGCCGGCGGTCAGGCGGACCCAGCCCTCGCTGACGCAGTATTCCTCGACATTGGTCTTGTCGACGCCCTTGAAGCGCACGCCGATGTCCCTGGCGAGGACCTCCTCGTCGTAGAAGGGGCTGTTCGGGTTGACCGAGAGCCGGTCGGGCAGGGTGTCGCTCATGGATGTCGCTCGGATCTGGCGGAGGGAAACGTGCCGGGCGGCACATGCCCGGCTCAATACCGCCAGACGGCCGCAGCGCCAAATCCGGCGGGCCGACCCGCGCTAGCGCGCCGCCTCCCTTGCCCGCGCCAGATGCGGGCGGATGATGGTCAGCATGCGCTCCGCCGCGGTACCGGGCGGGAAGAAGCCGAGATAGCGGCCCTGCGGATCGATCAGGTAGACATAGGCCGAATGGTCGACCGTGTAGTCGCCGCCGCCGGTCTCGACCCTGCGGTAATAGACCTTGTAGGCGTCGGCGACGGCGCGGATGCGCTCGGCCGGGCCGCTCAGCCCGACGAGCCGCGGATGGAACAGCGGCAGGTACTCCGCCAGATGCGCCGGCGTGTCGCGCTCCGGGTCGAGGGTGACAAAGAGCGGCTGGATCACCTCGCCCTCGGGCCCGAGGGCGTCGAGCGCCCGGCCGATCTGGAACAGGTCGGTCGGGCAGATGTCGGGGCAGTAGCTGAAGCCGAAATAGACCAGCAGGAAGCGGCCGGCATAGTCGGCCTCGGTGCGCGGCGTGCCGGTCTGGTCGGTCAGCGCGAACGGGCCGCCGACCGGCTCGCGATCCCACATCAGCACGTCCATCAACTCGGCCGCCGAGCGCCGCGGCGCCTCGCCGCGCGAGGGCGGGGCGAGCACCACGGCAAACAGCAGCAGGAAGGCGGCCGCGAGCAGCAGCCGTGCCAGCCCGCCATGGCGGGCGGCGGGCAGCCCGTATCCGGTGCGCGGCGCGGCCATGCTCAGGCTCCGAAGACCAGGCGGCTGCCGGTGGTCGGCACGATGACGTTCTCGGGATATTGCGCCTGCGCCTCGAGGGCGAAGTTCAGGCCGGAGCAGTGCATCGGGATGACGACGTCGGGCTTCAGCCGGCCGATCTCGGCGACGACCTCCCGCAAATAGTCCTTCGGCGCCGGGCCGAGATGGAAGCCGCCGACGATGGCGTGGACCTTCTCGATCCCGGAGACCTCCTGCGCCTGCAGCACCGAATTGACGATGCCGACATGGCCGCAGGAGCTGATCACCACCAGCCCCTTGCCCTTCACGGCGAAGCAGGTGGCGTGCTCGTGGACATGCTCGTCGGGAACGATCTTTCCCTGCAGCTCGGCCGCGCTGTAATGGGTGGCGTCGCAGCCGAGCCCGTCCTTGATGCCGCGCTCGACGAAGGTGTTGGGCAGCATCCGCTCCAGCGAGCGGCGCTTGATCTGGCCGGTGGTGAAGGCGTGGCCGGCGACGACGGTCGGCGTCTCGCACAGCACCGTCTTGACCTTGTGGGCGGCGAGCTCACGCCGGTCGAGCTGGCCGAAATCGGTGAACTGGCCCTGTACCGGCGTCGGGCTGACGCGATGGCAGAAATTGTCCTCGCCGCCGGCATAGAGCCGCAGCTCCGGCGAGAGCCGCTCGCGATACTTGGCCAGGAAGCCGGTCAGCCCGCCGTAATGGTCGTGATGGCCGTGGCTCACGATCAGCGCGTCGATGCGCGCCGCGTCGACTTTGAGGATGTCGATATTGTTGAGCAGCGCGTCGGGGCTGTAGCCGAAATCGAGCAGGATGGCGCGCTCCTCCTCCGCCCGCTTCGTCTGCAGGAAGAGCGACAGCCCCCATTGGTTGTGCAGCACCTGCCGGTAGTCGGCGCCGCGGCCGGAGCCCGGCGGCAGATGGCGCACGCCCTGCACGGTCGCGGGCTTGAGGAACTGGTCATGGGCGGAATCGATCAGCACGCGCATGTCGAGCCGGTCGACGGTCGGCACCGTGATCGGCGCCGCGCTGGCGATCTCGACGCAGGCGAACCCTGTCGCCGCGCTGGCCGCCAGGGCGGCCGTCCCCGTCAGAAACCCGCGACGGGCGATGTCCTTCGCCATCTCGTCCACACTCCCCATGCCCGCGGCCTCAGGCGCCGCGAAAGCCATGGTAGCGGAGAGGGCGGTCGGGGTTTTTCTTTATATCGCAGGGCCTTGAGAAGGATCGGCCTGCGCGGCGCCGGCAGCGGGGACGAAGTCCGCTGCCGGCGGCGTCTCAGATGTCGACCGTCGCGTTGAGGGCGTTGGTCTGGATGAACTCGCGGCGCGGCTCGACCACGTCGCCCATCAGCTTGACGAAGAGATCGTCCGCCTCCTGGTTCTGGTCGACGCGCACGCGCAGCAGCGAGCGCACGTCGCGGTCGAGCGTGGTCTCCCAGAGCTGCTCCGGGTTCATCTCACCCAGCCCCTTGTAGCGCTGCAGCGCCACGCCCTTCTTGCCGATGGCGTTGACCGCCTCGAACAGGTCGCTCGGGCCGTTGACGGCATGGTCGTCGCCCTTGCGGCTGAGCGTGCCCGGCCGGGCATAGGCCTCGTGCAGCGAGCCGGCGGCGGCCTGGAGTTTGCGCGCCTCGGCGCTGGCGAGCAGGCCGGCGTCGAGCGTCGCCACCTGCTTCACGCCGCGCACCATGCGCGAGAACAGGAAGCCGCCCTCGGCGGCGCGGCCTTCCCAGCCGCGCTCCAGCTCGTCGGAGATCGCGTCGAGGCGCGCGGCCACGCGCGCCGCGGCGGCGTTGGCCTCGGCCTCGGGCAGATCGTCGAGCGGCTTCAGCGCGCCGGCGATCGCCATCTGCTCGACCACGCGCCGGTCGTAGCGCGAATGCAGCTGCGCCAGCGTCAGGCGGACATTGCGCGCCTCCTCGATCAGCGTGCGCAGATCGGCCCCGGCGCGCTCGACGCCGTCGCTGGTGCGGAACACCGCGCCGTCGACCGCGCTCTCGACCAGATAGTCCTCGAGCGCGCGCTCGTCCTTGAGATAGGTCTGCGACTTGCCGCGCGTCGCCTTGTAGAGCGGCGGCTGGGCGATGAAGAGGTGGCCGGCCTCGATCAGCTCCGGCATCTGCCGGAAGAAGAAGGTCAGCAGCAGGGTGCGGATATGGGCGCCGTCGACGTCGGCGTCCGTCATGATGATGATCTTGTGGTAGCGCAGCTTGGCGAGGTTGAAGCCGCCCTGCTCGGCCTCGGCCCGGCCGATGCCGGCGCCCAGCGCCGTGATCAGCGTGCCGACCTGGTCGGAGGACAGCATCTTGTCGAAGCGCGCGCGCTCGACGTTGAGGATCTTGCCGCGCAGCGGCAGCACCGCCTGGTATTCGCGGGCGCGACCCTGCTTGGCCGAGCCGCCGGCCGAGTCACCCTCGACGATGAAGAGTTCGGACTTGGCCGGGTCGCGCTCCTGGCAGTCGGCCAGCTTGCCGGGCAGGGAGGCGATGTCGAGCGCGCCCTTGCGGCGGGTCAGGTCGCGCGCCTTGCGGGCGGCCTCGCGGGCGGCGGCGGCTTCCGCCACCTTGCCGACGATGGTCTTGGCCTCGCCGGGATGCTCCTCCAGCCAGATCGACAGCGCCTGGTTGACGATGTTCTCGACCACCGGGCGCACCTCGGAGGAGACCAGCTTGTCCTTGGTCTGCGAGGAGAACTTCGGATCGGGCACCTTGACCGAGACGATCGCGGTCAGCCCCTCGCGGCAATCGTCGCCGGTGAGCGAGACCTTCTCCTTCTTGGCGATGCCGGAGCTCTCGGCATAGCCGGTGATCTGCCGGGTCAGCGCCGCGCGGAAGCCGGCGAGATGGGTGCCGCCGTCGCGCTGCGGGATGTTGTTGGTAAAGCACAGCACGTTCTCGTGGTAGCTGTCGTTCCACCACAGCGCGACGTCGACGGTGATGCCGTCCTTCTCCGCGGTCAGCGTGATCGGCTGCTGCACCACCGGGGTCTTGGCGCGGTCAATATAGCGCACGAAGGCCTCGACGCCGCCCTCGTACATCAGTTCCTCGCGCACCACCTCTGCATGGCGGGCGTCGGTCAGGACGATGCGCACGCCCGAATTGAGGAAGGCGAGCTCGCGCAGGCGCCGCTCCAGCGTCTTGAAGTCGAACTCCACCATGGTGAAGGTCTCGGTCGACGGCAGGAAGGTCACCTCCGTGCCGCGCCTGTCGCCGGCCGGGCCGACCACGGCCAGCGGCGCTACGGCCTCGCCATGGCGGAACTCGATGAAGTGCTCCTTGCCGGCGCGCCAGATGCGCAGCTTCAGCGAGACCGAGAGCGCGTTCACCACCGAGACGCCGACGCCGTGCAGGCCGCCCGAGACCTTGTAGGAGTTCTGGTCGAACTTACCGCCGGCATGGAGCTGGGTCATGATGACCTCGGCCGCCGAGATGCCTTCCTCGCTGTGGATATCGGTCGGGATGCCGCGGCCGTTGTCGGACACCGTCACCGAGCCGTCGGCGTTCAGCGTCACCGTGACGATGTCGGCATGGCCGGCCAGCGCCTCGTCGATCGCGTTGTCGACGACCTCGTAGACCATGTGGTGCAGGCCGGACCCGTCGTCGGTGTCGCCGATATACATGCCGGGACGCTTGCGCACCGCATCCAGGCCCTTGAGAACCTTGATGGAATCGGCGCCGTAGTCCTCGGCGGCGGTATTGCGGGCGGCTTCGCTCATGAACGGGTCCTTCGGCGGGCGAGCACGCGCCCGCGATGATCTTGATTCGCCTGCGGAATATAGGCCTTCGGTGTGGCTTTTTCACGTGCGCACGCACGCGTACGCGGGGAGGGGCGGCGCAGTTCCCGATCCTACCCCGCGAAGCTCGCGATCGCGTCGAGGAAGGCCTCGCCGTACTGGCTGAGCTTGCGCTCGCCGACGCCCTCGATCGCCCGCATCTCCTCCAGCGCCGCCGGCCGTTCGCGCGCCATGGCGATCAGCGTGCGGTCGGTGAAGATGATGTAGGCGGCGACGCCCTCCTCGCGGGCGATGGAGAGGCGCAGCTGGCGCAGATGCTCGAACAGGGCGGCGGTCTCGCCGTCGAGCCCGTCGGCACGGGCCGCCTCGCGCTGGCCGCGGCGGCCGCGCCGTTCCGCCAGCGGGTCGACCCGCAGCGCGATCGGCTCGCGGCCGAACAGGATGTCCTCGCCCTTCGGCGTCAAACGGAAGCCGCCATGCTCGCTGCTGGCCTCGGCGAGGGCGCCGGCGGCGAAGAGCTTGCGGGCGAGCGCCGTCCAGGCGCCCTTGGACTTGTCGGAGCCGACGCCGAAGGTCTTCAGCCCGTCATGGTTCTGGCGGCGGATCGCCTCGGTCGCCGAACCGGTGAGGATGTCGGCGAGATGGCCGGCGCCGTAGCGCTCGCCGGAGCGGATCACGGCCGAGAGCAGCTTGCGGGCGTCGAGCGTCGCGTCGACCAGCTCCGGCGCGGCCGGCCCGCAGAGATCGCAGCGGAACGGCGCCTGGCCGTGGCGGCAGGGCGGCACGTCCTCGCCGAAATAGGCCAGCAGGGCCGAGCGGCGGCACAGCGCCGATTCGCACAGGTCGATCATGGCGTTGAGGCGCCGGTGCTCGATGCGCCGGCGCTCGTCGTCGATCGCCTTCTCGTCGATCTGCCGCCGGCGCAGCGCCATGTCCTCGACGCCGTAGAGCGTCAGCGTGTCGGCCGGCAGCCCGTCGCGCCCGGCGCGGCCGATCTCCTGGTAGTAGCCCTCGATCGAGCCCGGCATGTCGGCATGCACGACGAAGCGGACATCGGGCTTGTTGATGCCCATGCCGAAGGCGATCGTGGCGCAGACCACCACCCCGTCCTCCTGCAGGAAGATGTCCTGGTTGCGGTTGCGCTCCTCCTGCTCCAGCCCGGCATGGTAGGCATAGGCCTTCCAGCCCTTCTCGCGTAGTGCCTCGGCGAGCCGCTCGGTCTTGCTGCGCGAGGAGCAGTAGACGATCCCTGAGCCGCCGCGGTGCATCTTCAGGAAGTCGTCGATCTGGCGGCGCGGCTGGTCCTTGGGCGCGAAGGCGAGCTTGAGGTTCGGCCGGTCGAAGGAATGCACCACCATCTGCGGCGGCTGCGGGAACAGCTGCTGGACGATGTCGTCGCGGGTCTGGCGGTCGGCGGTGGCGGTCAGCGCGGTGACGGGCACGTCGCCCAGCGCCTCGCGCACCCGCGATAGCAGCCGGTATTCCGGGCGGAAATCATGGCCCCATTGCGAGACGCAGTGCGCCTCGTCGATGGCGAGGCGGGAGACGCCGAGCCGGCGCAGCCGCGCCACCAGCCCCTCGCCGGCCAGGCGTTCGGGCGAGACGAAGAGCAGGCGCAGGTTGCCGGCGTTGAGCAGGTCCCAGGCGCGGGCGGCCTCCTCCTCGCTGTTCATCGAGTTGAGCGAGGCGGCCGGGATGCCGGCGCGCAGCAGCTGGCCGACCTGGTCGCGCATCAGCGCGATCAGCGGCGAGACCACCAGAGTCAGCCCGCCCGCGGCCAGCGCCGGCAGCTGGTAGCACATCGACTTGCCGGAGCCGGTCGGCATCACCGCGAACACGTCGCGGCCGGCGAGCGCGGCCTCGATCACCTCCCATTGCCCGGGGCGGAAATCGTCATAGCCGAAGGCGGACTTCAGCAGCGCGCGGGCTTGTGATTCGCTGGGCGTCGGCATGGCCCCGGATGTGCCGCATCCGGCCCGCGAAGGCCAGAGCGGGCGCTCTCAGGGGGCGAGGCCCGCGACCTTGACCAGCCGCGCCACCAGCCGGTCGCGCATGCCGGCGATCCGCTTGTCGGCCAGGTCGCCATCGGCGCCATAGCCCTTGTCGGCGCCGCTGACCGCGAGCATTTCGGGGATGACCAGCGCGCCGAAGCCGAGCTCCAGCACGGTGCGCAGCTGCGTCAGGCAGCGATAGGTGCCGAGGCTGCCGGCGGAAGCGCCGCCGATCGCCACCACCTTGTCGCGCAGCGCCGGGCCGCCCTTGCGCGCGATGCTGACCCAGTCGAGCGCATTCTTCAGCGCCGGCGGATAGCCGGCGTTGTATTCGGGGCTGGCGATGAACAGCGCGTCATGCGCCACGACCAGCTCAGCGAGCTTGCGGGCTTCCTCGGGCGGCTCGCTCTCATAGGCGCGCGCGTCGATCAGCGGCAGCGGATAGTCGCCGAGCGAGATCTGCGTCACCTGCGCGCCGGCCGCCTCGAGATTGCCGGCGATCAGCGTGGCGAGGCGGGTGTTCATCGAGCCGGGCCGCCAGGATCCGGCGAAGACGAGGATGCTGGGCATGGCGATGGCTCCGGGCGGATGGAGGGACGGTCGGGGCCGGGCGTTCAGGCCGCCGGGCGGCGATAGACCCAGACGCGGGCCGGCGGGATGTTGCGCAGAACCCAGTCGGAGACCTGCGACTTCAGCCCCGATCCCTTGCGCGGGATCGGCGAGATCATCGCATAGGTGAACTGGATGAAGGGCCCGCCGGGCGTCAGCACGTTGTCGAAGGCGTCGCGCACCAGCCGCAGCCGCTCCGGCGGCGGGCGGTTGAACAGGGGCAACGAGGAGACGACAGCGGCGGCGCGGCCCTCGAGCCGGTCGGCGAGCGTGCGCGACAGCGCATAGGCGTCGCCCTCGATCACCGTGGCGCGCGGAAAGCGGTTGCGCAGCAACTCGCAGAATTCCGGGCTGAACTCGACCAGAACCAGCCGCTCCTCGGCGACGCCGCGGGCGATCAGCGCTTCGGTCACAGGGCCGGTGCCGGGGCCGATCTCGACCACGGGGCCGGGCACCTGAGGATCGACGAAGGAGGCCATCCGCCGCGCCAGGAACGGGCTCGACGGCGCGACGGCGCCGGTGCGGCCGGGGGAATCGATCCAGGATTTCAGGAAGCGCGCATCGTCGCCGAGCTTCGCCTTGGCCTCGTCGGCCGCCTTGCGCACCCGCGATTTCAGCTTGTCGGCGGTGTTGCGGACCTCGTCCACCACCTTGTAGCGCGTCGCCGAGACCTTGAGCTTCGCCTCCGCCACGCTGTCGGCCAGCCCGGCCGCCGTCAGCCTGACCTCGTCCTCGAGCCGCGAGGCCATCGAGGAGGAGCCGAGGCGGGCGGCGAGGGAGGCGGCGCGCGGCCGCCGGCCGGGAGTGGATTGGACCATGGAACCTCGGCTGCGTCGTCGATCGTCGGTCCCGCCACGGCTGGAATGACGAAACCGTGACGTTACGCCGCTGCCATATGAGGTCAAGGCGCGGGCGAATCCAGTTTTTTCTGGCCCGGCGCCGCGCGGAGCTGCCCGTCGCCCGGCGCGGGCCCGGCCATTTTCACGCCTCCGGCGATTCCGCGGCAGATCGGAACAAGCACCTCGCGACGGCGTTGACCCACCGAACCGCCATGAGGGAGAGCATGATGTCCACCGCCAGCCTTGCCCCCATCAAGCGTGCAGCGACCTTCTTCGGAGCCATGGGGCTCCTCGTCGCCGCGCTGACCACCGGCGCCGCTTTCCAGGGCGCGGGCGACCAGAGCTCGACCGCCGTGGCCCAGGCGAAGCTGCGCGAGGGCGTCGCCGTGACCTCCACGGTCGCCGCGAGCCGTGTCGCCCCTGCCAAGCCGCGTGACGACGCCCGCATCGAGGCCCGGATCCCCGGCGCGACCGTGCTGCGCTGATCCCGACGCTGCGGGGCGCGATACCGGCCCGCACGCCGACATGACCGGGTGAAAGACCGAGCCGCCGCGAGGCGGCTCTTTGCATGAGGTCGATCGCGCCAGGGCGACCTGCGCGGCCGCCTCGACGGGGGACGCCATGTATCTGCGCATTCGTCACGCGACGACCTACACCTATGCGGTGCCGGTGACCTTCGGCCCGCATCGGCTGATGCTGCGCCCGCGCGATTCCTTCGACCTGCGCGTGCTCGACACCGCGATCACGCTCTCGCCGCCGGCGAGCCTCCGCTGGATGCACGACGCCTATGGCAACTCGGTCGCAATGGCGAGCTTCGCCCGGGAGGCGGATACGCTCGATATCGTCAGCGAGCTTCTGGTGCAGCGCTTCGGCCCGGCCCTGCCGCATACCCCCATCGGCCCGGACCTGCTCGGCGGCCCTGTGATCTACTCGCCCGGCGAGCTTGCGGTGCTGCGGCCCTATCTCGACCATGCCGCCGCCGATCCCGACGGCGCGCTCGACGCCTGGCTGCGCGCTTTCGGCGAGCGGCCCCATGGCGGCCATCTGCTGCGCGCGCTGGCGCACGAGATCTATGCCGAGCTGAGCTATGCGGTGCGCTATGACGAGGGCACGCAGCATCCGGTCGACACGCTGCGGCTCGCGAGCGGCTCCTGCCGCGACTATGCTTGGCTGTTCATCGAGCTGGCGCGCCGGCTCGGCTTCGCCGCCCGCTTCGTCACCGGCTACATCCACGAGCGCTCGGGCGGGGCGGAGCTGACCTCGGTGGTCGGCCTGACCCATGCCTGGGCGGAGGTCTTCATTCCCGGTGATGGCTGGATCGAGTTCGACCCGACCAACGACCTCGTCGCCGACCGGCAATTGCTGCGCGTCGCCGTGGCGCGCGTGCCCGAGGACGCCTCGCCGGTCTCGGGCAGCTATGTCGGGCCGACCGGCTCGTTCGTCGGCTTGAGCGTCGGCGTCACCATCACCCCGGCCTCGCCGCCCGGGCCCGCGGCGCGCTGAACCCGCGCCGGCGCCTCCGGGGCGTTGTGGCGGATGTGCCAGACGCCGAGCGTGCGCCGGTCCGCCTCATAGGGGATGGCCACCGCCTCGACCTGGGTCAGCAGGCCGGCGAACAGCCGCGGCAGCACCACAGGGTCGCTGTCGCGGTCGGCGCGGATCGCCACCTCGATGGTCGCGGCGTCGACATCGCTGATGGAGATCGCGATCGCCGCATCGCCGCCGCCGCGCAGCCGGCTCGAGACCACGTCGACGATCATGAAGCCGAGCGGGATGATCCGGTCGATCGGCAGGGAAGCCTGGCTGTCCAGCGTCGCCGAGACGTCCTGCGCCCCGGTGCGGATCAGGCTGCCGATCATCGCGACCACGTCGTCGAGGAAGAGATCGACCCGGACCGGCTGCATCTCGCCATCGGCGAGGGTGAAGCGATAGGCGGCCGAGAGCACGTGCACCCGGCATTCGGCGTCGGCCAGCACGGCGCGCGCCTCGCCGCGATGCTGGCGCTTGGTCAGGCCGAGATAGCTCTGCACCACCTGCAGGCTGTTCTTCACCCGGTGGTGCAGCTCGCGCACCAGGAAGCGGTTGTCGTCGAGCGCGGTCTGCAGCCGGCGCTGCCGCACGCCCTGCTCGTCGACCATGGTGTTGAACGCCTCCGCCACGCTGCGGATGTCGTTGGGCATCGTGTCGGAGATCGGCGCCTGGGTGCGCGGGCCCTGCACCCGCGAGCGGGCGGCGGCCTCGATGCCGCGCAGCCAGCGCACGCAATGCTGGTCGATCGCCCGGACATAGACCAGGCAGAGCAGCATCAGCATCAGCAACGGCACCAGCAGCAGCGCGTAGAACTGCACCACGGCGGCACGCTCCGCGGTGCGGTCGAAGCTCGCCACCACGTAGAAATCCGGCTCTGCCACCATGCGGGCGACATAGGTGCGCTGGTCGCCGTCGCGGCTCGGCGCGCTCCAGCGTTCGATGGTCGCGGGCACATGTTCCTCGCGCGGCAGCCAGCCTCCGCCGTCAGGGCCGCCGCTGCGCAGGATGGCGGCGTCCTTGCCGCGGCTGACGAGCGCGACCGCCAGCGTCGGGTCGGCGCCGCCGAGATCGAAGACATTGGCGAGGATCTGCGGATCGACCAGCAGGATGCCGGTCTCGCGCCGGCCGCCGACATCGCGCTTCGACAGCACCGCCAGATGGCTGCGGCCGCGGATCTCGACCTCGCCATAGCGGGATTCGGCGATGTCCTTGCCGGCCCAGGGCGAGATGACCGGCATGGGCAGCAGGGTCTTGGTCAGCCCCTCCACCTCCGCGCGCGTCGCGACCTCGTCGATGGTGGCGAAGCAGGCCGGCTGGCCCTCGATATGGAGATAGACGGCCGAATAGCCGGAGACGCCGCGCAGGATCGGGCCCAGCGACGGGCAGCCGGCGGCCCGGTCGGCCGGGGAGGCCTGCTCGTAGACGCCGGCGGCCAGCAGCAGCGAGCGCAGCGCGCCGCGATACCAGACGCGCGAACGCACGGCGAAATCCTCCGCCGTGCGCATCTGCGACACGCTGATCGCGTCGAGCAGGGTGCGATAGGTCGAGAAGGCGGCGGCCGCCGTCAGCGCCGCGATCGGCAGGGCGATCGCGATCATCAGCGCCAGGAGGCGCCCTCGGACTGTCGTGAAACGCGCCAGTCCCATGATCAGCCGTTGACGATTTCCGGTCCCGCACGTTGCACCGCCGCCGCGATGCGACGGTCGGGCCCGAGGTCGTCGGCGCCTCCGATCGACAGAAGCTCCGCCAGGCGCGAGCGCGCCCGGTTGACGCGGCTCTTGATCGTGCCGATCGCCACGCCGCAGATCTCGGCGGTCTCCTCATAGGAAAGGCCGGTCGCGCCGACCATGATCAGCACCTCGCGCTGCTCCTCGGGGAGCTTGGCCAGCGCCTTGCGGAAATCCGCGAGATCGAGATGGCTTTCCTGGTTGCCATGCGTCGCCAGCCGGTCGGCATAGGTGCCGTCGCTGTCCTGCACCTCGCGCCCGCGCTTGCGGTAGAGCGAGTAATAGGTGTTGCGCAGGATGGTGAAGAGCCAGGCGCGCAGGCTGGTGCCGGGCTGGAACTTCTCGGCGTTGCCCCAGGCCTTCAGCAGCGTGTCCTGCACCAGGTCGTCGGCGAGCTGCATCGAGCCGGACAGCGAGGCCGCAAAGGCGCGCAGGTTCGGAATCTCGGCGACGAGCCCGTTCTTGAAGTCATCCGCGCTCATCGGCTGCGTCCTTGGCCGGAAGGCGCTGCTCGGTCGCTTCGAGCTGGGCGAGAAGGACGAGGAACTTGTCCGGGACGGGCGCGCTGACGAGGTCGTCGTAATGGGCCTTGAGCGAGCGGCCGATCGATTCCTGAACCCTGGGGTCGAGCACGATCTCGGCCTCGTCCCCGGCGTCCGCCCCCGATCGGGCTTCATTCGCATTACGCATGTCGTTCTCGCTCCAAAGGCGTCCCGCCCGCACGGCTGTCGCGGGTCAGGTGGCCCCGTCCAGATGCGCACCTGCCGGCCCGCACTACCCTGCGTCACCGGCGCCGATGTCCGGCGGCCATCAGGCCCGCACAGACACCAATCCGGCCTAACAACGGCCGGGAATCGAAAAGGTTCCCGTTTGCGGCGAAAATAATTATCTTGTCAAAACAGTATCTTGGGTGCTCTCTTGCCGCAAGTTCAAAGGGGTCAGTCCATGTCCATCGCGAAGGAAATCGCGCCGCATCTTCCCTATCTGCGGCGCTTCGCCCGCGCACTCAGCGGGACGCAGGTCAGCGGCGACGCCTATGTCGTCGCGACGCTCGAAGCGCTCGTCGAGGATCCCGCCTCCTTCCCGCGCGATGTCGATGCCCGCATCGGCCTGTATCGCGTCTTCTTGCAGCTCTGGTCCTCGATCGGCGTGAACGCCCAGTCGAGCGCGGCTCAGGCGAGCGCGCCGAGCCTGGAGCGTCCCGCGGCCGAGCGCAATCTCGACGCGCTGACGCCGCGCCCGCGCCAGGCCTTCCTGCTGCGCACCGTCGAAGGCTTCAGCATCGACGAGGTCGCCGCGATCATGGCGGTTTCGGCGAAGGAGGCGTCCGAGCTGGTCCAGTCGGCCGGCCAGGAGATCGCCGAGCAGGTCGCCACCGACGTGCTGATCATCGAGGACGAGCCGATCATCGCGCTCGACATCGAGACCATGGTCGAGGAGCTCGGCCACCGTCCGACCGGGGTCGCCCGCACCCATCGAGAGGCGATCGAGCTGGTAGCGAAGAAGCGGCCCGGCCTCGTGCTGGCCGACATCCAGCTCGCCGACGGCAGCTCCGGCCTCGACGCGGTCAACGAGATCCTCGAATCGATCGACGTGCCGGTGATCTTCATCACCGCCTATCCCGAGCGCCTGCTCACCGGCGACCGGCCCGAGCCCGCCTTCCTGATCACCAAGCCCTTCCAGCCCGAGGCGGTGAAGGCGGCGATCAGCCAGGCGTTGTTCTTCGACCGCCGGGCCAGCCGCAAGGCGGCCTGAGCCTCGCTTCGCGCCGGGCGGGGGAACCCGCCCGCGCGCCGTCGCGTTCCTTTCCGCCCCGCGGCGGTTGAGGAGACGCGCCATGAGACCGGTCCTGCCCGGAAGCCTGCTCGTAATGGCGCTCGCGCTGGCGACGCCTGCAGGCGCGCAGCCGGCCGGAACGGAGCGCACCGTCACCGCGCCGCTGCCGCCGAAGCGCCCGGCCAGCGCCGCGCCGAGGCCTGCTCCGCCCGAGCGCTCCCCATCCAAACCATCCGTATCCAGGCCAGTCCCGCCCGAAACGCCGCAGCCTGAATCCGCGCCGGCGCCCGCTGCGACGAAGCCCGAGGCGGCGCCCCCCGCTTCCCCTGCGAAACCTGCCGAGCCGGCCGCGGCGAGCGACGGCCCGGCGCTATCCGAGTGCCTGCGTCGGCTCACTGCCGAGGGCCATCGTCTCCAGCCCGTCGCGGCCAAGGACCTCGCGGCGTCGGCCGGCGATTGCCGCGTCGAGGAGCCGGTCCGGGTCGAGCGGCTCGCGGTGCGGCGTCCGGACGGGCCGGGCACGCTGGTGCTGGAGCCGCCGCCGCTGGTCGCCTGCGAGATGGCGCGCGCCATGGCGCATTGGGCCGACACCGCCCTGGTGCCGCTGGCGCGCGGCGCGATGAACCAAGAGCTGATCGCCTTGCGCGTCGGCGGCGGTCACGAATGCCGGCGCCGCAACCGCCAGGCCCGCACGCCGATGAGCGAGCATGCCACCGGCCGGGCGCTCGACATCTTCGCCTTCCGCTTCGCCGGCGAGGGGGCGGGCAGCGAGATCATGGTGGCGAAGCCGGGCGGGCTGGTGCAGGAGCGTTTTCTGGCCGGGGCCAGGCAGGCGGCCTGCGGCGCGTTCTCGACCGTGCTGGGGCCGGGCTCCGACGCCGCCCATGCCGATCACCTGCATCTCGACATCCAGCGCCGCGGCAGCGGCCGCTCGCGCTTCTGTCAGTAGCGAGAAAGCAGCGGGACGGATCGCCGCCGCGAAGGATGCGCTTAAGGTGTGAGGCTGGCGCGCTGGCGCGCACGACACTGTGATCGCGGAGCAGGTGCCAAGCCTTCGCCCGGTTCGGCGCGGCGGCGCGAAAGCTCCTGCAAGGCATCATCCAGCGCAAAACCCGACGAGAGCAGTTGTTCCAGCTCCCAGAATGGCGGACAATCGCGCTGCGCGAGCAGCAACGGAATGGCTGTCGACCGAGAGGTCTTGCCCTGTGGCGACATAAGCGCGGTCCCTGTTGTGTCCCCGTCAACGCATAGGTCCGGATTGCGGTTCCGGTGCGGCGGGAACTATGAGGGGCTTGGCGCGTTTTGACGGGGTTTCGGAGTGGAGAGAGGCAGCATGGGCCGGTCGTTCGGAGCTTTCGCAGTGCTCGCCATGCTGGCGGGCCTGACCTTGCCGGTGCAGCCGGCGGCGGCCCAGAGCCGTACGCCGTCCGGCACCCTGACCTGCAGCATCGGCACCGGCCTCGTCGCCGCCGTGACGACGCAGCGGGCGCTGACCTGCCGCTTCCGGCCGCGTCGCGGCCCGATGCAGATCTATACCGGGGCGATCCGCAGCTTCGCGCTCGACCCCAAGGCCGTCGGCCGCAGCCTCGCCTCCTGGCGGGTCTATGGCGTCTATGCCCGCGCCCCGCTCGGCGCGCTGAACGGGCGCTATGCCCGTCCGGCCACGGGCGGCGCCTCGCTGGTCGCCGGCAACACGCGGGTGCGGCTCGAGCCGCGCGCCCTGCCGCTGCGCCGCGGCGCCAATGTCGCGATCGGGGTCACGGCCTTCGATCTGCGTCTGGTGCGGGCCGGGCGGCCGCGCTGAGGGATCGGCCTTGCGATTACCGTTTGCTAACCTTCGCGCCTCAAAATTGAGTCAAATGCAGCAGGTTTCGTGGCCGTTGCGTGCCTGGCCGGAACAAGACGTTCGGCGTGGACGTTGTTCGGTACCAAAAGCAGGAGAAACAACGGAGCCTGATGGTGTCGCTGGAAGGTAGCGCTGGTATGTCGGATATTCGAATTCTCATCGTCGAGGACGATCCGTTCATCGCGATGGACATCGAGGCCGCCGTGTCCGAGTCGCTCGGAGACGGAGCCGAAACCATCATCGTCGAGTCGCTGTCGCGGGCTCAGGAGGTCGTGTCTCTGCCGATCGCCTGCGCCTTGCTCGACATCGACGTGATCGGGGGCAAGACCTTCGGTGTCGCGGCCGCGCTGCGCGCCAAGGGCACGCCGCTCGCCTTCGTCTCCGGCTCGGCGCCGGGCGAGGTCCCCAGCGAGCTTCGCGACGTGCGCTTCGTGCGCAAGCCGTTCTCGACCCGCGAGCTGGTGAGCTTCGTCAACGCCGCAGTCGCGCCACGCTGACACGTCGCCCGGCGGCCGCGACCGCCCGGCCCGAGTTCTATCGAGCGCTCCGCCTCCCGCCGCAGGCCGGCCCCGCAGCGCCCTCTCCCCCCCGACCTCATCGCCAGACCACACGCCGCGGCGTTCCGCCCGGGCCTTGCGCGCATCGCGCAGAGCCTGACGGGCACGGCGCCGAGACGAGGCGCGCGCCGATCGCCAAGCCTTGGATCGCCAGGCCCTGGATCGCCAAGCCCCGAGTGATGATTCTGGCGGTTGTCGAAGCATGGCCGCGATGACGTGACGGCCGTGGCGGGATGCGTGACGGGGCCGCCGGTCAGGCGCTCGCCTGGCCGTCTTCCTGCTGCGGTGCCCGCTTCGGGATGCGCAGCGCGATGCAGGTGCCGGGCCGCGCGCTGCCTGCGGCCGGCGCTGTGGTTTCCATCGTCGCGCGCATGCTGCGCAGCAGATTGCGGATCACCGACTGGCCGAGGCCCTCGACCGCCTTCTCGGCGGGCATGCCGACGCCGTCATCCTCGACCGAGAGCAGCAGCGTCGCTTCCGCCGGATCCTCCGCCAGCCGGATGGTGATGCAGCCGGCCATGCCGTCCGGGAAGGCGTGCTTGATCGCGTTGGTGACGAGCTCGTTGAGCAGCACGACGAAGGAGACCGCGTCGCGCCCGGCGAGACGGATCGGCTCCATCTCCAGCGCAACCGTGATCGGGCGGCCCTCGACCTGCTTGCCGATCTCGGCCAGCAGGTCCTCGATATAGGGGCGGGCCTCGATCTCGTCGGCCTCGATGTCGAGGCGCAGCCGGCGCTGGCCGGCGGCGATCGCCTGGATGCGCGACTGCGCCTGGCCGAGCGCCTCCTTCACCGCCGGATCGCGCGACTGGCGGCTCTGGACGCTGAGCAGGGCCGAGACCATGGAGAGGTTGTTGCCGACGCGGTGATTGACGTCGCGCAGCAGGGATTCGATGCGCAGCCTTTCGTTCTCCAGCTGCGCGGTGCGCTCGGCGACGCGCTGCTCCAGCTCGCTGTTGGAGGTCGAGAGCAGCACATTGCGCCGGCTGCGCAGGCGGATCTGGCGCCAGGCGATGAAGCTCAGGCCCGCAAGCGCGATCAGGATGCCGATGCTGGCCTTGATGCGCCGGCGCGATTCCAGCCGGTTGCGCTCCTCGATCAGCCGGCTCTCTTCCTCCTGCAGCGCGCTGACCACGTCGCGCAGCTCGTCCATGGTGTTGCGGCCGACGCCCTGGCGCACCAGCGCCACCGCCTCGTCGCGCCGGTTCGCGCGCATCAGCCTGGCGGTCTCGTCGAGTTCCTGCAGCTTGCGGTCGGCGAGCTGGCGCAGCCTTTCGACCCGCGCGCGCTGCTCGGCATTGCCCTCGACCAGGCTCTGGATATTGGCGAGATCGGGCAGGGCGTTGGCGCGGCCGCGCTCATAGGGCTCGAGATAGCGGTCGTCGCCGGTCAAGAGGAAGCCGCGCTGGCCGGTCTCGGCATCGAGCATGCTGACCAGGAAGCGCTCGGCGCGCTCGCGGATGTCGACCGAGCGCACCGCCTGACGGCCGGCCTCCTCGGCCTGGATGTTGATCCAGGCCGCGACGATCATGGCGATGCCGACGACGCCGACGGCGACGACGGTCAGCGAGACCGATCTCAGCCTGCCGACGAGCTGGCTCCATAGGCCGGCCTGCTCCCTTCCGGTGCGGTGGACCGAAGCGCTCATGCGAACCTGCCTGGGGAGAGCGGCGGACGACGCGGCGTCCCGTGGCACGACCACGCGCCGCCGGGGCGCCGCGCTCGCGAAAGGGCAAAAGCCCGCATGGACGCAGACGCTGCGTTCACGGCGGGGAGGACGGACCTCCGCCCTGTCGGGCGCAGGTCGACCTCTCTCCTTGCCGTGTCGGCAGACTTGGACGGCGCTCGCTCATCGCGTCGTGCCGGATTGCGCTAGGCCTCGTCGGCATCGTCGCCTTTCGCGAGTTGCCGGCCGAGGATCAGGCCGAGCATGACGACGCCGCCGACGATCCCGGCCTTCCAGCCGATCTTGCCGCTGCCGACCAGCCGCGCCGCCGCCGGGGCGGCGGCCGCCGCCATGGCGAGTTTCGGCACGGGCTGGCGCCGGTTCTTCACCACCGCGGCGGCGATCACGCAGATCAGCGCGGCGACCAGCAGGCCGCCGCCGATCCACAGGCTGGCCGCGATGGCGCCGTAATGGAAGGTCAGCACGATGTGGAGGGCGTTCAGCCCGTAGCCGACCGCAGCCGCGACCAGCAGGAATGCGAGCAGATAGAGCGCGAGCACGGTCACGTTGCGGCGCACGATGCCGCCGACCTCGCCCGCGATCAGAGCCGATAGCCCCCCGAGCATGACGTCAGCGTGCCGAGAGGAAGCCGACGAACAGGCCGACCGCGGCGGCGAGGCCGAGCGCGCGCAGCGGCCGCTCCTGGATCTCGCGGGCGATCAGGTCCTGCAGGTCGCTGGCCTGCTCGCGGGCGATGTCCGCCATCTTGTCGGTGTCGACGCCGACGGCACGCAGCCTGTTGCTGACGGTCGCCGCCAGATCCTCGGCGCCGCGGGTCAGGCTGGTCTCGAGCTCGTCAACCTCCTCGCGCACGCGGCGTCCGCCGGCCTTGGCGCGCTCGGCGACGTCCTCGACGGTGCGCTCGGCCTCGGCCTTGGCACGCCGGGCGGAAGACGCGGCCTGACGCTTGGCGGTGGTGGTGGATGCGGCCATCGGACGGCTCCCTCGCTTGACCTTGATCATAACGTCCGGCGTTCTGCCCGGACGGGGCGTGCAACCTCAACGCGCCAGCTGCGCAACGGTTCCGGCCGTCGTCGCGCCCGCGCTCTCGGCGCCCTCCGCCTCCTGGGCCGCCTCACGGTACTTCACGAATTCCTCGCGCGCCACCATGGCGACGAGCAGGATCGGTGTGGACAGAACCGCACCGATCGGCCCCCAGAGCCAGAGCCAGAAGATGAAGGAGATGAACACCAGGAAGGGCGAGATCGTCAGCCGGCGCCCGACGAAGACCGGCGTCACCGCATTGCCCTCGATCAGGTGGACGACGAAATAGGCCGCCGCAGGGGCACTCGCCACCAGCAGCGAGGGCGAGGACAGCAGCCCCGCCGCGAAGAAGGCGACGGTGACGATGATCGGGCCGATGAAGGCGAGATAGTTGAGGAAGAAGGCGAGCGCCCCCCAGAACACCGGATAGGGCAGGCCGGCCCACCAGGCGATCGCCATGCTGATCAGGCCCATGCCGAGATTGATGATCGTCACCAGGCCGAAATAGCGGGCGGTGCGGGTCTCGATCTCCTCGAAGAAGCTGCCGGCCGAGCGGCGCGCATCGCGCCCGAAGCACAGCCGCAGCACCCGCGCCTTGAGATGGCGGCGCGTCGCCAGCCAGAAATAGACGGTAGCGACGAAGACCAAGAGCCCGCCGGCGACCGTTGTCGAGGACAGCGCGATCGTGACCAGCGGGTTGCCGTCCGAGACGCTGATCTTGGCACCCTCATCGCCGGCCAGCCCGGCGGCGAAGCGCTTGAACTCCTCCATGACGTTGAGGACGCTGACGAGGCGCAGCTTCAGCGCCGTGACCATGGCCGGCACCTGGTCGCTCCAGGCGGCGATCGGCACGGTCAGCGTGGCGACCAGCATCAGCAGCACGAAGACGCCGGCGAGCACCACGATCGCCGCCGCCAGGTGCTGCGGCACGCCGCGGCGCACCATCCCATCGACCGGCGGGCCGAGCACCAGCCCGAAGATCACGCCGGCGGTGACGGGCAGCGAGATGACGCGGGTGAGATAGAGCGCCACCGTCGCCAGGATCACGAAGATGCCGACGATGGCATAGCGCAGCACCAGATCGTGCTCCTGCGGCGAGAGCTCGCGCGACGGCGCGGCGTCCTCCGGCTCGGCATCCTCCGGCCGGTAGCGCGGGAACGGCCTCCAGGCGGTGGCTTTCAGCATGATGGCTCGATCCCGCACCCGCGTGCCCCGCACGGGCACGCCAACGCCGGTCAACGCGCGGGGCCCGGCCGCGGTTCCGGCCGGGGCATACGGGTCTCGCGCCTCAGTGCGCCTCGTCCCAGTTGCCGGCGGCGCGCGCCTCGACCACCAGCGGCACCTTGAGCGCCACCGCCGGCAGCGGCGCGCTCTCCATCACCGCGCGGATCACCGGCAGCGAGGCCTCGACCTGCGCGTCCGGCACCTCGAAGACCAGTTCGTCATGGACCTGGAGCAGCATGCGCGCCTCGAGCCCGGCCTCGGCCAGCGCGCCCTCCATGCGGATCATGGCGCGGCGGATGATGTCGGAGGCCGAGCCCTGGATCGGCGCGTTGATCGCCTGGCGCTCGACGAAGGCGCGTTCCGACGGGTTCTTCGAGTTTACCGCCGGATAATGGCAGACGCGGCCGAAGATCGTCTCGACATGGCCCTTGGCCCGCACCTCGGTCTTCATCGCGTCCATATAGTCGCGGATGCCGGGGAAGCGCTCGAAATACTTGCGGATATAGGCCGAGGCCTCCTCCCGGCCGATGCCGAGCTGGTTGGCGAGGCCGAAGGCCGAGATGCCGTAGATGATGCCGAAATTGATCGCCTTGGCGCGGCGGCGCACCTCGGGCGGCATGCCGGCCACCGGCACGCCAAACATCTCGGAGGCGGTCATGGCGTGGATGTCGACGCCGTCGGCGAAGGCCTGCCGCAGCTGCGGGATGTCGGCCATATGGGCGAGGATGCGCAGTTCGATCTGGCTGTAGTCGGCCGAGATCAACTTGTGGCCCGCTTCGGCGACGAAGGCGGTGCGGATCTTGCGGCCGGCCTCGGTGCGGATCGGGATGTTCTGCAGGTTCGGCTCGGAGGAGGAGAGCCGGCCCGTCGTCGTCGCCGCCAGCGCGAAGGAGGTGTGCACCCGGCCCGTCTGCGGGTTCACATAGCCCGGCAGCGAATCGGTATAGGTCGATTTCAGCTTGGCGAGCTGGCGCCAGTCGAGGATGCGGGCCGGCAATTCGTGGCCCTGCTCGGCGAGTTCCTCCAGCACGCCGGCGCCGGTCGCCCATTGCCCGGTCGCGGTCTTCTTGGCGCCGGGCAGGCCCATCTTGCCGAACAGGATGTCGCCGAGCTGCTTGGGGCTGCCGATGGTGAAGGGCTCGCCGGCCAGCCCGTGGATCTCGGCCTCCAGCCGGGCCAGCGACTGGGCGAAATCGCCCGAGAGCCGCGACAGGATCTGCCGGTCGATCGCGATGCCGCGCGCCTCCATGCGGGCGAGCACCGGCACCAGCGGCCGCTCCAGCGTCTCGTAGACCGTGCTGCGCCGCTCCGCCGCCAGCCGCGGCTTCAGCACGCGCCAGAGCCGGAGCGTCACATCGGCGTCCTCGGCCGCATAGGCGGTCGCCTTGTCGAGCGGCACCTTGTCGAAGGTGATCTGGTTCTTGCCGGTGCCGGCGACCTCGGCATAGGCGATCGGCTTGTGGCCGAGATGCAACTCGCTGAGCCGGTCCATGCCGTGGCCGCCCTGGCCGGCATCGAGCGCGTAGGAGATCAGCATCGTGTCGTCGATGCCCGAGAGGTCGAGCCCGTGGCGGCCGAGCACGGCGAGGTCGTATTTCAGGTTCTGGCCGATCTTGAGCACGCCGGGATCGGCGAGCAGCGGCTTCAGCGCCGCCAGCGCCGCGCCGAGCGGGATCTGCTCGGGCAGAAGGCCCTCGTCGAACAGGCCGCCATCGCCGCCGCCGCGATGCTGCAGCGGTATGTAGCAGGCCCGGCCCGGCGCCACCGCCAGCGAGACGCCGACGAGGTCGGCCTGCTGGGCGTCGAGCGAATTCGTCTCGGTGTCGATGGCGACGAGCCCGGCCTCGCGCGCCTGCGCGATCCAGTCCTCCAGCTCGGGCAGGGTGCGCAGGCAGGCATAGGCCGCATGGTCGACCTTGAGCGCCAGTGCCTCGTCCTTTCGCGCGGCGACGAGGTCGGCCGGGCGCAGCCAGCCTTCGGCCGGGGCGGGGCCCTCGGGGGCGGCGGGCGCGGCGCTGGCCGCGGTGCCGGACGGCGCCGCAACCTCCTGCTCGGCGTAGAGCGCCTTCAGCTCGGCGGCGCGCGCGCCGCCCGGTGCCAGCGTCGGATCGGCGTCGATCGCGCCGACATCGGCCTCGTAGGTCTCTGCCGCCCGCTTGGTGATGGTGGTGAACTCCATCGCCTTGAGGAAGGCGATCAGCCGCGCCGGATCGGGCTGCGGCAGCGAGAGGTCGGCCAGCGGCGTCTCGACCGCGACGTCGTCGACCAGCGTCACCAGCCTGTGCGAGATCCGCACCTTCTCGACGATCTCGGGATTGGTCAGGGTCTCGCGGCGCTTGGGCTGCTTGATCTCGCCGGCCCGCGCCAGCAGCGTCTCGAGGTCGCCATACTCGCCGATCAGCTGGGCCGCCGTCTTGATGCCGATGCCGGGCGCGCCGGGCACGTTGTCGGTGGCATCGCCGGCCAGCGCCTGCACGGCGGTGACCTTGTCCGGGGTCACGCCGAAATAGTCGACCACCTCGGGCTCGCCGATGCGGCGCTCGGCGCGGAAGCCGGCGCCCTTCTTGGCGTCGCCGGAGGCGGGGTCGTACATGGCGACCCCCGGCCCCACCAGTTGCATCAGGTCCTTGTCGGCCGAGACGATCAGCACGTCGGCGCCGGCCTCCCGCGCCTGCCTGGCATAGGTCGCGATCAGGTCGTCGGCCTCGTAGACGTCCTGCTCGACCGGGATCAGCCCGAAGGCGCGCACCGCCTCGCGCATCAGCGGGAATTGCGGGATCAGGTCCGGCGGCGGGTCGGAGCGGTTGCCCTTGTAGGCCGGGTAGATCTCCTTGCGGAAGGAGTTCTCGCTCTTGTCGAAGACGATGGCGAGATGGGTCGGCCTGACGCCGAGCACGCCCTCGCGCACGAACTGGAACAGCTTGGTGGCGAAGAGCCGCACCGCCCCGGTCGGTAGCCCGTCGGAGCGCGCATTGTACTTCCGGTCCTGGTTGATGGACTGGAAATAGGCGCGGAAGATGAAGTTCGAGCCGTCGACCAGGAAGAGATGGTCGCCGGGCTTGAGCGGGGGGGCCGGGTTCGTCATGGGCGGGACCATAGGCGTGCGCCCGCGGGCGGTCCATGCTTTGTGAGGCGCGCCGGCGCAAGAAGCTGTCAGCAGGGCTGCGGCCGCCCGCCTCCGTCATGCTCGCCCTTGTGGCGAGCATCCACGTCTTGAAACCGGCCTTGCCCGATGAAGACGTGGATGGTCGGGACAAGCCCGGCCATGACGGTCTCGGCGATTGCAGGCCGGCGCTAGCCCGGCCCGGCACCCTGCGTCGCGGTGTAGACCGCATAGATCGACTGGCTGGCGGCCATGAACAGGCGATTGCGCTTCGGGCCGCCGAAGCAGATGTTGCCGCAGACCTCCGGCAGGCGGATGCGGCCGATCAGCTTGCCCTCGGGGTTGAAGCAGAGCACGCCGTTGTAGCCGACCGAGCGGCCGGCATTCGAGGCCGACCAGAGATTGCCCTGCACGTCGCAGCGCAGCCCGTCCGGCCCGCATTTCACCCCGTCGACCATGCAGTCCGAGAACAGCCGGCCATTGGAGAGCTTGTTGTCGGCGCCGATGTCGAAGACGTGTATGTCGCCCTTGCCGCCGGGGCCGGTATCGCCCGGTCCCTTTCCGGTCGAGGCGATGTAGAGCTTCTTGAAGTCCGGCGAGAAGCACAGCCCGTTGGGATCGGGCACCTGCGCCTCGGTGACGACGAGGTCGATGCGCCCGCTCGGGTCGATGCGGTAGCAGTTGGTCGGCAGCTCGCGCTTGTAGAAGCCGATCTCCGGCGGCTGGCCGAGGCGGGGATTGAGCTTGCCGGCGGCGTTGCTCGGCCCGCCGGCGGCGTCGGGCGCGCCCTCGTAGAGCTGGCCGCCATAGGGCGGATCGGTGAACCAGTAGCTGCCGTCGGGATGGGCGACGATGTCGTTGGGCGAGTTCAGCCGCTTGCCCTCGAATTTGTCGGCCAGGATCGTCACCGAGCCGTCGAGCTCGTAGCGCACCACGCGGCGGTTGAGATGCTCGCAGGAGAGCTGCCGGCCCTGATAGTCGAAGCTGTTGCCGTTGCTGTTGCCGGTCGGCGTGCGGAAGACCGCGACATGCCCGTCATCCTCGATCCAGCGCATCTGGCGGTTGTTCGGGATGTCGCTCCACAGCAGGTAGCGCCCCTGGGCGTTCCAGGCCGGGCCTTCCGCCCAGAGCGCGCCGGTCCACAGCCGCTGGATCGCGGCATTGGGCTGGGCCAGCCCCTCGAAGGATGGGTCGAGCGCCAGCACGTCTGGATCCCAGAAATAGGTGGTCGGCGCCCCGCCCGGCGCGAAGTCGCGCGGCGGGGTGGTGATCGTGGTCGGCGGGGCGACCGGGCCGGGCTTGGTTTGCGCGAAGGCGCTGCCGGCCGCGGCGGCGAGCGCGCCGGTGCCGGCGACCTGCAACACGCGGCGGCGCGACAGCGCCGGCTGCGAGCGATCGGTTCTGCTCTGCTGCATCCTATCCTCCCTGAGCGCCGGACTGTTCCGTCCGTGCGAGGGCATCGGGGGCGCAGATTGCGGCGGAGGCGTGGCAGCGGCCGGCGGGCGGCGTCATGGCGGCAGGGCGCCAAAGCCCTTTCCAGCGCGCTTCAATCGGTTAAACAATGGGATTCGTGCCTGCTGCCGGCGGCGCGGCTCAGGCGGCGAGATCGGCGACCAGTGCGTCGAGCAGCAGGGCGCCTTCCGGCGTCGCGGCCAGACGCCCGTCCGGCCGGCGCAGCAGGAAGCCCTCGGCCACCAGCGCGCCGATGCGGTTGCCGTTGAGCTTGCGCCCGGCCAGCCCCTCGAACACCGCCGGGTCGATGCCCTCGACCAGGCGCAGCCCCATCAGCAGGTATTCGTCGCCCTGCGCCTCGGCGGAGAGGCGCTCGTCCTCGACCAGCGCGTCGCCGCCGGCCTCGATCCGCGCCAGCCAGGCCTCCGGGCTCTTCTCGGTCGACTGGGCCCGGCGACCGTCGGGCCCGACCAGCCGGCCATGGGCGCCGGGGCCGACGCCGGCATATTCGCCATAGTGCCAGTAGACCAGATTGTGCCGGCATTCGGCGCCCGGGCGGGCATGGTTCGAGATCTCGTAGACCGGCAGCCCGTGCTTCGCCGTGACCTCCTGCGTCACCTCGTAGAGGGCGGCGCCGGCCTCGGGATCGGGAATGGCGAGCTTGCCGGCGCGGAACAGTCGCTCGAAGGCGGTGCCGCTCTCGATGGTGAGCTGGTAGAGCGAGAGATGCTCCGCCGCATGGCTGATCGCCAGCTCCAGCTCGGCGCGCCACAGCGCCGGCGTCTGCTCGGGCGCGCGGGCGTAGATCAGGTCGAAGGAATAGCGCTCGAAATGCCGGCGCGCGATGGCGACCGCCGCGAGCGCCTCCTCGGCGCTGTGCATCCGCCCCAGCGCCTTGAGGTCGGCGTCGTTCAGCGCCTGCACGCCGAGCGAGACGCGGTTGACGCCCGCCGCGCGGAAGTCGCGGAAGCGGCCGGCCTCGACACTGGTCGGGTTGGCCTCGAGCGAGACCTCGCAATCGGGCGCGATCGCCCAATGCGCCGCGATGGCGTCGAGGATGGCGCCGACCGTCGCCCCCTCCATCAGCGAGGGCGTACCGCCGCCGAAGAAGATCGAGGAGACTGTGCGCCCGGGCGCCAGCGCCGCGCGCTGGGCGATCTCGCGGCGGAAGGCGGCGACGAAGCGGGCCTGGTCCGGCGGGCTGTGCCGGACATGGGAGTTGAAGTCGCAATAGGGGCACTTCGCCAGGCAGAACGGCCAGTGCACATAGACGGCGAAGCCCGCCCCCGCCGTCGGGTGCGCAGGCCCGCCCGCGCCCGCGGGCGACGGCACGGCGAGGGCGGCCCCGCCGCTCAATCGCGCGATCCGTCCGGCGCGCGCAGGCAGGCGGCGGCGAGCAGGTGGAAGGCGCGGGCGCGGTGCGACAGGCCGGGCGAGCCGTCCGCCGGGATGCCGTGCTTCTCGACGCTGGTCATCTCGCCGAAGGTCTTGTCGTGGCCGGCCGGGCGGAACAGCGGATCGTAGCCGAAGCCGGCAAGCCCGCGCGGGGCGTCGAGGATCTCGCCGAAGACGCGGCCCTCGAACAGCTCCTGATGCCCGTCCGGCCAGGCGATCACCAGCGCCGAGACGAAATGCGCCTTGCGGCGCTCCGGCGTGGTGGCGCCGCGCCGGGCGAGCTCGGCCAGCACGCGGGCCATGGCCGGGGCGAAATCCTTGCCCGGCCCGGCCCAGTTCGCCGAGAACAGGCCGGGCGCGCCGTCGAGCGCGTCGATGCAGATGCCGGAATCGTCGGCAAGCGCCGGCAGGCCGGAGGCGTTCGCCGCCGCCACCGCCTTGATCGCGGCGTTCTCGGCGAACATGTAGCCGTCCTCGACCGGCTCGGGCAGGCCGAGCTCGCCGGCCGAGACCAGCTCGATGCCATAGGGCGCCATCAGCTCGCGCATCTCGCGCAGCTTGCCCTGGTTGTGGGTCGCGATCACGACCTTGCCGGTCAGGGGGCGGGGGGCGGTCTCGCGCGCCGTCATTCCGGGGCGCTCCGCAGGAGCGAGCCCGGAACCCATGACCACAGGTTCTGGTCGTCAGGCCTCGTCATCGCAATTCCTTCGTTGCGGACTGTCCGCTTGCCTCGTGTTCATGGATTCCAGGCTCTTCGCGGCGCGAAGCCCCGGAAAGACGGAGAGGTTCAGCTCACCGCCGCCTTCTGCAGCGCCACCAGATCGGCGACGCCGGCCTTGGCGAGCCGCAGCAGCGCCATCAGCTCGTCCTCGGAGAAGGGCGCGCCCTCGGCGGTGCCCTGCACCTCGACCAGCCCGCCCGCGCCGGTGATGACGAAATTCGCGTCGGTCTGCGCGCCGGAATCCTCGACATAGTCGAGATCGATTACCGGGTTGCCGGCGACGATGCCGCAGGAGATCGCCGCGACATGGTCCTTGAGGGGGTTGGCGCCCTTGAGCAGGCCGCGCCCGCCCATCCATTTCAGCGCGTCGTGCAGCGCGACCCAGGCGCCGGTGATCGAGGCGGTGCGGGTGCCGCCATCGGCCTGCAGCACGTCGCAGTCGACGACGATCTGGCGCTCGCCGATCGCGGTGAGGTCGACGACGGCGCGCAAGGACCGCCCGATCAGGCGCTGGATTTCCTGGGTGCGGCCCGACGGCTTGCCCGAGGTGACCTCGCGGCGGGTGCGCTCATGGGTGGCGCGCGGCAACATGGAGTATTCCGCGGTGACCCAGCCCTTGCCGGTGCCGCGCAGCCACGGCGGCCCCTTTTCCTCGACGGAGGCGGCGCAGAGCACCTTGGTCTCGCCGAAGGTGACCATGCAGGACCCTTCCGCGTACCGGACCACGCCGCGTTCGAGCGTGACCTTGCGCATCTCGTCGGCGGCGCGCTTCGAGGGTCTCATGAGCTTGTCCCGATCTGTCCTTGGAGTTGCCGGCTTGTAGGCGCTGCGGCGAACGGCTTCAAGCGCGGGCGCGGCGGCGGTCGCGGCGCAGCAGCGGATAGGTCAGCGCGGCCGAGAGCAGGTAGATCAGCCCGAAGACCAGGTTCATCCAGATCGCCCAGGCCTCGTCGGCGCCGTGGCGGGCCATCACCCAGCTCATCAGCCCGGCCTTCAGCGCCGCGATGGCGCAGAGCAGCAGGATGCGCGTGCCGGTGCGCTCGCGGGCATAGAGCAGCTCGGCATGGTATTCGACGAGGTTGCGGAAAGCCGGCACCAGCAGCATCGGCAGGAAGAGATAGGCGGCCTGCGCGACATTGCCGCCGAGCGCGCGCGGGAACAGCGCCAGCAGCACGAGGATCGCGACCAGGCCGGCGACCGAGACCGTGGCGATGGCGATCTCGATCAGCGCGCGCCGGCCGATGCCGGCGGCGATGCCGCGATCGGCCATGATCTTCTGGACGAACATCTGGTTGAAGCTGCGCACCGGCATGGCGGTGAGGTCGATCACCCGCATGGCGATGGCATAGAGTCCGGCGACGCGCTCGCCCGCGAGCGCCAGCATCAGCAGCTTGTCGAGCTCGGCCTGGACGTAGAACAGGATGTCGGCGGCGCCCGCCGTCACCGCATCCGCCATGCGGCGCGGATAGAGCGCGGTGCGCAGGCGCAGCCGCACGCGGGGCAGGTAGGCGAGGAGGGCGATCGCCGCCGAGAGCAGCGTCGCGCCGAGATAGGCCAGCGCCCAGCTCTCCAGCGTCGCCTGCCCGTGCAGCCAGAAGCCGATCGCCGCCAGCGTGCGCAGGCCCGAGCCGAGGATGACCAGCTGCGCGGCGCGGCCGAAGCGGCGCATGCCGTTGTTGACGATCGCCACCAGCTCGACGAGGCGCCAGCCGATCACCTCGGCCAGCACGATCAGCGCGAAGGGCAGCGGCGCGACCTTGCCGGCGAAGAGCAGGGCGTAGACCGCCCAGCCCGCCAGCGCGATCAGCGGCAGCGAGGCGAACGAGAGCGCGGCGAAGCCGGCGAGATAGCTGCCGAGCAGGCGCGGCTTGACGGTCGCGACCCGGTAGACCGGCGAGACGAAGCCGAAGGCCAGCAGCCGCGAGAGGATGACCCCGGTGGCGGATGCCGTGGCGAAGATGCCGAAGGCCCCGAGGGTCAACGTATTCGCAACGATGAGGAAGTAGACAAGCGAGATGACGAGCCGGCCGGCGGAGCCGCTCAGGATGGTGAGGTAGGCAGTGATGGTGGCGCGGTCGGGCGACATGCGGTCCGTTTCGGCGGAAGACCGGCCCTCGTTCCCCATGGCGCGGGGGGCGGGCCACCGCCTGCATAACCCGAACGCCTTTCGCGAGGCTAAACGCCGCGCTGCGCCGGGCCGCGCCCGTCGCGGGGCGCCATGCTGAAGCGCCCGACCCGCAGGCAGGCGCTCGCCGGGGCGGCCGCGCTCGCAGCCCTGCCCGGTGGGGCGCTGGCGTCGCGCGCGCCGGTGCCGCTCGGCTCGGCCGCCGAGATCGGTGCCTTCCGGAGCGATCCGCGCTCTCGCGCCGCGCTGCTGCGCTATTGCGACGTGATCGTGCCGATGAACGCCCTGAAATGGGAGGCGCTGCGCCATGACCGCGCGCGCTTCGACTTTGCGGCAGCCGACGAGCTGGTCGACTTCGCCACCGCCAACGGCAAGGCCCTGCGCGGCCACACCCTGCTCTGGGGCATGGCACTGCCGCCCTGGGCCAAGGCGATGACCGGCCGCGCCGAGGCCGAGCGCGAGCTGGTCCGCCATATCGAGACGGTGGTCGACCGCTATCGCGGCCGCATCGCCAGCTGGGACGTGGTCAACGAGGTCATCGCCTACGATCCCCGCGCGGCCGGGCCGTGGCGCGACACGCTCTGGCAGCGCCTGCTCGGCCCGGAGCATGTCGACATCGCCTTCCGCACCGCCGCCCGCGTCGATCCTGCCGCGCGGCTGGTGATCAACGACTTCCATTTCGAGGAGCCGGGCGAGATCGTCGCGGCGCGCCGGCGCTGCGCGCTCGACCTGGTGCGGCGCCTCACGGATGCCGGCATTCCCGTGCACGGGCTCGGCATGCAGGCCCATCTCTATGCCGACAAGTCGCTCGATCGCGACGGGCTCGCCCGCTTCGTCGCCGATCTCGCGGCGCTCGGCGTCGGGGTCGAGGTGACCGAGCTCGACGTGATCGACTGGAAGCTGCCGCCCGACGAAGCGGCGCGCGACGCCGCTTGCGCCCGCCTCGTCGCCGACTATCTGGAGACCGTGGTCGCGGCCGGCCCGCCCAAGGCGATCGTCACCTGGGGGCTCAGCGACCGCCATAGCTGGGTCCACGAGACCTTCCCGCGCAAGGACGCCGCCAGGGCGCGGCCGCTGCCGCTCGACGACGATTATCGCCCCAAGCCGATGATGGACGTGCTGACGCGCTACCGGCGCGGCGGCTGAGACAGGACCAGTGGCGGATGCGGCGCCGACGCCGCCCGCCGGAACCGACGACAGAGAGTGAAGCCCAGCCCGATGTTCACCACGGAGACAGTGCCGGATGAGGCCGACCGCAGCGCGGCCGGGCAAGCGCGTCCGGCCGGGGGCGGCCCGCCGTTCTCCCTGCTGGCGGACCCGGCCTGGCTGGTCGCCACGCTCTGGCGCCGCAAGGGGCTGGTGCTGCTCTGCGGCCTGCTCGGCGCGCTGTTCGCCGCCGGGGCGAGCCTGCTGCTGCCGGCCCGCTACGTCTCGACGGCGCAACTGCTGATCGATCCGCGCGACCTGCGCGTGCTCCAGACCGAGGTGGCGCCCAATGCGCTCGGCGGCGACGCCAGCGCCATCACCGCCTATCTCGAGAGCCAGGCGCGGGTCATCGCATCCGACAGCATCAAGGCGAGGGTGGCCGAGCAGGAGAAGCTCGACCGCGATCCGGAGTTCGGCGGCGACAGCGGGCCGGGCCTGTTCGGCGGGCTCTTCGGCGGCGATGCGGCCGGCCGTTCCCGCGAGGCGAGGCTCTACACGCTCGCCCAGCTCGACAAGGCGGTGCAGGTGCGCCGCGGCGAGCGCACCTTCGTCATCGACATCGCGGTGACCACGCGCGATCCCGCCAAGTCCGCCCGCATAGCCAACGCCCTCGCCAACGCCTATCTCGAGGATCAGGCGGCGGTGCGCGACGCCGCGGCGCGGCGCGCCACCGACGCGCTGACCGGCCGGCTCGAGGAGCTGCGCGGGCGCCTGCGCGGCGCCGAGGACAAGGTCGAGCGCTTCAAGGAGGCCAACCGGCTGATCGGCGCCGGCGGCAAGCCGGTCGGCGAGGAGCAGCTCAGCCTCAGCAATGCCCAGCTCGTCGCGGCGCAGGCCCGCGTCGCCGAGACGAAAGCGCGCGTCGACGAGATCACCCGCACCCGCGCCTCGTCGCTCGAAGCGGGCGCGATCCCGGAGGCGGTCGCCTCCAACACCATGACCGCGCTGCGCGCCCAGCTCGGCGCGGCGCTGAGCCGCGAGGCCGATCTCTCGGCGTCCCTCGGCGCCCGCCATCCGGCGCTGGCCGCCGCGCAGGCCCAGGTCCGCGATGCGCGCCGCCAGATCGCCGACGAGCTCGCCCGCATCGCGCGTGCCGCCCGCAGCGACTATGACCGCGCCCGCGACGCCGAGCGCCAGCTCTCCGGCAGCGTCACCCGCCTCACCGACGGACAGGTCGCCGCCAGCCGCGCCTCGGTCGAGCTGCGCGAGCTGGAGCGCGAGGTCGAATCCTCGCGCAGCGTCTATGAGGGCTTCCTGCGCCGCGCCCGCGAGACCGGCGAGCTTGCCGGCATCGACACCACCAATGCCCGCGTGATCTCGCAGGCCATGCCGGCCCTGCAGCGCTCCGGTACCTCGCGGCGCACCCTCGTGCTCGCCGGCGGCGTCGTCGGGCTCGGGCTCGGCGGGGCGCTCGCGCTGGCCCTCGGCCTCGCCGCCGCCGCCCGCCCCGCCCGGCGCGACGAAGAGCGGCCCGAGGCCGAAGACACGGTCGCCGAAGCCGCGACGCCGCCCATGCCGGCCGCGCCCGTCGCTGCTCCCGCCGCTGCCGATGTG
>NZ_JBDJKW010000014.1:0-100824 GCF_039673065.1 Allobosea sp. TWI1241 | reverse complement strand
GCGCCCGGCCGACGGCCCCTTCGCCGCCGCCGCGCTGGCGGCCGGCCGGCTGGCGCATCTCCTGCTCCAGATCCTGCCCGAGGTGCCGGCGGAGCGCCGCGCCGCCACCGCAGCCGCCCTGGCGCAGGCGCGCGGCGCCGGCCTGCCCCAGACGCGCCGGGACGCCATCGTCGCCGATACGCTGGCCCTGCTCGGACGGCCTGAGATGGCGGTGCTGTTCGGGCCCGGCAGCCTCGCCGAGGTGCCGCTCTCCGGTGAGATCACCCTGCCCGACGGCCGCCGCCGCCCGGTGCATGGCCGGCTCGACCGGCTGGCGGTGACGCCGGACGAGGTGCTGGTCGCCGATTTCAAGACGGCGGCGCGCCCGCCGGCCTCGGCCGAGGCGCTGCCGCAGACGACGCTGACCCAGCTCGCGGTCTACCGGCTGCTGCTGACGGAGATCTATCCCGGCCGGCGCATCCGGGCGCTGGCGGTCTACACCGCCGCGCTGCGCAGCCTGGAGCCGACGCCCGAGGCGCTCAGCGCCGCGCTGGACGCGATGGGCTGACCGGCTGGCCGAGCGCCCTGCTGAGCCTTTTGCCGAGCGCCACGCCGAGCCCGACCAGCGCCACGATCGGCGCCGGGCGCAGCGCGCTCCAGTCGCCATAGACCAGCGGGTCGGCATTGGCCTGCAGCACAGCGAGCGCCGGCGCGCCGGTCGCAAGCGCATACCAGGCGGCCTCGAGCAGCGCGGTCGCCAGCCCGATGGCGAGCGCCGTGGCGGCGAGCGCCGCGGCACCCGGATCGGGCCGGCGCGCCAGCAGGGCCCGATAGGCCATCAGCAGGGCGAAGAAGCCGGCGAGCAGCACCGGCTGCGTCACGTCGATCTTGGATTGCAGCGCGGCGTGGAACAGGCCGAGCAGGGCGATGGCGTAGATGAGCTTGTGCAGGCGCTGCCAGCGCGCCGCGCCGAGCCGGCGGATCATCGCGTCGGTCGAGGTCGCGCCCAGCGCCACCAGCCCGGCGAGCGCCACCAGCCCGACGACGAGATAGAAGCGCTTCACCAGCTCGGAGAGGATCAGCCCCCAGTCGAAGGCGAGGTCGATGCAGTAAAGCACGAGGTGCAGCAGCGCATAGGCCAGCACCGAGAGGCCGAGCATGCGGCGGATGCCGATCAGCCTGTTCCAGCCGAAGATCCGGCGCAGCGGCGTCACCGCCAGCGTGGCGAGCAGGATCCGCAGGCTCCAGCTGCCGCTGTCGTGCACGGCCTGCGTCCAGGGCTTGGCGCCGAGCTGCTGCGTCCAGCCCTGCCAGGCGAGCCAGAGCCCGGGCAGCAGGACGAGCCCGAAGGCGAGCGCGCGCAGCGCCGAGAAGCGGCCCTGCCGGTCGTTCCAGGGCCAGTGTCGCGCCGTCAGCACCGCCATGCCTCTCCCCGCTGCGTTCGCCCGCCATCGGGCGGGCCGTCCTGCGATACGCCGCGCGGCTTGCCTGCGGCACCCGCCTGCGTGCACAAACGCGTGAGGACGAGCGGCAGGGGAGCGCGCAATGGCCCGTCATCGCAAGGTCGTGTTCGACGTCGGCAACGTGCTGCTGCGCTGGGACCCGTTCCATCTCTACCGCCGGCTGATCCCCGACGAGACGCGGCGCGACTGGTTCCTGCGCAATGTCTGCACCGCCGCCTGGAATATCGAGCAGGATCGCGGCCGGCCCTGGCCGGAGGCGGTGACGACGCTGGTCGCGGAGCATCCGGAGTGGGAGCGCGAGATCCGCGCCTTCGACGAGCGCTGGCACGAGACGGTGCCCGAGAGCATCGCCGGCAGCGTCGCGGTGCTGGAAGAGCTCAAGGACCGGGGCGAGGCGGTCTACGCCATCACCAATTTCTCGCGCGAGAAATGGGCCGAATGCCTGATCCGCTTCCCGTTCCTGCAGCGTTTCGACGGCGCGGTGGTCTCGGCGCATGAGGCCCTGCTCAAGCCCGACCCGGCGATCTACCGCACCCTGCTCGACCGCTACGGGCTCGAAGCGGATGGCTGCATCTTCGTCGACGACAGCGCCCGCAATGTCGAGGCGGCGCGTTCGGTCGGCATGCAGGCGGTGCATTTCGTCGAGCCGATCGACCTCCGCAGCGCGCTGAAGGCACTCGGCGCGGCGCTCTGAGTGGTCCGAGCGACGGTCTTCGACGACGAGGGGACGGGGCAAAGCGCCCCGCCTTGCCCGGCCGGCGAGGGCCGGACTCTGGGCGCCCGGCACTTGCCGCATCCCGACCGGGCCGCCCAACGAAAAAGGCAGCGCCGGAGCGCTGCCCTTATCTGGTGCGGATAACCACTTGCTAGCAGCCAGCCCGCGATCTCTGAAGCCACGAGATTAGCGGACCTTATCCTTGCGTCAAGCGGCCCACAGCGTGCCCTTACGGGGCGGCGTCAGGGCGATTGACGCAAGGCGATCCGCCATTCCAGACTGGCCGGCCCGTCGCGACAATCTGCGGTTGCAAGCCGCAGGGCGGCGGCCGGAACCGGGGGGTTGCGATGCGCTGGCGGCTGGGAGCCGATCTCGGAACGAATTCGCTCGGCTGGGCGGTGCTGCGGCTCGACGCCGAGGGCAGTCCGGATGCCGTCATCGCCGCGGGCTCGCGCATCTTCTCCGATGGCCGCGAGCCGAAATCCGGCGCCTCCCTCGCCGGCGGGCGGCGCGATGCGCGGGCGATGCGGCGCCGGCGGGACCGCTTCAAGCAGCGGCAGGCGGCGCTGCTCAAATACCTCACCGCGGCCGGGCTGTTCCCGGCGGACGAGGCGGGGCGCACCGCGCTGGCCGGGCTCGACCCCTACGATCTCCGGGCGCGGGCGCTCGAGGAGGCCCTGCCGCCGCTCCATCTCGGCCGGGCCCTGTTCCACCTCAACCAGCGCCGCGGCTTCAAGTCCAACCGCAAGACCGATCGCGGCCAGGACGACGACACCGGCAAGATCCGCATCGGCGTGGCGCGCCTGCGCGAGAAGATGGACGCGGCCGGCGCCCGCACGCTCGGCGAATACCTGCACATGCGCCGGCGCGCGGCGACCAGCCCCAATGCGATCCCGCATGTGCGCACCCGCCTCGTCGCGCCGGAGGCGGAGGTCGGCAAGGCGAGCGAGGTCTACGATTTCTATCCCGACCGGGCGACGCTGGAGGCGGAGTTCGCGGCGATCTGGGACGAGCAGGCCCAGCACCATCCGCAGCTGCTGACGGATGAGCGCCGGGCGCAGTTCCACGAGATCATCTTCCACCAGCGCCCGCTGAAGGAGCCGGTCATCGGCTTCTGCACGCTGGTGCCGGGCGAGGCGCGCCTGGCCAAGACGCATCCGCTGTTCCAGCGCCGGCGCCTGCTGGAGGAGGTCAACGCGCTGCGCATCGTCCAGGCCGGGCGCGATCCGGTGCCGCTCGACATGACGCAGCGCGACGCGCTGCTGGCCAGGCTCCGCGACCGGAAGAGCGTGACCTATCAGAGCCTGCGCAAGGCGCTGAAGCTGTCGCCCGAGGCCCGCTTCAACAAGGAGAGCGACAACCGCAAGGAGATGAAGGGCGACGAGGTCGCGGCCGCGCTCGCCCATAAGAGCCGCTTCGGCCCGCGCTGGCTGGCCCTGGCGCCCGAGACGCAATGGGAGGTCGTCGCAAGGCTGCGCGCGCTGGAAAGCGATGCGCAGGTCACAGCCTTCGAGGCCTGGCTGCGCGAGCGGCACGGGCTGTCGGCCGAGCAGGCGCGCGCGGTGAGCGGGGCGCCGCTGCCCGAGGGCTATGGCCGCTTCGGCGAGACCGCGACGGGCCGGCTGATCGCGGCGCTCACGGCGGAAGTCGTCGTCTATAGCGAGGCGGTGGCGCGCGCCGGGCTTGGCCATCATTCCGACTTCCGCACCGGCGCGGTCTGGACCGACGAGAAGGGCCGTCCGGCCCTGCCCTATTACGGCGCGGTGCTGGAACGGCACATCATGCCCGGCACCGCCGACCCGCGCGAGACCGACGAGGCGCTGCGCATCGGCCGGCTGACCAACCCGACCGTGCATATCGGCCTCAACCAGCTGCGGCGCGTGCTCAACGCGCTGATCCGGCGCTACGGCCCGCCGGCCGAGATCGCGATCGAACTCGCCCGCGAGCTCAAGCTCGACGAGGAGCGCAAGAAGGAGGTCAACACCCGCAACCGCCAGAACCGCGAGGCGGCCGAGATGCGCTCACGCAAGCTCGCCGAGATCGGCCAGGCCGACAAGGGCGGCAACCGGGCGCTGCTGAAGCTCTGGGAGGAGCTCAACCGCGACAATGTGCTCGACCGGCGCTGCGTCTATTCCGGCCAGAAGATCTCGGTCGAGATGCTGTTCTCGGGTGCGGTCGAGGTCGACCACATCCTGCCCTTCAGCCAGACGCTCGACGATTCCAACGGCAACCGCATCCTCAGCCTGCGCGAGGCCAACCGGATCAAGCGCCGGCGCACGCCGTTCGAGGCGCGCGCCGACCTGCGCGCCCGCTTCGGCCCGGATGCCGACTGGGAGGCGATCGCGGCGCGCGCCGCCGCCCTGCCGCGCGAGAAGCGCTGGCGCTTCGAGCCGGACGCGATGAACCGCTTCGACGCGCAGGGCGGCTTCCTGGCGCGCCAGCTCACCGACACGCAATACCTGTCGCGGCTGGCCCGCGAATACCTCTCGGCGCTCTATCCCGGCTCCGGCGAGGGCTCGAGCCCCGTCTGGGTCTCGCCCGGCCGGCTGACCGAAATGCTGCGGCGGGCCTGGGGGCTGAACCACCACCTGCCCGATCACAATCTGGCGGGCGGCGCCAGCCAGCCCAAGAACCGGCGCGACCATCGCCACCACGCCATCGACGCCATCGTCATCGGCGTGACCGATCGCGGCCTGCTCAACCGCATCGCCCGCGAGGCCGGGCGCGAGGGACTCGACGCGGCCGACCGCGTCGCGGCGCATATTCCCGATCCCTGGGACGGGTTTTCGGCCGAGGTCGGCCGGGTGGTGCGGGAGATCACCGTCAGCCACCGGCCCGATCACGGCACGGCGGGCAAGGCCGGGCTTAAGCCGGGCCGGGACGCCACCGCCGGGCGCCTGCACAACGAGACCGCCTATGGCTTCGACACCGACGACACCGGCGCGCCGACCGGCAAGGTGGTGACCCGCAAGCCGCTCTCCGCCTTCCGCAAGCCGTCAGACCTCGACGCGATCCGCGACCCCGACCTGCGCGAGAAGCTGCGGGACTGGACGGCCGGCAAGGAGGGCGCCGCCTTCGAGCAGGCGATGCGCCTGTTCGGCGATCCCGTGCGCGGCCCGCGCAGCTATCCGGGCCTGCGCCGCATCCGGGTGGCCGAGACGCTGTCGGTTATCCCGATCCGCGACCGGGAGGGCCGGGCCTACAAGGGCTACAAGGGCGATTCCAATTATCGTTTCGACGTCTGGGAGCTGAAGGACGGCCGCTGGGTCGCCGAAGTCCTCTCGATGTTCGAGGCGCACCAGCCGGGCCGCTCATCCGCGATCCGTGCCGAACACCCCACGGCCCGCAAGGTTCTCTCGCTGCATCAGGACGATGTCGTCGCCATCATGCGCAAGGGCGAGCGGCAGCTGATGCGTGTGGTCAAGTTCGGACAGAACGGCCAGGTCACGCTGGCCGAGCCGCAGGAGGCCGGCGATCTCAAGCGGCGCGACGCGGCGCCGAACGAGGAGGATCCGTTCAAGTATTTCGCACCGACGACGGGCGGCCTGAAGAAACTGGAGGCCCGGCAGGTCCGCATCGACGAGCTCGGGCGCGTCTTCGATCCGGGATATCCCGCCCGCGGGCCCAAAGGCAGCGGGGCCTGACGGGGATGGACCGGGTCGTCGACATCGCCACCGACGGCCGCCATCTCTCCGCCCATCGCGGCTTCCTGATCGTCAGCGAGGCGCGCAGCGAGGTCGGGCGCGTCGCGCTCGACGATGTCGCGGCGGTGATCGTCCACGCCCATGGCGTGACGTGGACCACCAGCCTCGCCGTGGCGCTGGCGGAACGCGGCGCGCCGCTGGTGCTGTGCGGGGCGAACCACGCGCCCGTCGGCGTGGTGCTGCCGCTCGACGGCCATCACGGCCAGAACGCCCGCATGCGGGCGCAATGGGAGGCCGGCCGGCCGCTCGCCAAGCAGCTGTGGAGCCGGGTGGTCGTCGCCAAGATCCGCTGGCAGGCCGCCGCGCTGGAGGCGACCGGGCGCGAGCGCGCCGCGCTGGACATGCTGCTGCGCAAGGTCCGCTCCGGCGACCCGGACAATATCGAGGCGCAGGCGGCGCGGCGCTACTGGCCGCTGCTGATGGGCGCCGGCTTCCGCCGCGACCGCGACGCGCCCGACATCAACGGCCTGCTCAACTACGGCTACACGGTGATGCGCTCCTTGCTGGCACGGGCCGTGGTCGCCGCCGGGCTGCATCCGACGATCGGCATCCATCACGCCCATCGCGGCAACGCCTTCGCGCTGGCCGACGATCTGGTCGAGCCCTTCCGGCCGCTGGTCGACCTGCTGGCGCTTCGCCTGGCGGCCCGCGGGCAGGACACGGTGACGCCCGCCACCAAGCGCGCCTTCGCCGCGCTGATCGCCGCCGACCTGCCCGGCCCCGACGGCGGGCTGACGACCGTCTCCGTCGCGGCGCAGCGACTGGCCCAGTCGCTCGCCCGCGCCTTCGAGTCCGGCGAGGCGTCCGTCTTCGTCACGCCGCAGCCGCCGAGCGCGATCGAGCTCGCCGGAATGGCGCTGCCGGAGGCGCTGGTCGGCGTCGCGGAGGCTGCCTCCGGTCCGGCCGGCCTCGCCCATGCGCAGGCGGCGGCGCGCGACGAGGCCGCGGATGATGACGACGAATGCGAGGACGAGGACGAGCGGGAGGCGCCGCCGAGCCGCGGCGACGCCTCATGACGCTGCCCCAGCTCAGCGGATATCGGCTCATGTGGATCTTCGTGATGTTCGACCTGCCGGTGACCAGCAAGGCCGAGAGCCGCGCCGCGACCAGGTTCCGCGAATACCTGCTGGACGAAGGCTTCGAGAAGAGCCAGTTTTCGGTCTATGCGCGGTTCTGCAACGGCAAGGAGCAGTTCGAGGCCTATCTGCGCCGCATCGAGACGCATCTTCCCGAGCGCGGCGACATCCACATCCTCACCTTCACGGATCGGCAATATGAGACCATCATCCGATTCTCGGGCCAGCGCCGCAAACGGCGCCGCAAAAATCCGGACCAGCTCGCGCTTTTCTAAAGGCAGCGCCGGTTTCCGCCGCTCCGCCGCCGCCCCTATCGCCAATCATATCAAGGCGATAGGGGACGAGCGAGAATAGCGCTTCAGAGATCGCGGTCCAGCGGCAGCCCCGTGCGCGACGCGGCCTTTCGCGAGCGGAGAATAGCGCTTCAGAGATCGCGGTCCAGCGGCAGCTATCGACATGGTCGCGATGCTCAGTATTTCAGAATAGCGCTTCAGAGATCGCGGTCCAGCGGCAGCCATTGTCGGGTCGTCCTGACGACGTTGCGCAGAATAGCGCTTCAGAGATCGCGGTCCAGCGGCAGCTTATCGAGGGTGCCCACGCGCTCGACATCAAGAATAGCGCTTCAGAGATCGCGGTCCAGCGGCAGCCAACACCACCGCAAGGCGCCGCTGGCGCCCAGAATAGCGCTTCAGAGATCGCGGTCCAGCGGCAGCTGATCCTCGGTGGGCTGCTCAGCCCTGTTCAGAATAGCGCTTCAGAGATCGCGGTCCAGCGGCAGCGGGGCAGACCTCGGATCACCATCCTGATCTAGAATAGCGCTTCAGAGATCGCGGTCCAGCGGCAGCCACCTCAGCCGCTACTCCAACGGAGCCCACAGAATAGCGCTTCAGAGATCGCGGTCCAGCGGCAGCTCATGCGTGAGATACCATCTGTCGTCTGCAAGAATAGCGCTTCAGAGATCGCGGTCCAGCGGCAGCTCTCACGCAATGCGGCTACGAGCTTCGCCGAGAATAGCGCTTCAGAGATCGCGGTCCAGCGGCAGCGAATCGCTGTTCAACCCGCCCGCGCCTCCGAGAATAGCGCTTCAGAGATCGCGGTCCAGCCTCGGCCGCCAACCGCAGAGCCGCGCCGGTTCGGGCCCGGCGCGCCGTCGCGTGCGGCAGCGTCTAGCCGAGATGTTCCGGTGTCGTCGGCGGCGGCGCGGACGGTTTGCGGGCGGCCGGGGACAGGCTTGCCTACGAAAATCCGGGCCGTGCGGTTGAACGGCGCGCGAACGATGCTATAGCTTGCACGCCTTATTGCAGGTTTCATCTGCTGGTTGGGGAGGACGCGATGTCTCACGACGCCCTCTTCCAATTGGGGATGGGCCCAGTCCGACTGGATGCCACCCAAACGGAAGACGCTCATACCGCGCAGGCCATCCCGGCCGGCGCCGGATCGTCACGCGCCGCCCGTGCGGTCGAGGCCGGACATCCGACCGGGTTCCAGGCCCGGCATCCGGACAGGCATCCGCGCCGGTCGTCCGGCCGCTTCGGCGCCGGCAGGGACAGAGGCAACAGCGCGAAAGCGCTGATCGCGCCGCTCACGGCCGCCTGAGCCGCGTGGGCTTCGCGGCGCCGGACCTGCCCGGCCGCGCGCGCCCGCCGCCTCCACCGCCCATCGCAAGCAAGCCCATCGCAGACCCGCCAGCGGCCCGCACAGGCCGCGCCCAGCGCGTTTCCAGTTCCCGCACGACGCGGCGCAGCGCGCCGCGGCACCGCGCGGGAGCGTCGATCCGAACCGACGAGGCCCGACAGCATCTTGCCGCTCCAGACCCCCTATTACCTCATCGACAAGCAGGCGCTGCTGCGCAATCTGCAGATCATCCGCCAGGTGCGCGAGGCCTCCGGCGCCAGGCTGCTGCTCGCGTTGAAATGCTTCGCGACCTGGTCGGTCTTCGACCTGATGCGGGAGTACATGGACGGCACCACCTCCTCCTCGCTGTTCGAGGTGCGCCTCGGCCGCGAGACCTTCGGCGGCGAGACGCATGCCTACAGCGTCGCCTATGCCGATCACGAGATCGACGAGGTGGTCTCCCATGCCGACAAGATCATCTTCAACTCGCTGCAGCAGTTCGAGCGTTTCGGCGAGCGGGCGCAAGGGATCGCGCGCGGGCTGAGGCTGAACCCCGGCATCAGCTCGTCGAGCTTCGACCTCGCCGATCCGGCCCGCCCGTTCAGCCGGCTCGGCGAATGGGACGCCGGCAAGGTCGCGGCGGTGATCGACCGGATCGACGGGTTCATGATCCACAACAACTGCGAGAACGGCGATTTCGCCCTGTTCGACCAGATGCTCGGCCAGATCGAGGACAAGTTCGGCGCCCTGCTGGAGAAGGTCGACTGGGTCAGCCTCGGCGGCGGCATCCATTTCACCGGCGAGGGCTATCCGCTCGAGGCCTTCTGCGCCCGGCTCAAGGCGTTTTCCGAGCGCTTCGGCGTGCAGGTCTATCTCGAGCCCGGCGAGGCGGCGATCACCCGCACCACCACACTCGAGGTCACGGTGCTCGACACGCTGTTCAACGGCAAGCACCTCGCCATCGTCGATTCCTCGATCGAGGCGCACATGCTCGACCTGCTGATCTACCGGCAGAGCGCCAAGGTCAGCCCAGATGCCGGCCCGCACCGCTACATGCTGTGCGGCAAGTCCTGCCTCGCCGGCGACGTGTTCGGCGAGTTCGCCTTCTCCGGGCCGCTGGCGCCCGGCGACCGGATCTCGATCCAGGACGCCGCCGGCTACACCATGGTCAAGAAGAACTGGTTCAACGGCGTGCAGATGCCCGCGATCGTGCTGCGCGAGCCGGATGGCAGCCTGCGCACCGTCCGCAGCTTCGGCTTCGACGACTACAAGGCGAGCCTCTCCTGAGCGGCAGCGCCGGCCTTCAATCCACGCGACACGACAGACACAGCAGACAAGAGGAGGCTTCGGCCCGAGATGAAGAAGAAGAATGTCCTGATCATCGGCGGCGGCGGCGTAGGCCTGGTGGTGGCCCATAAATGCGCCCAGAACAACGACGTGCTCGGCGACATCCACATCGCCTCGCGCACCCTGTCGAAATGCGAGGAGATCGTCGCCTCGGTGAAGGCCAAGGGCGCGCTCAAGACCCGCGGCGAGATCGCCGCCCACCAGCTCGACGCGCTCGACATCGCCGCCACCAAGGCGCTGATCGCCAGGACCAAGGCCGGGATCGTCATCAATGTCGGCTCCGCCTTCCTCAACATGTCGGTGCTGACCGCCTGCATCGAGACCGGCGCCGCCTATATCGACACGGCGATCCACGAGGAGCCGCTGAAGATCTGCGAGACGCCGCCCTGGTACGGCAACTACGAATGGCGCCGCCGCGAGGAATGCGCCAAGGCCGGGATCACCGCGATCCTCGGCGCGGGCTTCGATCCCGGCGTGGTCAACGCCTATGCGCGCCTGGCCAAGGACGCCTATTTCGACAAGATCGACTCGATCGACATCATCGACGTCAATGCCGGCGACCATGGCCGCTATTTCGCGACGAATTTCGATCCCGAGATCAATTTCCGCGAGTTCACCGGCGTGGTCTGGTCCTGGCAGAACCGCCAGTGGACCCAGAACCAGATGTTCGAGGTCCGCAAGGACTGGGACCTGCCCGTGGTCGGCACCCGCCCGACCTACATGACCGGCCATGACGAGATCCATTCGCTCTCGCGCAATCTCGACGTGCCGGACATCCGCTTCTGGATGGGCTTCGGCGAGCGCTACATCACGGTGTTCACCGTGCTGAAGAATCTCGGCCTGCTCTCCGAGCAGCCGATCCGCACCGCCGAGGGCCAGGAGATCGTGCCGCTCAAGGTGGTCAAGGCCGTGCTGCCCGACCCGTCCTCGCTGGCGCCGACCTATACCGGCAAGACCTGCATCGGCGACCTGGTGAAGGGCAGCAAGGACGGCCGCGCCCGCGAGGTCTTCATCTACAACGTCGCCGACCATGAGGAGGCCTATGCCGAGGTCGGCAGCCAGGGCATCTCCTACACCGCCGGCGTGCCGCCGGTCGCCGCGGCGCTGCTGATCGCCAGCGGCGAATGGGACGTGCGCGGCATGGTCAATGTCGAGGAGCTGCCGCCCAAGCCCTTCCTCGGCCTGCTCGACCGCATGGGCCTGCCGACCCGCATCCGCGACGAGCAGGGCGACCGCGCGCTCAGCTTCGCGGCGCCCGCCCCGGCCAAGGCCGCCGCCGCGCCGGAGCTGCGCGAGCCGGTCGCCGCCAAGTAGGCGGCCGAAGCAACAAGCCGGGCAGGCGGCCTTTCGCGGCCGCTGCTCGCCCCGCAGAGACCACGCCCGCGGCCAGCGCCGCGGGCGTTTTCGCATTGGCGGCGGCGGCGGCTCAGGCGCCCGGCTTCGCCTCCGCCCCCTGCTTCGCCTGGGCGATCAGAGCGTCGTCGAGCGCGGCGGCCCGCTTTGCCGCCGGGCGCTCGGCGAGCCGGCGCGCATAGTCGGCGAAGGCCGGCCGCGCCTCGATCGAGCCGAACTGCAGCCCCCACATGATATGGGCGCCGACATAGAGATCGGCGGCGCTGAAGCGGTCGCCCGCGATGAACGGCCCCTGCGAAACCGCCTGCTCCAGCGTGTCCATCACATCGGCGAAGCGGCCCCAGCCGACCATCTTGATCCGCTCCGGCGGCACCGCGACGCCGAGCGCCCGGACCGCCACCGCCGCCTCGAGCGGGCCGGCGGCGAAGAACAGCCAGCGGTAATAGGCGTCGCGGGCGGCCGGCGGCGGGGCCAGCCCGGCCTCGGGAAAGGCGTCGGCGAGATAGGCGCAGATCGCCGCGGTCTCGCTGACGACGCGCCCGCGATGCACGATCACCGGCACCTTGCCCATCGGGTTGAGCGCGAGGAAGGCCGGCGGCTTCGCCTCGGCGCCGAAGGAGACGATTTCGCTGCGATAGGGCGCACCGACCTCCTCCAGCATCCAGCGGGCGATGCGCCCGCGCGACATCGGGTTGGTGTAGAGCACGATCTCGTCGGCCATCGGCTGTCCTCCTGCATGCGCGAGGCGGCGTCGCCCGCGATCCGGCCGGCACTCTGCGCACGCCGCGTGTCGCCCGCATGGCAGGAGAGAGCGGCGGGGCGGGATGGATGCCCCCCGCGGCCGGCGGGCGCCTGCCCGCCTGGCGACGAGGTTGGCCGCAGCGCGCGGGCGACGGTGCCATGCCGGCGGCGGGTGGGGCGCACGCCATGGGCTTCGGCGGTCACCCACCCCGGCCGCGCCGTCACGCTTGCGGGCGGCGGCGACGTGCCTGCGGCGGGCCCTGACGAGCCGCGCCCTTGCGCATACCGTCGTCGCGGGCAAACGCAGCGCGTCATCAGGGCACGCCTCCGCGGCCCCGGCGGGCGAGACGCCCGCGGGTCGGATCAGCGTGGAGAGGGGCAGCGGAGCGCCGCGCGGCGCTGGTTGTTGGTCCGCTTCCACTGAGCCGGGAAGCGGCGCGGAGGGGTTGAGCCACCCTCCGCACGCCCCGGGGCGCTCCGCCTGCGGCGATTATGCGAACCTCGGGCCGCGCGTCCGATCGGCCGGCTGGCGCCTCGCCGCCCGTCGTCGCCGCGGCCGGTGAGGGCCTGACGGCGGCGCCGGGCCGCGCGATGCGGGCCGGGCCGTCCCACTAGCGAGCTCCTCGCGCAGGGGCCGTATTACCCCCAGGGCGGTTCCCGAAGCCGCCCGGGAGCGGGGCGCAACCCCCGCCCGCAGGCGCCGCACCCACCCCGCCAAACGACATGCCTCCGGATGGCCGCCCCTCGGGGATGGGATGAGGGGCAGGATACGGGCGGTTCGGCGGGCGGGGATAAGGTTGTGGGGTACTCCCGTCGAGCACCAGAACCTCGACGTGGAACCCCTCTCCCGGATGGGAGAGGGGCAGGGGTGAGGGACCGCCGCCGATTATCAGGGCGAGGCGGCGCCGCTGCGGCATCATCCGGATAGGGCAGGCCCTCATCCCTGCCCTTCTCCCACATGGGAGAAGGGTTCCCCGCGCGCTTCCGTCGTGGTCGGGCCTGTCCCGACCATCCACGCCTTCACCCGGCCGGGATAGCCGACAGCCTTCCCCGCGAAACACCCGCCAGCAGCGTCACAAGACGTGGATGGTCGCCACAAGGGCAACCATGACGGGAGAGGTGCCGGAACCGCGCGCGCCTATGCCATCCAGAAAGCACCCGAACCTCGGCCTTTCCTTCTCCCGGAGGGGAGAAGGTGGCGCGGAGCGCCGAATGAGGGTGTGCGCTCACCGCAGAAGGTCGCAGCGGCGCCGTTGCGTTCGGATGACCGGCGGCGGTCCCTCACCCCTGCCCCTCTCCCATCAATGAAGGGGGTCGGCCCCGAGGCATCCTTGCCGACAGGTAGCGCCCAACGCTGAACGGCATCGGCACAGCTACCGTGTCCAGAGCATGGATCGCGCAATTATAGAAATATAATATAGATAAATCTAAAATTCTGATTATTAATATAATATATTGATCCTCAACTACGATTGATTCTATCTATATACTGCACACTATATAATTTATATTACATTCAAACATAAAGTAATTAAAAGCATCGCTATAACAATAAGTCATAAAGCGCCAATAGCCTCTTGGACGCCTGTGCAGTATCGTCTTACGAATCAGCGTGATGAACCAAAAAGCGAGCGGGTGCGATGGGCCACAGCGAACGCATTGAGATAATCAAAAAAATTGAAGCCCTGCGCGGGTCTCACGTAATTTGCTATCTAACGAGCATTCGGCCGAACGCCGGTGGCAACATGGGGGACGATGCCGTAAGGGCTTTTTTTGAACACCTCTCTCTCCTACCTGAGCGTCCCGTAGATAGCTTAGATATATTTATCTGCAGCAATGGCGGAAATGGCGTCGTGCCTTGGCGTCTAATTTCTCTGTTTAGGGAATTCGCGAAAAAAATAGGCGTTCTGGTTCCCTACCGCGCTTACAGCGCCGCAACAATGCTTGCCCTCGGCGCAGATGAAATTGTCATGCATCCATTCGCCGAAATGGGACCCATCGATCCAACTGTAAGCAACGAGTACAATCCAATTGACCAAAATACCATGCAACGAATCGGCATTAGCGTTGAAGACGTTAAGGCATATATTAGCTTTATCAGAGACACAGTCGGCATTCGCCATGAAGACGAGCTCATAAAAGCTGTAGAAATATTAGCGCAAAAGGTACACCCTCTAGCACTTGGAAATGTTGAAAGATTTATTGCTCAAAGCAGAATGATAGCTCGAAAGATACTATTAACGCATATGAATGAAGAGACGCACAAGCACAAGATAGACGACACCATCGATACCCTTGCTTCAAAACTATATTTTCATGGACACCCAATCAATCGCAGAGAAGCCAGAGATGAACTGGGCCTAAAAGTCGTTGACGCACCGCCAGAGCTAGAAACTTTGATGTGGGATTTATATAAAGACTTCGAAGAAGAGCTAAAAAATACAGAGATTTTTGATCCGATGGGAGAGATATATCGTCAGGTTCCCGATCCAGAACCTTTCGATCCAACTGCTGCAATAGCCGTCCCTATAGTTCCAGTAGGCGCGTTCGCGCGATCAGATGACAAACTAGCTATTGTAGAAAGCGGAAGGCTGTCTAGCTCTTTCCGGCGAACACTGCGCTTTGTCGTCGTAGGAACGGGGCAGCAAGGAGAACCGCTTATTAGATCTGAGACTTTGACGCAAGCATGGGATCACCTGCCGGCTCCTGCGCGGGCTCCAGAGGCATAACTGAAGGCGCCAACTCGACAGGATGCTCCTTTGGACCTGTTTGCCTAGATGTCACCGGGCGACCGGAAATCGACGTTTCGGCAGGCTTGCTGCGCGTATGGTTATTCGCCGAAGTGCTATGGCAAATAACCAGCGCATGCAGCCGCCCTCGTACTTGCTTGCTCGTGGGCGCGTACGTCGCTCGATTGGGTGCTCCGGTGAACATTTGCATCCCCCATTAACGGGTCGAATAAGCGAAGCGAGTGCCATTGACAACAGCTAACGCCTGATTCGCCTTTATGATCCATTAATGACTGTAGGATTTTTTTCCTATTTGTCAATTTCTGATTATTAGAGAATTGACTCCCCCCATCCCACCATCCTAACCCCGTCGACGGGACACGCCGCCCCAACGCGGCGCGCCCATCTGCAAGGATGGAGACATCGATGGCGAACACCGCACCGAGCACGCGCCCGCGCGTGCCGAATTTCTCGTCCGGCCCCTGCGCCAAGCGCCCCGGCTGGTCCCTCAAGGCCCTCGCCGACGCCCCGCTCGGCCGCTCCCACCGCGCCAAGATCGGCAAGGACAAGCTGAAGCTGGCGATCGAGCTGACCCGCGAGGTCCTGCAGGTCCCGGCCGACTACCGCATCGGCATCGTGCCCGCCTCCGACACCGGCGCCATGGAAATGGCGATGTGGTCGCTGCTCGGCGCCCGCGGCGTCGACATGCTGGCCTGGGAGAGCTTCGGCTCCGGCTGGATCACCGACGTGGTCAAGCAGCTCAAGCTCGACGATGTGCGCGTCTTCGAGGGCGCCTATGGCGAGCTGCCGAACCTGAAGAAGGTCGACACCAGGACCCGCGACGTCGTCTTCACCTGGAACGGCACCACCTCGGGCGTGCGCGTCCCCGACGCCGGCTGGATCGCCGACGACCGCGAGGGGCTGACGATCTGCGACGCCACCTCCGCCGCCTTCGCCCAGCGCCTCGACTGGGCCAAGCTCGACGTCACCACCTTCTCCTGGCAGAAGGTGCTCGGCGGCGAGGGCGGCCATGGCATGATCATCCTCTCGCCGCGCGCGGCCGAGCGGCTTGTCACCTACAAGCCGGCCTGGCCGATGCCGAAGGTCTTCCGCATGACCTCGGGCGGCAAGCTCTCCGAGGGCATCTTCGTCGGCGAGACGATCAACACCCCCTCCATGCTCTGCGTCGAGGACTATATCGACGCGCTGCTCTGGGCGCAGAAGGTCGGCGGGCTCGACGGGCTGGTGAAGCGCGCCGACGGCAATGCCCGCGTCGTCGCCAAGTTCGTCCGCGAGAACGACTGGATCGACTTCCTGGCGGTGAAGCCGAAGACGCGCTCGAACACCTCGGTCTGCCTGAAGTTCACCGACCCGGCGGTCACTGCCCTGTCGGGCGAGCAGCAGGCGGCCTTCGCCAAGCAGGTCGTCGCGATCATCGAGAAGGCCGGCGCCGGCTACGATCTCGGCCATTACCGCGACGCGCCTCCCGGCCTGCGCATCTGGTGCGGCGCCACCGTGCAGAGCCGCGACCTCAAGGCGCTGATGCCGTGGATCGCCTACGCCTTCCACGAGGCCAAGGCCGGCCTCGGCAAGAAGGCGGCGTAAGCGCTTCACCCTGTCATTCCGGGGCGCGGGCGAAAGCCCGCGAGCCCGGAACCCATGACCACGACATTTCCATCGAAAGCGAGACTGTCGAGCCCATATTTCGAACCATCGTGTTCATGGGTTCCGGGCTCAGCGCTGCGCGCTGCCCCGGAATGACGGTAGCGGTTCCTCCCCCTTCCCGGCGCCGAAACGCTCCTCGTGCAGCGCGGCGCAAGCCGGAGCTTCCCATGCCCGCCCCCAAGGTCCTGATTTCCGACGCCCTCTCCCCCGCCGCCGTGCAGATCTTCAAGGATCGCGGCATCGACGTGACCTTCGATCCCGCCCTCGGCAAGGACAAGGAGAAGCTCAGCCAGCTCATCGGCCAGTATGACGGCCTCGCCATCCGCTCCGCCACCAAGGCCACCGCCAAGCTGCTCGAGCAGGCGACGAACCTCAAGGTGATCGGCCGCGCCGGCATCGGCGTCGACAATGTCGACATCCCCGCCGCCACCGCCCGCGGCGTCATCGTGATGAACACGCCCTTCGGCAACTCGATCACCACCGCCGAGCACGCCATCGCCATGATGTTCGCGCTCGCCCGCCAGATCCCGGCGGCCGATCTCTCGACCCAGGCCGGGAAGTGGGAGAAGAACCGCTTCATGGGCGTCGAGATCACCGCCAAGACGCTCGGCCTGATCGGCTGCGGCAATATCGGCTCGATCGTCGCCGAGCGCGCCATCGGCCTGAAGATGCGCGTCGTCGCCTTCGACCCCTATCTCTCGCCGGAACGCGCCGTGGCGCTCGGCGTCGAGAAGGTCGAGCTCGACGAATTGCTGCGCCGCGCCGACTTCATCACCCTGCACGTGCCGATGACCGAGAAGACGAAGAACGTGCTCTCGGCCGAGAACCTCGCCAAGACCAAGAAGGGCGTGCGCATCGTCAACTGCGCCCGCGGCGGGCTGGTCGACGAGCAGGCGCTGGCGGAGATGATCAAGTCCGGCCATGTCGCCGGCGCCGCCTTCGACGTGTTCTCGGTCGAGCCCGCCGAGACGAACCCGCTCTTCGGCCTGGAGAACGTGGTCTGCACCCCGCATCTCGGCGCGAGCACCAACGAGGCGCAGGAGAACGTCGCCCTGCAGGTCGCCGAGCAGATGAGCGACTACCTGCTCAAGGGCGCCATCACCAACGCGGTCAACTTCCCCTCGATCTCGGCCGAGGAAGCCCCGCGCATCAAGCCCTTCGTCGACCTCGCCGAGAAGCTCGGCTCCTTCCTCGGCCAGCTCACCGAGGCGCCGATCAAGGGCATCCGCATCGAGTACGAGGGCGCCGTCGCCGCGCTCAACCTCAAGGCGATCTCGGCCGCCGCGATCACCGGCGTGCTGCGGCCCTTCCTCTCCGAGATCAACATGGTCAACGCGGCGCTGATCGCCCGCGAGAAGGGCATCGTCGTCGAGGAGCTGACCCGCGAGGCCGCGGCCAATCTCGAAAGCCGCATCAAGATCGTGGTCGAGGCCGAGGACATGCCGCGCGACGCCGCCGGCACCGTCTTCCAGGACGGCAAGCCGCGCATCGTCGAGATCCGCTCGATCGCGGTCGATGCCGAGTTCGCGCCGCACATGCTCTATGTGCGCAACGCCGACAAGCCGGGCTTCATCGGCCAGTTCGGCTCGCTGCTCGGCCAGGCCGGCGTCAACGTCGCGACCTTCTCGCTCGGCCGCAACGCGCCGGGCGGCGACGCGATCTGCTACGTCTCGGTCGACGAGGCGATCTCCGACGAGCTGCTGGCCCGGATCCACGAGATCCCGATGGTCAAGCGCGCCCGCCGCCTGCGCTTCTGACACGTCTGTATCGCCGCCCGCGCCGCAGTCTGCGGCACGGGCGGCGATGGCCGTCAGACCTCGTAAAGGAACCCGCCGTGCACCCAGCCCGTCACCGCGGGCTTGCCGGCCTTGTCGAGCACGGTGACCAGGCACCATTGCCCGTCGCGCTCGTGCAGCATGACCTTCGTTCCGTCGGGAAGCGGCTCCGGCCGCAGCAGGGCGTGCTCGATGCCGGCGCCGGCGCGCAGGTTGAGCCCGGTCAGCGAGCGCACCACCAGCGTCCCTGCCCCGTCCTCCGCCCGCCCCTGCACCCGCGCCCGGAAGGACGCCATGTCCCAGGCCGGGCCCGGATCGGTCTTGTGGGGATAGGAAATATCGTCATGGCCGAGGATCTCCTCGATGCCATAGGCCTCGCAGATCGCCAGGGCCGCCTGCAGCGTCGCCTCGATCTGCGCCTCGGTGAAGACCTCCCAGCCGGCCATCGGGCCCCCCAGCCGATGCCGCGCCTCGATCACCCGCGCCGGATCGACGCTGGCGCCGGTCCACGAGACCCAGCCATTGCCGACACGCTTCAGCTTGCCCCAGTTCTCGATCTCGATGCCGATCGCGTTGCGGTTCAGCCCCTCGTGCAGCTTGCCCTTGCGGTCGATCCAGCGGCTCTTGCCGGCATGCCAGCCCACCATGTCGAAGGGAACGCACTGGGTCACGCTGCCGTCGCGGCCGATGACGAGATGGGCCGAGACCTTCGCTGCCGGTTTGGCGAAATAGCCGGCGATGTCGGCGCCCGGCCCGCTCGCCGTGTAGTGGACCACCAGGAATTGCGGGGCGAGCGTCCCGCCGGTGTTGGCCGACTTGACGAGCGGAACAGTGCCGCCCGCTGCGGCCAGCCTGTGCTTCTTCACGGTGAACATCGACATTCCCCTGCTTCAGCCGCAATGCCCGCGGCAGGCATGCGCGTTCCCGTGCGGACGCAGCCGCGCGCAGGCGGGCTGTCGTCCGCTCCGTCATGTGGGCGGGGTACGGAAGCGCGATCGCCGGCGTGCGGCGGGCCCTAAGGCCGCGCCGCGACGCGCTAGTTCAGTTTCTCGAAGAGTTTCTGCGTCATCGGGCCGGCGTTCTGCCGCGCCGCGGCGAGGTCGCCCGCGGCATCCTGCTTCTGCGCCGCGCTGAGCTTGTGCCAGCCGCCCTGCGCGACCAGCAGCAGGTTGTAGCGCCCGTTCTCATCGCCGGTCCGGGCCGCCAGCGCCACCGCCTCGCGCGCCACCGTCGGGTCGCCGAGATCGTAGAGGAATTCGCTGGCATAGATCCGCAGCGTCCGGTCAGGCGCCCCGGCCGCGTTCAGCAGCAGGGCGCGATCCTCGGGCTTGCCGAGGAGCGGCGCGATCCGCGCCGCATCGGCCTTGTTGCGACGGAGCATCTCGGTCAGCGCGATGCTGCCGCCAAGCTGGAGCCGGTAGTCGTCGGGCCGGGTCCGCATCGCCTCGAGCAGCGGCGGCACGGCTTCGACGGAGGCACCGGCCAGCGCTTCCCGCGCCGAGCGACGCACGGCGAGATCGTCATTGCCGAGATTGGGGATGGCCTCGCGCACTTCGGCGGGCGGCTCCGCCGGTGGCGCTGTCGGTGACTGGGCGAAGGCCTGCGAGACGGGCAGGAACCGCTGCAGCCAACCGAAGCGGGCGCGATCTGCCGCGGCGCCGCCCTGGCACTGGACGCGGCTCCTGTTGAGAATGGTGCCGACGAGGCGTTCGCCGTCATAGAGGGCAGGCTGTGACAGGCCCGGCCCCCGATCGGCTTCGGTGCTTTCGTTCCGGTAAGACCAGGAGATCGGCTTCCCGCTCGCAAAGAACGAGGCGATGCAAGCGACGGGCACGCGGATGCTCAGGTCTTCGACCTCGTCCTTTTCGGCGGCGGCACTTTGAGGAGAGGCTGGTGCCTGGGACACCGCGGGATTGGCCGGTTCCGCCGACCTGGTGCCCGCAGGCCCCCTGGCCTTCACGCGCTTGGTCGCCGCCCAGAAGCCGAGTTCGCTCTGATGTGGCGGGATTTCGAAGACCACGAAGTTGAACTCGGAGCGGTTGGTGTCGTAGCCGCCGAACACGACGCCGTCATAGGCGACGTTGAAATCCATCTTGTCGCGGTTGGGCACGTCCGTGATGGTGCCGCGGACGAAGCGCACGCTCTGCTTGCAATGGCCACCGAGCCCGGCCGGCCAGCAGCCGAAATAGGAGGCCAGCAGCAGCGCGATAGACGAGACGAAGGCGAGCACCACCGACCAGAGCATGAAACCGCCGAGCCGGCGATATTCGGGCGCCCCGGAGCTGATCGCGATGAAGACCGTCAGCAGGAGCATGAAGGCCAGCACGGCGACCGCGCCGAAGATCGCGATCTCGGGACTGCCCTTGGCGAAGCTGAGGGCTGCGGTCGCGGCCTGAACGAGCAGCATGGCGCCGCCGATCAGCTTGAGTCGTCCGTCCTTGGCGATGCCGGCCCAGACGGAACCTGCGATATCGACATGTGGCGAGTTGCCGTCGGACATCGTCTCACTCCCCCCGAAGCGGTGGCCGGCGCAGACGGGCGGGCGGGGCCGCGCGGCGGAGCCGGAGACACGGTTAACGAAACCCTAAGGCGAAAATGCTACCATAGGTTGCATATCTCCGCAATCGCTCACCACCGCGTGCGCCCAGCCCATGCCGCAATCGCGGGCTCCTTTGTCGCCGCCCTCTTCCGGAGAAAGATGCCCCGATGGCCCGTCTCGCCGCTCTCGCCGCTGCCGCCATGCTCACCGCCTTGCCGGCCGCCCTGCCCGCCCGGGCCGATTGGGACAAGGCGAAGCTCGACGCCGGCATCGGGGCTATCGAGAAGGCGTCGCAGGGCCGGCTCGGCGTGGCGCTGATCGATCTCGCGGACCGCACGCGCTGGTCGCATCGCGGCGGCGAGCCCTTCCCGATGCAGAGCGTCTTCAAGCTGCCGCTGGCCTTCACGGTCCTGCAGGCGGTCGAGGCCGGCAAGCTCAAGCTCGACCAGCCGGTCACCGTGACCCGCGCCGATCTCTCGCTCTATCACAGCCCGATCGCCGACGGCTTCCGCGGCGAGCGCCAGGACTTCCCGCTGCGCGATCTGGTCCGCCGCGCCACCGGCGACAGCGACAACACCGCCGCCGACCTGCTGATGCGCCTCGCCGGCGGGCCGCAGGCGGTAACGCGGATGCTGCGCGACGGCGGCATCGAGGGCATCTCGATCGACCGCTACGAGCGCGTCTTCCAGCCGGAGATCCTCGGCCTGCCGGGCTACGGCCCGCAGGAGGCGATCGACCGCAAGGCCTTCCGCGCCCGCGTGCTGGCGGTGCCCGAGGCCGAGCGGCGCCAGCGTCTGGCGGCCTCGCTGAACGACCGCCGCGACGCCGCCACGCCGGAGGCGTCCGTCGCCTTCCTCGAGGCGATGGCCAAGGGCACCTGGCTGCGCGAGCCGGCCCATGCCGCGCTGGTCGAGCGCATCGCCACCGAGACCAAGTCTGGCCCGAAGCGCCTCAAGGCCGGCCTGCCCGCCGGCGCCCGGCTGATCCACAAGACCGGGCTCGGCCCGAGCGCCGCCGGCCTCAACCACGCCACCAACGACATCGGCATCGTCGTGCTGCCGAACGGCCGGCGCTTCGCGGTCGCGGTCTACCTCGCCGGCTCGACGGCCAGCCCCGAAGCCCGCGAGGCCGCCCATGCCGCCGTCGCCCGCCTGGCGGTGGCGAGCCTGCGCTGAGGGGCGACGCCCTCCGCGTCATTCCGGGCTCCGCATGAGCGAAAAGGCGGGGCCATGACCACGGTGCCGACGGCGCGCCGCCGGCTCGATGCAGTCTGTAGTCCATCCGGCGTCATTGCCTCGCGGACGTGCGCGCCGGAACGGCACCCCGGCCATGACGGCGCGAAGCTGCCGGAGCGCCGCTACGCGAAAGCCGAACGCCTCAGCGGCGGCGTTCGGCGATCCAGATGCCGCCCAGCACCAGCGCCAGCGCCAGCCCGTGATAGAGCGCGACGTGCTCGCCGAGGATCAGCACCGCCAGCAGCGGCGCGAAGACCGGCACCAGGTTGACGAAGACGCCCGAGCGCCCCGGCCCGATCAGCTCGACCGCCCGCATGAAGAAGAGCTGCGACAGGATCGAGGGGCCGATCACCACATAGGCGAGGATCAGCCAGCCCTTCCAGCTCGGCCAGATGAAATGGCCGGTGGCCACCTCGTAGCCGAGCAGCGGCAGCGAGATGACGCAGGCCACCATCGCCAGCGTGGTGAAGAACACCAGCCCCGGCACCGGCGGCCGGTTGCGGATGCCGACCGTGTAGCCGGCATAGAACAGGCAGGCGATGATCATCCAGATGTCGCCGGGCACGAAGGTGAGGTGCATCAGCGTCTCGAAGCTGCCCTGGCTCGCCGTCACCACCACGCCGAGGATCGTCACCGCGACTCCGATCGCCTGCAAAAGTCCGATGGGCGTGCCGAAGAAGAGCAGCGCCCCGAGCAGAACGAAGACCGGGATCGAGCCCTGGAGAATGCCGATATTCACGGCCGTGGTCGAATGCGCCGCCACATACATCAGCGCATTGAACGCCGTGAAGCCGAAGGTGCCGAGCAGCACGATCTGCAGACGGTGCCGCTTCAGCACCGGCCAGTAGCGCCGCAGCTCGGCCCGCATCGCATAGGGCAGCACGGCGCAGACGAAGATCCAGCGCATCGAGGTCAGCGCCATGGGCGAGATCTCGCCGACGGCGAGGCGGCTCGCCACGGCGTTGCCGCCCCACATCAGGGTCGTCAGCACCAGCATGAGATAGGCATTGCCCCAGGCGCGCTGCGGCAGGGATTGGACCGGTTGCAAGGCTCGCTTCCTGTAAGGGTTGCGCCATCAATAGCCTTGCGCGGCCCGGTTCTCCTATGAGATGGCGCGCAAGGCCGCCCGTCGCCGGGCGCAAGGCCGTGCAAGAGGGCCCAGCATGACGCCGACCGCCGCCGCCTCGCCCGTCACGCCGCTCGCGCGGCCGCTGCGCCTGCTCGTCGTCGACGGCTATACCCGCGAGCAGCGCGACGACCATGCCCGCGGCTACGGCCTGACCGCCTCGGAAGCCTACGCCGCCGAGCTGCGCCGGATCGAGCCGGCGTCGACCGCCGAGATCTGCTGCCCGGCCGATGCCGATGCCAGCCTGCCGGCCGGCGCCGACCTCGCCTCCTATGACGGCATCTTCCTCACCGGCTCCTCGCTGCACATCTACCAGCTGGAGGAGGCGGTCACCCGCCAGATCGCGCTGATGCGGGCGATCTACGCCAGCGGGACGCCCTGCTTCGGCTCGTGCTGGGGCCTGCAGGTCGCAGCGGTGGCGGCCGGCGGCACCGTCGCCGAGAACCCGAAGGGCCGCGAGGTCGGCTTCGCCCGCGCCATCACCCGTACCGAGGCAGGGCGCGGCCACCCGCTGCTCGCCGGCCGCCCTTCCGCCTTCGACGCGCCCGCCATCCATCTCGACGCCGTTGTCGCGCCGCCGCCGGGCGCGCGGGTGCTCGCCGGCAATGCGCTGGCGCCGGTGCAGGCCGCCGAGATCGTGCATCAGGGCGGCACGTTCTGGGGCGTGCAGTACCATCCCGAATTCTCGCTCGGCCAGCTCGCCGCGATCCTGCGGCGCGGCGACGGGCTGCTGGTGCGCGAGGGCTTCTGCCACGACGCCGAGGCGGAACAGGCCTGGATCGCCGATCTCGAGACGCTCGACCGCAGCCCCGCCCGCCGCGACCTCGCCTGGCGCCACGGCATCGACGCCGAGGTGCTCGATCCGGTGCGGCGGACCACGGAGCTGCGTAACGTCCTGGCGGTACGCATGAAACCCGTCGCCAGCGCCCGGCTGCGCCAGTAACCGGGCCGGCCGTCGCCAGCTTCCGGCCCATTTCCGCCTTCCCCATGCCGAATTCGGCGGCGCTTATCGCGCCCCATGTGACCGAGCAGGGGATGAGATCATGAGAAGCCGACTCGCCGCAGCCTTCATCGTCGCACCCGGCCTCGCCGGGGCGAGCGAGATCGAGATGGCCAGCCGGATCGACCGCGTCACCGTCTATCCCGACGGGGCCGTGGTCACGCGCCTCGGCAAGGTCGACCTCATGGCCGGCGCCTCGCAGATCGTGCTGCGCGGCCTGCCGGCGAGCGTCGACCCCGGCTCCATCCGCGTCGAGGCCAGCGGCGACGGCCGCTTCGCCATCGGCGCGGTCGACGTGCGCAATGTCCCGGGCGACGCCCGACCGGTCGTCGACGCGACGCTCGACGCCAAGATCCGCGCGCTGGAGGAGGAGAAGGCCACGCTCGCCACCCGCATCGCCGCGGTGAAGGGCCAGCGCGCCACGATCGAGCGCTTCGCCCGCACCGGGCCGGAGCGGCTCGGCCCCGACGGCAAGGCGCTGCCGGTGGCCGACTGGCCGGCGGTGTTCGACGCGATCGGCACGGCGCTGGTCAAGGTCCATGGCGAGCTGACCACGCTGGAGCGCCGCGGCGCCGAGATCGACCGCGAGATCGCGGCGCTGGAGGCCGCCCGCCCGGCCGCGCCGCGCGGCGCCGCCCCGCGCCGCGACGTCGCCATCGCGGTCGAGGCCAAGGCGCCGGTCGCGGCCGAGGTCGCGGTGAGCTACCGCGTCGCCGGCGCGAGCTGGCTGCCGGTCTACGAGGCACGGCTGAGCACCGGTGCCGAGGGCAGCGCCCCGGCCCTCGTCTTCACCCGCCGCGCCGAGCTGCGCCAGCGCAGCGGCGAGGACTGGCCGGACGCGCTGATCGCGCTCTCCACCACCCGCGCCAGCCAGGGCACCACGCCGCCGCGGCTCGACCCGCTGCGCGTCGGCTTCCGCGAGCCGCCGGTGGTGGCGCAGGCCCGCGAGCGCCTGAGCAAGGCGCCGCGGCCGCCGGGCGCGATCCCCGCGCCGATGGCGGAGATGGCCGACAGCGCCGCAATCGCCGTGCCGCAGCGCGCCGAGGTGCAGACCGCGAGCCTGGAGGCCGGTGCCTATCAGGCGAGCTTCACGGTGCCGGGCCGCGTCAGCGTGCCGGCCGACGGCTCGTCCAAGGCGGTGATCCTGTCGCAGGCGACCAAGGCGCCGACGCTCTCGGCCCAGGCCGTGCCTGAGCTGGACCCGCGCGCCTATCTCCAGGCCCGGTTCGCGCACGACGCCGACGCGCCGCTGCTGCCCGGCGAGGTGCATCTGCACCGCGACGGCACCTATGTCGGGCGCGGGCGGCTCGGCCTGGTGGCGCCGGGCGAGGCGGTGGAACTCGGCTTCGGCGCCGACGACCGCATCACGGTGACGCGCTCACCGGTGCGCCGCAGCGAGAGCGAGCCGGGCTGGCTCGGCTCGAACCGCAGCGACCAGCGCGAATTCCGCACCGTGGTGAAGAGCCTGCACACGCGGCCGGTGAGCGTGACCGTGAGCGAGCGCATCCCCTTCTCGGAGACGGGTGCGATCACGGTCGAGACCCTGCCGCAGACCACGCCGCCGACCCAGAAGCAGGTGGGCGACCAGCGCGGCGTCTCGGCCTGGACCTTCGAGCTCGCGCCCGGTGCCGAGAAGGAGATCCGCGTCGCCTACCGGCTGACCTATCCCGGCGATCGCGAGATCGGCTTCGACCGGGTGCCGCCGCAGCCGCAGCCGCGCTGATCCCGCCTCAGAGCGCCATGGCGAGCTCGGCCTCGCGCCCGAGCTCGCGCATCCAGGTGTTGAAATGCGGCTGCGCCGCGATCTGGTGGCCGTAATGGCGCCGCAGCGCCGCGACCAGACGGCCGCCGCGGCCGAGCTGGGCGTCGGCGAAGCCGACCATCACCGAGTTCGGCCAGGCCTGCGGGCGCACGCTGCGCAGCCGCGCGAACAGCGCCTCCTCGCTCTCGTCGGGGTGGACCTGCGCCATCAGCGACAGCATCGCCGCGGTCGAGCGCGAGACGCCCATATGGCAATGCACCAGCAGGTGACCCTGCTGCCGTGCCGCCGCCGAATCGCGCAGGCTGCCGCCGAAGTCGAGGATCGCCGCGACATGCTCCTGCGTCGGGTGCACGCGTCCCTGCTGCGGGACGATGATGTCGTGGAAGTGCAGGGTGACGCGCTCATGCGTGCCGTATTCGGCGAAGCTCTCCAGCTCCGGCCAGTCGGGGTCGAGCAGCGAGAGCACATGGCTGACGCTGCGCGCCTTCTGCGCCGGCAACTCCTCGATGCCGCAGATGGTGAGGGTGGAAATCGCGATCGGCTGCATGGCCCTGCTCCTGTCGGTTGACCGCCGGGGTAGCCAAGGCGCCGCCGGCCGGCAACCGCCGCCGGCGCCGGGGACCCCTCCGCCGCTGCGGGGCTGCGACGATTCTTCCCCTGCTATCGCGGACGCGGCCTTGACCTCGCCATGCTCATGGCCGAAGAGGGCTTGCAAGGACCTCACGCGAAACCCCGGCCTTGCGCCGGGGTTTTCGTTTGTGCGGGCGCTTTGCGCCGATGCATTTTCTCCGGCGCCTGCCGGGCGGGGCGACAGGCGCCTACCGCCCCCGGCGCGGACCGAAGCGAGAGAAAGGTCTCCGCGATGACGAACGTGGTCGTGGTCGGCGCCCAGTGGGGCGACGAGGGCAAGGGCAAGATCGTCGACTGGCTGTCGAGCCAGGCCGATGTGGTGGTGCGGTTCCAGGGCGGCCACAATGCCGGCCACACGCTCGTCATCGACGGCAAGGTCTACAAGCTCTCGCTGCTGCCGTCGGGCATCGTGCGCCCGGGCAAGCTCTCGGTCATCGGCAACGGCGTCGTGGTCGATCCCTGGCACCTCGTCGAGGAGATGGCCCGCCTGCGCGACCAGGGCGTGGCGATCTCGCCCGAGAACCTGCGCATCGCCGACAACGCCACGCTGATCCTGCCGCTGCACCGCGAGCTCGACCATTTCCGCGAGACCTCCAGCGCGACGCTGAAGATCGGCACCACCAAGCGCGGCATCGGCCCGGCCTATGAGGACAAGGCCGGCCGGCGCGCCATCCGCGTCATCGACCTCAAGGACCCGGCGATCCTCGCCGCCAAGATCGAGCGCCTGCTCGCCCATCACAACGCGCTGCGCCGCGGGCTCGGCATCGACGAGGTCGACGGCGCCGAGCTGCTCGCCCAGCTCCAGGCCGTCGCGCCGCAGATCCTGCCCTATGCCGACACGGTCTGGGCCCTGCTCGACGCCGAGCGCCGCGCCGGCAAGCGCATCCTGTTCGAGGGCGCACAGGGCGCCCTGCTCGACGTCGACCACGGCACCTATCCCTTCGTGACCTCGTCGAACATCGTCGCCGGCCAGGCCGCGACCGGCTCGGGCCTCGGCCCCTCGGCGGTCGGCTACGTGCTTGGCATCGCCAAGGCCTACACCACCCGCGTCGGCGAGGGCCCGTTCCCGACCGAGCTCAACGACGAGATCGGCGAGCTGATCGGCCAGAAGGGCAAGGAATTCGGCGTCGTCACCGGCCGCAAGCGCCGCTGCGGCTGGTTCGACGCCTGCCTGGTGCGCCAGACCGTCAAGACCTCGGGCATCGACGGCATCGCGCTGACCAAGCTCGACATCCTCGACGGCTTCGACGAGATCAAGGTCTGCACCGGCTACCGCCTCGACGGCGAGGTGCTGGAGCATCTTCCCGCCGGCCAGAGCGACCAGGCCCGCGTCGAGCCGGTCTACGAGACGATTCCCGGCTGGCAGGGCTCGACCGCCGGCGCCCGCTCCTGGGCCGACCTCCCGGCCCAGGCGATCAAGTATGTCCGGCGGATCGAGGAGTTGATCGGCGCCTCGGTCGCGGTGCTCTCGACCAGCCCCGAGCGCGACGACACCATTCTCGTCACGAATCCGTTCGAGGGTTGACGGGCCGGACCAAGACGGACATCTGAGGCCAATGGCGGATTTCCATCCCATTCTGGCGCGGGCGATCGCCGGGCTCACCGACAAGTCGCCGGAAGCGCGGCAGGCGGTCTATGACCGTGCCCGCACCGCGCTGATCGCGCAGCTGCGCGGCCTCGACCCGCCGCTCTCCGAAGCCGACATCACCCGCGAGCGCCTGTCGCTCGACGAGGCGGTGGCGCGCATCGAGGCGGAAATCACCCTGGCCGACGCGATCGAGCCGAGCCTGCCGCCCCTGCCGGCGGCGCGCCCGGCGGTCGAGGAGCCGGAGCCGCCGGGGCGTTCCGTCCCGGCCGACCAGCCCGAGCCGGCCCAGCCGGCCGGCGAGGACCAGGCGGCACTGCGCCCGCGGGTCGCGCCGCAGCGCCGCCGCTCCGTCGATCCCGGCCATCTGCGCACCGCCATCGTCGGCGGCGGCGTCGCCATCGCGGTCGCCGCCATCGCCGGCACGGCCTATTACATCCACAAGGTCAACCCGGGCGACCAGACGGTGCGCACGCGCACCGAGACGCTGCAGCGCCCGGCCCAGCAGCCGCAGGACCAGGCCGGCAAGATCGTCGAGCGCGCCGGCGGCGAGCCGGTCTCCGGCACGCAGCAGGGCCAGCGCAACGGCGCGGCGACGCAGGCCCCGGGCGAAGCCCTGCCGGTCTCGCAGCGCGCCGTGCTCTATATCGAGGTGCCCGAGACCCCGCAGCAGCCGCGCACCGTGCCCGGCCGCGTTTCCTGGCGCCTCGACAGCGATACGGTCGGCCAGGGCCAGCCGGTCGAGACCATCGTGCGCGCCACGATCGAGATTCCCGAGGCCGGCACCTCGCTGGACTTCACCATCCGGCGCAACACCGACGCCGCCTTCCCGGCGACCCACATCATCGGCATGCGCTTCACCACCACCGGCGAGGCGGCGAACGACGCCATCCGCGAGGTCGGCGTGCCGCAGTTCAAGGTCGAGGAGAGCGAGCGCGGCGCCCCGCTCTCGGCCATCGCCTCGGCGCTCGGCGACAACCTGTTCGTCGCGGCGCTGTCGAGCGTGCCGGTCGAGGCCGAGCGCAATCTCGGCCTGCTGCGCGACCGCGCCTGGATCGACCTGCCGGTCCGCTTCGCCTCCGGCCGCCGCGGCATCATCACCTTCGAGAAGGGCGCCGCCGGCGCCCAGACCATGGTCGACGCCCTCAACCGCTGGCAGCGCTGAGCCGCCGATCGGGAGCAGGCGAGCGGGGCCACGGCTCCGCGCTGCGGCCAGGACGTGCCGGCTGCGGCGCGCTGCAGCGCCCAGGCCGATGCGCTGTCCGGTGAGGCGCCACCTTGCGCCGGACGCGCCGCGCCGCGCCCCCCGCCGTCATTCCAAGGCGGGCCGAAGGCCCGAGCCCGGAACCCATGACCGGGTGAGCGATGAGGCGAACCGCCAACGGCCTTCCATCCCTCACTCGACGCGGTCCGGGCTGAAGAGCTGGATCGTCGGGCAAGCCGGCCATGCTGGAAACGGCGGTGCCGGCGCGACGCCACGGCTCGCGGGCCGAGCCACTCGCGATGAGGCGGGACGCGGGCCCGCGGCCGCATGAGGACCCGCGGGGTCACGGGGTCCGGGCTCCTCGCTGCGCGAGGCCCCCGACTGGCGGACGATGGCCGGGAGGGAATAACGGGGAGGTCGGGAGTCCTGTGACGAAGGGCGCCGAGGCGCGCCCGCCGGCCTCAGCCGGCGGCGCCCTTCTGGTAGTCCTTGACGTCGGAGAAGACGATCTCCGGCACCCGTTCGGCGTCGTATTTCAGCGTGAACTGCGAGGAGGCCATGAAGACCGGGTCGCCGTCGAGGTCGTCGGCCATGGCCGAGGGCCGGGCGGAGACGAATTTCTGCAGGGCGGCCGCATCCGTGCTCGAGACCCAGCGCGCGATCGCGAACTGGCAGGGCTCGAAATCGACCGGCAGCGAATACTCGACCTCCATGCGCTCCTTGAGCACGTCGAGCTGCAGCGCGCCGACGACGCCGACGATGGCGGGGGCGCCGTCATGCGGCAGGAAGAGCTGGACCACGCCCTCCTCCGCCATCTGCTGCAGCGCCTCGCGCAGCTTCTTGGCCTTCATCGCGTCCTTGAGCTTGACGCGGCGCAGGATTTCCGGCGCGAAGCTCGGCACGCCCTTGAAGACGACGTCCTCGCCCTCGGTCAGCGTATCACCGATGCGCAGCGTGCCGTGGTTCGGCAGGCCGACGATGTCGCCGGCATAGGCCTCCTCGGCGATCGAGCGGTCGCGCGCGAAGAAGAACTGCGGCGCGTTCAGCGGCATCGGCTTGCCGGTGCGCACCAGCTTGGCCTTCATGCCGCGCGAGAGCTTGCCCGAGCAGACGCGCATGAAGGCGATGCGGTCGCGGTGGTTGGGATCCATGTTCGCCTGGATCTTGAAGACGAAGCCGGTCATCTTCGGCTCGCCCGCCTCGACGGCGCGCTTGTCGGCCTGCTGGGCGCGCGGGCTCGGCGCATGGCGGCCGAGCGCGTCGATCAGGTCGCGCACGCCGTAGTCGCGCAGCGCCGCGCCGAAATAGAGCGGCGTCAGATGCCCCTCGCGGAAGGCCTCGAGGTCGAAGGGCTTCAGCCCCTCGCTGGCGAGGAAGACCTCCTCGCGCCAGGTCTCGGCCGCGCCATGCGGCAGCAATTCGTCGAACAGCGCGTCGTCCGGGCCGGAGACCGTCTGGTCCTGCGCGTTCTCGTCGCCCTTCTGGTTGCGGCGGAAGGTGTTGGCGTGGAGGTCGTAGGTGCCGGCGAACTCGCGCCCGCGCCCGACCGGCCAGGTCATCGGCGCGACGTCGAGCGCCAGCGTGTTCTCGATCTCGGCGATCAGGTCGAAGGGATCGCGGGTCTCGCGGTCGACCTTGTTGATGAAGGTGACGATCGGGATGTCGCGCAGGCGGCAGACCTCGAACAGCTTCTTGGTACGCGCCTCGATGCCCTTGGCGGCGTCGATCACCATCACCGCGCTGTCGACCGCCGTCAGCGTGCGATAGGTGTCCTCCGAGAAGTCCTCGTGGCCCGGCGTGTCGAGCAGGTTGAAGACGTGCCCGCCATACTCGAAGGTCATCACCGAGGTGACCACCGAGATGCCGCGCTGGCGCTCGATCTTCATCCAGTCCGACGAGGTCTGGCGCCGGCCCTGCTTGGCGCGCACCTCGCCGGCGAGCTGGATCGCCCCGCCGAAATACAAGAGCTTCTCGGTCAGCGTGGTCTTGCCGGCGTCGGGGTGCGAGATGATCGCGAAGGTCCGCCGGCGCGCATGCTGAGCGCCGGCAGCCGCACGGCCGTCGAGGGTCTGGTGATCGGTCATGGCCGGTGTGAGACAGGATGCCGGCTCCCGAGTCAATCGCCCGGATCAGGCCGGCCGGCTCAACCCCTTGTTAACCGCGCGGCACCTATCGCTAGGGGAGGTTTCCCGCTGCGCGCCTGACGACGAAGTCGCGGCCGTCGCGCGCGTTGAACAGCCTTGCTGCGAACCATCTCGAGCCAGATCCTCGCAGCCGTGCTGCTCCCCGTCGTCGTCGCCGGCCTGGCGCTCGCCGTCGCCACCGGCACGCTCAACCGCTATTCCGAGCTGACCGGCGCGATGCAGTCCGCCTCGCGCCGTGCCGCGATCAGCGGCCAGGTCGCCGGGCTGGTGAACACCGTCGTGATGGAGTCGCGCGGCGTCTATCTCAGCCGCGATGCCGAGGAGGCCGCGACCTATTCGGCCCATCTGGTGCAGGGCCTGCGCCAGATCGAGCTGCTCCTGACCGAATGGGAGCCGCTGCTCGACGATGACGACCGCGCCAAGTTCACCGAGATTTCGGGCAGTCTCGCGGAGTTCACGGCATTGCGGCGCAAGATCGTCGGGCTTGCCGCGAAGGGCGACATCGCCGGCGCCCACGCGCTCGGCACCGGACCGGCCGTCGTCGCGGCACGCCAGCGCCTGACCGGAGAGCTGCGGCGCATCTCCGGCGAGCACGCCGCCGAGAGCCGCGGCATCACGATCGATCTCGGCCATGTCCGCGCCGGCAACATGAAGCTCATGATCGGTTCCGGGCTGACCGCGCTGGCGGTCGGGCTCGGCCTGGCGCTGCTGATCGCGCGCCGGCGGGTCTCGACGCCGCTGCGGCAGCTGTCGAACAGTATGCAGGCGCTCGCCCGCTCGGCCCCGGTCGGCGACATCCCGCTGACCGACCGCAATGACGAGATCGGCGACATGGCGCGCTCCGTCGCCGTGTTCCGCGACAATGCCCGCGCCCGCGCCACGCTGGAGGCCGCCGCCGCCCGCGAAGAGGCGGCGCGATCCGCCCGCCAGGCCCGCATCGACGAGATCGTCGCGGCCTTCGACGCCAGGCTCGCCGGCGCGCTGCGCACCGTCGCCTCCGGCGTGGACGGGCTGGAGGCCGCCGCCCGCATGCTCAACGGCGTCGCCACCACCGCGACCACGCAGCTGACCGAGGCCCGCCAGGCCTCGCAGGAAGCCTCCGGCAACGTCCACCAGGTCGCCTACTCGGCCGAGAACCTCTCGGATTCGATCACCGAGATCGCGGCGCGCATCACCCAGGCCAACAGCATGGTCGGCGGCGCGGCGCAGGATGCGGCGGGCGCCAGCCGCCATGTCGGCAATCTCGCCCGCGCCTCCGACCAGATCGTCACGGTGATCGACCTGATCCGCGACATCGCCGAGCAGACCAACCTGCTGGCGCTCAACGCCACCATCGAGGCGGCCCGCGCCGGCGAGGCCGGGCGCGGCTTCGCGGTCGTCGCCTCCGAGGTCAAGACGCTGGCGAGCCGCACGGCCGAGGCCACCAACGGCATCGCCTGCCAGATCGCCTCCTTCCACGACGAGGCGGAAGGCGCCGTCACCGCGATCGGCACCATCACCCGCACCATGGCGGAGGTCTCGCAGCAATCCTCCGCGATCGCGGCCGCCACCGAGGAGCAGCGCGCCACCACCTCCGAGATCGCCCGCAACGCCCAGGCCGCGGCCCATGGCTCGGCCACCGTCGCCCAGCGCCTGGCCAGCATCGCCGGCAATTCCGACGACGCGATGCGCTCGGCCGCCGAGGTGCTGCGCACCGCCGAGAACCTCGCCCGCGAGGCGACCGCGCTGCGCGGCGAGATCGACAGCTTCTTCACCCGCATCCGCAGCGCCTGAGGCGCCGCCGCGCCAGCGTGCATGCTCCCGCCTCCGCCTCAGGCCGGGTGACGAAAGGTCACGCGACCGTGAACGAACCCGGGTGGCCTTTCCGGTGTTTCCGTCTTTGATGTCCCGTGACGGTGCGGCAACCGCCCGTCCAGGACGTGACGAAGCCGGGAGGACCGATGGCGACTGGAAGCCGAGCCGAACCACAACCCGTTCTCTCCGTGTTCGACGCCGTGACCATCATGGTCGGCATCGTGGTCGGCATCGGGATCTTCAAGACGCCGTCCCTCGTCGCCGCCAATGTCGATAGCGGCTTCGCCTTCATCGCGGTCTGGGTGCTCGGCGGCGCCGTCACGCTGGTCGGGGCGCTCTGCTATGCCGAGCTCTCCGCCGCCCATCCCCATGCCGGCGGCGAATACCATTTCCTCTCGCGCGCCTATGGCCGGCCGGTGGCCATGCTGTTCGGCTGGGCCCGCGGCTCGGTGATCCAGACCGGCGCGATCGCCGCCGTCGCCTTCGTGCTCGGCGACTATGCCGCGCAGCTCTGGCCGCTCGGCCCCCATGGCGGCGCGATCTGGGCGGCGCTGGCCATCGTGCTGCTCACCGCCGTGAACGTGATCGGCACGGTCGAGAGCAAGCTGACCCAGATCGCGATGACCTTCGTCGAGGTCGGCGCCATCGCCGCGATCATCGTCTTCGGCCTGTTCGGCAGCGCCGACCCCGCCGCTGCGGCGGCCGCGCCGAGCCCGGCCGGCCCGGGCGCAGCGCTCGGCATGGCGATGATCTTCGTGCTGCTGACCTATGGCGGCTGGAACGAGGCGGCCTATCTCTCCGGCGAATTGCGCGACGCACCGCGCCGGATCGGCCGGGTGCTGATCATCGGCACCGCGATCATCACCACGCTCTATGTTCTCGCCAATCTCGCGCTGCTCGGCACGCTCGGCCTCGACGGTTTGCGCAACTCCAGCGCCATCGCCGCCGACATGATGCGGGCGGTGGCGGGTGAATCCGGCGCGGTGCTGGTCAGCGTCGCCATCGTCGCCGCCGCCTTCTCGACGCTGAACGCCACGATCTTCACCGGCGCGCGCGTCTATTACGCCATGGCGCGCGACCTGACCCTGCTGCCCAGCGTCGGCGAATGGAATGCGCGCGGCACCACCCCGGCCAACGGGCTGATCCTGCAGGGGCTGGTGGCGCTGGTCCTCGTCGGCCTCGGCTCGGCGACGCGCGACGGCTTCCAGACCATGGTCGACTACACCGCCCCGGTGTTCTGGGCCTTCCTGCTGCTGGTCGGGATCGCGCTCTTCGTGCTGCGCCGGCGCGAGCCGGACCGGGAGCTGCCCTTCCGCGTGCCGCTCTACCCGCTGACCCCGGCGCTGTTCTGCCTGAGTTGCGCCTATATGCTGCACGCCAGCCTCGCCTATACCGGCAAGGGCGCGCTGTTCGGGCTGGCCGTCGTCGCCGCCGGCGCGCCGCTGCTGCTTTTCCGCCGCCGCGCCGAGGCCGGCGAGACGGCCACCGCAGCATCCGCCGCACACCCTGCCGAGGCCCGCCCCGCCGCGGCCTCCGACTGATCCTCCCCACCGAAAGGACACGACCGATGACGACGATCCGGACCCTTGCGGCGGCCTGTGCCGTTTCCATGCTCTCGCTGGGCCTCGCCATGGCGCAGACGCCGGCGCAGACCCCTGCCCCTGCCCCCGCCGCCGGCGGCGCGGCCAAGGACAAGTCCATGGAGACCTCCGCCCCGAAGGCGGAGAAGGCCTATGAGCCGGTCTCCGGCCAGGCCGGCAAGGACGTGGTCTGGGTGCCGACCGACCTGACCCTGGTCAACGCCATGCTCGACATGGCCAAGGCGACGCCGGAGGACTATGTGATCGATCTCGGCTCCGGCGACGGCCGCACCGTGATCACCGCGGCCAAGCGCGGCATCAAGGCGCTCGGCATCGAGTACAATCCCGACCTGGTGGCGCTGTCGAAGCGCAATGCCGAGCGCGAGGGCGCCGGCGACAAGGCGACCTTCAAGCAGGCCGACATCTTCGAGACCGATTTCTCGCAGGCGACCGTGCTGACCCTGTTCCTGCTGCCGGAACTGAACCTGCGGCTGCGCCCGACCATCCTCGACATGAAGCCGGGCACCCGCGTCGTCTCCAACACCTTCACCATGGAGAACTGGCAGGCCGACCAGACCATCGAGGTCAGCGACGGCTGCGCCTCCTATTGCCGCGCCTACAAGTGGATCGTGCCCGCCAAGGTCGGCGGCAGCTGGAAGATGCCGAATGGCGAGCTCAAGCTCGAGCAGACCTTCCAGATGCTGAGCGGCACGCTGACCACCGGCACCAAGCAGGCCAAGATCGAGGAGGCCAAGATGACCGGCACCCAGATCGAGTTCACCGCCGACGGTCGCCGCTATACCGGCAAGGTCGAGGACGGCCGCATGACCGGCACGACCGAGGTCGACGGCAAGTCGCAGGACTGGAGCGCCACCCGCGCCGGCGGCTGAGCCGACGCAAGGCCGGACATCGGCTTGCGAGGGCCGCCCGGAAGGGCGGCCCTTTTCGCGACTGGTCAGGCCTTCAGCCGGTAGCCGGTGCGGAAGATCCAGCCGGTCGCCGCGATGCAGGCGGCGAGGAAGACCAGCGTCATCGTCAGGCTGACCGCGATGCCGACATCGGCGCTACCGAAGAAGCTCCAGCGGAAGCCGCTGATCAGGTAGACCACCGGGTTGAACAGGGTCAGCGTCCGCCAGAAGGGCGGCAGCATGTCGATCGAATAGAACGAGCCGCCGAGGAAGGTCAGCGGCGTGACGATGAGAAGCGGCACCACCTGCAGCTTCTCGAACCCGTCGGCCCAGATGCCGATGATGAAGCCGAACAGGCTGAAGGTCGTGGCGGTCAGCACCAGGAAGAGCAGCATCCAGAACGGATGCTGGATCTGCAGCGGCACGAAGAGATAGGCCGTCGCCAGGATGATCAGGCCGAGCAGCACCGATTTGGTGGCGGCCGCCGCAACATAGCCGAACACCGCCTCCCACCACGCCACCGGCGCCGAAAGCAGCTCGAAGATCGTGCCGGTGAACTTGGGAAAGTAGATCGCGAAGGAGGCGTTGGCGATGCTCTGCGTCAGCAGCGAGAGCATGATCAGCCCGGGCACGATGAAGGCGCCGTAGGGCACGCCGTCGATCGCCTGCATGCGCGAGCCGATCGCCGCGCCGAAGACGACGAAGTACAGCGAGGTCGAGATCACCGGCGAAAGGATGCTCTGCATCGGCGTGCGCTTCATCCGCGCCATCTCGAAGCGGTAGATCGCGGCGATGGCGCGGTGATTGATCGCGGAGGTGCTCATGCGTTCGCCTTCAGCAGGCCGACGAAGATGTCCTCGAGCGAGGACTGGCTGGTGTTGAGGTCGCTGAAGCCGATGCCCTCGCGGGCGAGATCGGCGAGCAGCGCCGTGATGCCGGTGCGCTCGGCCTTGGTGTCGTAGCTGTAGACCAGCTCGGCCCCCTCGGCCCGCAGGACGAGCCCGTAGCCGGCCAGTGCCGGCGACACCGCCGAAAGGCGCTCCTGCAGGTTCAGCACCAGCTCCTTGCGGCCGAGCTTGCGCATCAGCTCGGCCTTCTCCTCGACCAGGATGATCTCGCCCTTGCGGATGACGCCGACCCGGTCGGCCATCTCCTCGGCTTCCTCGATGTAATGCGTGGTCAGGATCACGGTCACGCCGCTGTCGCGCAGGCCGCGCACCAGCCGCCACATGTCCTGGCGCAGCTCGACATCGACGCCGGCGGTCGGCTCGTCGAGGAAGAGGATCTGCGGCTCGTGCGCAAGCGCCTTGGCGATCAGCACGCGCCGCTTCATGCCGCCCGACAGCGTCATGATCTTGCTGTCGCGCTTCTCCCAGAGCGAGAGCGAGCGCAGCACCCGCTCGATCAGCGCCGGGTCGCGCGGCTTGCCGAACAGGCCGCGGCTGAAGCTCACCGTGTTCCAGACGCTCTCGAAGGCGTCGGAGGTCAGTTCCTGCGGCACCAGCCCGATCATGCCGCGGCTGGCGCGGTAGTCGCGCTCGATGTCGTGGCCGTCGACGGTGACGCTGCCGCCGCTCTTGCGCACCAGCCCGCAGACGATGCCGATCAGCGTGGTCTTGCCGGCGCCGTTGGGGCCGAGCAGGGCGAAGATCTCGCCGCGCGCGATGTCGAGCGAGACGCCCTTCAGCGCCGCGAAGCCCGAATCATAGGTCTTGGAGAGATCGGAGATCCGGATGATCGGGGGAACGGTCGCGCTCATGGCCTCGCTATAGCCCAATCGTCGCGGGCGGGGAGCCCCACAAACGTCAATGGCCGGGGACGACCCCGGCCATCTCGGCATGCTCCTGCCGTGCGCTGTCAGCGCATGAAGAACCACAGCAGGATGATGATCGGAATCGGCACACCAAGCAGCCACAAAGCGATCGAGCGCATTTGTCAGTCCCCGTTCTCGGTTGATCGTGACGGGACAACGCGCATCGGCGAACTCGGGTTCCCCAACAGGAGAAGCCCCGTGGCGCTCGGATGCCAGAGCGGTCGATAGCCGGCTTTCAAGGCGGCGACGCTGGCCGGCGGGGTCAGCAGCGCCACGCTGCCGCGCGGGCGCGCCAGGGCGGTCCGATAGCCGGCCGGCGACCAGAGAAGCGCCTGCGCGCCGGCGATGGCGAGAAAGCCGCCATCGGCCGCGGCGATCATCGCGCCGTCCGGCAGGTCCTCGGCGCTGGCCGCGTGCAGGCGCTTGGCTCGCCCGTCGCGGCGCTCGCGGTCGAGCCTGGCGTCGAGCGCGACGACGGGAGCCGGCTTCCCCTCCCCCTCGGCCGCGGCAAGCGCGGTGCGATAGGCCAGGGCATCGGCCCGCCGGCACGCCATGCAGGGCCGGTGCCCGGCGGCCAGCGCCGTCACCTCGTCGCAGAAGAACAGCTCGGTATAGCCCGTGCCCCAGACCTCGCGGCGCGGCCAGGGCCCGTCGAGCCGGCAGCACAGCCAGTGCCGCGACGCCTGGATGCGCCGCGGCGTCTCGGCGCGCGCCGGGCCGGCAGCGTGGAAGCGGCCGCCGCGATTGCCGAAAAGCAGCCCTCGCGCCGGATCGGCGCGCAGGCTGCCATCGGGGGCGACGCGGTTGGGCAGGGTCATGCCGGCAGGATGGGGCCGGGCGCCGGCGCCCGCCACCCGGTTCCCGCGTCAGCCGGCGACGCGCAGATGGTCGCGCCGCAGCTGCTCGATCTGCGCCGCGACCGGATGGCGCGGCAGCGCCACGTCGATGCCGTCGAAGCAGCGCCGGCCGAGGAAGCGGGTGCGGGCGAACTCGGCATCGCCGCGGAAGGCGGCGCCGTTGAACCAGGCCGTGCGGCCGAAGCGTGCCTGCGAGAAGGTCACGGCGCCGTCGAACACCGCGCCGTCGAAGCCGGCATTGTCGTCGAAGGCGACCTCGGCGAAATCGGCCGGGCCGGTGCAGGCGATGTCGCCGAAGCCCGCCTCCGCCGCGAAGCGCGCGCCGCGGAACACCAGCGCCTGCTCGAAGCGCGAGCGGCGGAACCAGGCGTCGCGCCCGAACTCGGTCTCGACGAAGCCGGCGACGCCGCCGCAGACGATCTCGCGGAACTCCGCCGCCCGGCCGAATCGCGCCGCGCCGAAATCGGCCGCGGCCGAAAAGCGCGTGCCCTCGAACACCGCGTCGCCGGCGAAGACCGCGTCGCGGAAATCCGCCGTGTCCTCGAAGCGGGCCCGCGAGAACCAGGCATCCCCGGCGAAGGCCGCACCGGCGAAGCGCGCCGGGCCGGGGAAGCGGTAATGCGTCACGTCGAAGGCGTCGTCGAAGGACTCGTCGGCGAGGTCGGTCTCGGCGATCAGCCGCCAGAGCCTGAGGGCCGCCGGATCGAGCCCGAGGCGCAGCCGCGCCATCTGGTCGGCCCAGTGGTTCCACAGCCCGGCCCCGGCATGGAGCCGCACCAGGGTCGCGGCGCGCCGGGCCGCCAGCAGCGCCACGACCGCGCCGTCGCGCGAGCCGTCGATCGCCGCGGCGAAAGCCGGGCCGTGCAGCCGCGCCCACGGGTTGATGGCGAGGAGTTGCGAGCGAAAGTTCGGCACCAGCCCGAACAGGTCGGCCATCGGGACCGGTCCACGTTAATCGTCCGTTAAGCATAGGCGCAGCCCGGCTGCGGATCAATCGGCGACGAAGCTGACCCAGCGTCGCCATGCGCGTGGCGTCGGCTCTTCCGGTGGGGGTAGCCTTACTGTCGGCTTGACAGTCGCGCGGGACGACCCAAGTCTAGGCGCATGACGACGAAGCGCCACCTCGTGTTCCGGATCGCACCGATCGCGGAATTCTAGCCCCGGACTCCGGCCATGCGCCCCGAGTTGCGGGGTGCCGTCCTCTCTGCCGTCCGGGCAGGCGAGACGCCGACAGGCGCAAGTTCCCTCATTTCGAGCACCCTCATCGAGACGATGCCGGCCCAGGCACGGGCCGGTCGTCTCATTCCCAGGACAAGACCAAGGCAATGACCCAGAAGCCCCCGCGCAAGCCCAAGATCGTCGTCAGCGAACTCGATCACGAGCGGCTGAGCAGCCTCGCCACCGCCGCCCAGGAGCGCATCCCCGAGGTCGCGGACGAATTGTTGGCCGAGATGGACCGCGCCCGCATCGTCGCCGCCAAGCAGGTGCCGGCCGACGTGGTGCGCATGGGCTCCTTCGTCACCTTCGCCTCCGACAACGCCGCGGCGCGCCGGGTGCAGCTGGTCTATCCGGGCGAGGCCGACATCGAGCAGGGCCGCATCTCGATCCTGACGCCGATCGGCACCGCCCTGATCGGGCTCGCCGCCGGCCAGTCGATCGCCTGGACGGCGCGCGACGGCAAGACGCACACGCTGACCGTCACCACGGTCGAGCCGCCGCCGCAGGCCAGCTGAGCGGCACTCAGGCTTCGGCCCGCGCCAGCGGGCCGGGGCCGACCTTCATCACCCCGCCCTCCGGCTCGGCCCAGGCCAGCTCGCCCAGCGCCAGCATCGCGTTCACATGCGCGAAGACCTCGCTGAAGGCGAAGCTGAGCTGGTGCGGATCGAGCGGGCGGGTGAACATCACCGGCACCAGCTCGGCGACCGAACAGGGCCGCCGCGCCACCGCCCCGGCGATCAGCCGGCAGCGCTCGGCATGATGCGCCACGAGCTGCCCGCAGCGCGCCGCCAGCCCGCGGAAGGGCAGCTGGTGACCGGGCAGCACCAGCGTGTCGTCGGGAATCTGCCGCGGCAGCGCCCGCAGCGAGCGCAGATAGAGCCCGAGCGGATCGCCCTGCGGCTCCACCGCCCAGACGCTGATATTCGGCGTGATCTTCGCCAGCACCTGGTCGGCCGCGAGAAAGATCCCGGCCTCGGGGCAGTGGAACATCAATTGCTCGGGCGCGTGGCCGTCGCCCGAGAGCACATGCACCGCGCGCCCGCCGATGCGCAGCACGTCGCCCTCCACGACGCGGGTGAAGGTCGGCGGCAGCGGCGTCACCATGCGCAGATAGCCATGGCCGAGCGTCGCGACGAGATCGGTGATCTCGCGCGCCAGCCCGTGGCGCAGATAGAAGTCGCGATAGACCGGCGCCTCGAGCGAGCCCGGGCTCTGCGAGATGGTCAGGCAGCTGAGATAGCTGGTCTGGCTGGTCGCAAGCGGCAGGTCGAAGCGCTCCTGCAGCCAGCCGGCCAGCCCGATATGGTCGGGATGGTGATGCGTCACGAACAGCCGGGTCAGCCGGCGCCCGGCGAGCGGACCGGCGGTCAGCGCCAGCCAGGCCTGCCGGGTCGCCTCGTCGCCGATGCCGGTATCGATCACGGCATAGCCGTCTTCGTCCTCCAGCAGGTAGATGTTGACGTGGTCGAGCCGGAAGGGCAGCGCGACGCGGGCCCAGAGCACGCCCGGCGCCACGGTGACGACCTCGCCCGCTGCCGGCGGCTCGGGAAAGGGAAAGACGAGGTCCGGGCTGGCGCTGGCAGGCGAGGCGGCTGGCAAGGCGGGCATCTCCGACGGGACGTTTCCCCCAGTCCTAGCAGGCGCGGCCGCGGCGCGGTACGCATCACGGCACATGGCGCCGGGCCGCCGGCGAAGAGCCCTTGTTAAGCGCTCGCGCCCACAATCGTCCCCGCAATCGCACCCGCAACCGCAAGGCGAGGCCCCGAGGCCGTGACCGATTTCGAGGCGCTGAAACAGGACTGGCTCGGCCATCTGCGCCATGAGCGCCGGCTCTCGCCGAAGACGCTCGAGGCCTATGCCCGCGATCTCGGCCAGTTCACCGGCTTCCTGCGCGGGCATCTCGACGCGGAGCCGACGCTGGCGGCGCTGCGCGCCCTCAAGCCCGCCGATCTGCGCGCTTTCCTCGGCAGCCGCCGCCGCGACGGCGCCGGCAACCGCACGCTGATGCGCCAGCTCGCGGCGCTGCGCTCGTTCGCCCGCTTCGGCGAGCGCAGCGGGGCGCTCAGCGCCGCCGCCTTCGCCGCGACGCGGGGGCCGCGCCTCGGCAGGGGCCTGCCGCGCCCGCTCGACGCCGGCGCCGCCACCGCCGTGACCCGCGCCGACAGCCGCGCCGGCGAGGACCGACCCGACTGGGTGCTGGCCCGCGACGCAGCCGTGCTCTCCTTGCTCTACGGCAGCGGGCTGCGCATCTCCGAGGCGCTCGGGCTCCGGCGCTCGCAGGCGCCGGCCGGGCCCGGCGAGGCGCTGACCGTGCTCGGCAAGGGCGGCAAGACCCGCATGGTGCCGGTGCTGCCGGTGGTGGTCGCGGCGATCGACGCCTATCTGGCGCAATGCCCCTGGCGGCTGGCGCCGGAAGGGCCGCTCTTCGTCGGCGTGCGTGGAGGCGCGCTCTCGCCGCGCATCATCCAGCTCGCCGTCGAGGGACTGCGCGGCGCGCTCGGCCTGCCGGCCAGCGCCACGCCGCATGCGCTGCGCCATTCCTTCGCGACGCATCTGCTCGGCCGCGGCGGCGATCTGCGCGCCATCCAGGAACTGCTCGGCCACGCCTCGCTCTCGACGACGCAGATCTACACCCGCATCGATTCGGCGCGGCTGCTGGCGGCCTATGACGCCGCCCATCCCCGCGCGGCGGGAGCGGCCCGCCGGCCCGATGCGCCTCAGTAGTGGATGACGCCGCGCGTGCCGCCGCCGCAGGCGATGGCGTCGCCGCTGATCGCCACCGAGCGTGGAGAGGCCAGGAAGGCGACGACGTCTGCGACCTCGGCCGCATCGACCAGCCGGCCGATCGAGATGCCCTCCCCCATGCGCCGCTCGATGTCGGCCGGCGCGACGCCGGCCGCCTCGGCGCGGCGCACCAGCAGCTCCGGCGTGCGCTCGGTGCGGGTGATGCCGGGATGGACCACCGTGACGTTGATCCCGCTCGGCCCGAGCTCGTCGGCGAGGTTCCGGGTCATCGCCGCCACCGCGACATTGCGGATCGAGCCGATGGTCGAGCCCGCCATGCGGGCGTTCAGCCCGCTGATGTTGACGATGCGGCCCCAGCCCTGCGCCGCCATCAGCGGCGCGACCTCGCGCGCCATGCGCAGATAGCCCATCACCTTGACGTCGACATCGTCGTAGAACAGCGCGTCGGTGATCTCGGAGAGCTTCGGCGGCTTCGCCCGGCTGGCGGGCTGGGCGGCGGCGTTGACCAGGATGTCGACCCCGCCTAGCGCCGCCACCGTGCCGGCGACCAGCGCCTTCACCGAGGCCTCGTCGCGGGTGTCGACGGTGAGCCCGACGATCCTGCGCCCGCTCTCGCTGGCCAGCTCGGCCGCGGTCGCCGCGACCGCGCCGGCGGTACGGGCCGCGACGACGAGATCGACGCCCTCCGCCGCCAGCTGCCGGGCTATCGCCCGTCCGATGCCCTTGCTGCCGCCGGTGACGATGGCGCGCTTGCCGGCGAGTTTCAGGTCCATGGCCTCATCCTTCCTCGGCTCAGGCCGCCGGCGGCGGCGGGAACGGCACCGATGCGCCGCGCAGGCTCTCCCAGGCCTGCGCCATGCGCAGCACGCCGAGATCGTCGAAGCGCCGCCCGGTGATCTGCAGGCCGATCGGCAGGCCCGAGGCGGTCATGCCGGCATGGACTGAGATCGCCGGCTGGTCCGACATATTGGCCGAGACGGTGAAGGCGATGTGCTCGAAGGGGCGGGCCGGATCGTCGATCGGCGAGGCCATCGCGGCCGGGAAGGCCGGCACCGGCGAGACCGGAGAGAGCACGTAGTCGAAGGGCGCGCAGGCGGCGACGGCCGCATGGCGCATCGCCATCATCTGGCTCATGCCGCGATAGACGCGGGCCCCGTCGAGATCGCGCCCGCCCTCGGCCCAGGCGAGGATATAGGGCAGGATTTTCGCGCGCCGCTCCGGCGGCAGCGCGCCGATATCGGCCCAGGCCCGCTGGCGCCAGAAATCGTCGAGACCGTCCAGCATCTCGCGGGTCAGGAAGGGCGCCATCGGCATGATCTCGGCCCCGGCCGCGGCGAAGCGCGCGGCAGCTTCGACGATCGCCGCGTCGACCTCCGGATCGACCGGCAGGCCGATGCCGGCCTCGCGCTGCAGGCCGATGCGCAGGCCGTGCGGACCGAGATCGAGCGCCTCCCAGGCGATCTCCTGCGGCGGCAGGCTCGTCGGGTCGCGCGCATCGGGCTTCGACAGTTCGCGCATCATCAGCGCGGCGTCGGCGACGCTGCGCGTCATCGGCCCGGCGGCGCGGCCGTAATAGGTCGGGTCGATCGGCACCCGCCCGAAGCTCGGCTTCAGGCCGACCAGCCCGCACCAGCCGGCCGGCAGGCGGATCGAGCCGCCGATATCGGTGCCGACATGGAACGGCCCGTAGCCGGCGGCGCCGGCCGCCGCCGCCCCGGCGGAGGAGCCGCCCGGATTCAGCGCGAGGTCGAACGGGTTGCGCGCCAGCGCATGGATGCTCGACAGGCCGGAGGACAGCATGCCGTAATCGGGCATCGTCGTCTTGGCGAGGATGACGCAGCCGGCCTCGCGCAGGCGCTGCGCCGGCGGCGCGTCGGCCTTGGCTGGCGTCAGCTCGGTCGCCGCGGTGCCGAGCGGCACGGGCGTGCCCTTCGTGGCGATGTTCTCCTTGATCGTGCAGGGCACGCCGTCGAGCGGCAGCGCCTCGCCGGCCCGCCAGCGCGCTTCGCTGGCTAGCGCCGCCGCCCGCGCCTCGGCCGGGTCATAGGCATAGAGCGCGCAGAGCTGCGGCTCCCAGGTCGCGATCCGGGCGATCACAGCCTCGGTCACCTCGACGGGTGAGAGGCTGCGCGCCCGGTAGGCCGCGAGCAGTTCGACGGCGCTGAGATCGGCGGGATCGCTCATGGCGGGCCTTTCGCGGTCATGGCGCGTCGCGCTCCACCAAGGCTCAGGCGCGCGAGCGGCGCGTGCGCGGATCGACCGCGTCGCGCAGCCCGTCGCCGAGCAGGTTGAAGGCGAGCACCGAGAGCGCGATCGCCGCGCCCGGGAAGATGGCGAGCCAGGGCTGGTCCGCCATGAAGGTCTGGGCCTCGTTGAGCATCCGTCCCCAGGAGGGGGCCGGCGGCTGGGTGCCGAGGCCGAGATAGGACAGCCCCGCCTCGGCGAGGATGGCGAGCGCGAACTGGATCGTCGCCTGCACCACCAGCACGCCGGCGATGTTGGGCAGGATGTGGACGCGGGTGATCGTCGCCTCGCTCAGGCCCGCCGCGCGCGCCGCCTGGACATAGTCGAGCTGGCGGCATTGCAGCGCGGCGCCGCGGGCGAGCCGCGCGAAATAGGGCAGGCTGTAGAGCCCGATCGCGATCACCGCATTGTGCATGCCCGGCCCCCAGACGGCGCCGATCATGATCGCCGAGAGCACGGCCGGAAAGGCCAGGCTGAAATCGGCGGCGCGCATCACCAGATGGTCGAGCAGCCCGTCGCGCCGGCGCGAGGCGGCGAGCCCGAGCGCCGTGCCGACGAGCAGCGCGATGCCGACCGCGCCCAGCCCGACCGCCAGCGAATTGCGCGCGCCGACCATGATCATCGAGAAGACGTCGCGGCCGAACTGGTCGGTGCCGAACCAGTGCTCGGCGGAGGGCGGGCGCAGGCGCTTGAGGATCGCCATCTGCGTCGGCTCGTAGGGCGTCCAGACGAAGGAGACCAGCGCCAGCGCCACCACCAGCGCCGCCAGCGTGGCGCCGATCAGCAGCGACGGCCCGGCCCACCCGCGGCGCCCGCGCGGCAAGGAAGCGGAAGGCCCCCTCACGTCGCCTGCCTCAGCCGCGGGTCGATCAGCCCGTAGAGCAGCTCGACCACGAAGTTCAGCGCCACCACCAGCGCGCAGAACAGCATGACGAGGTCCTTGACCACGATCAGGTCGTGCTGGGCGATCGACTGGAAGACCAGCCGGCCGAGCCCCGGCAGCGCGAAGACGTTCTCGATGATGATGGCGCCGGCCAGCAGCACCGAGAATTGCAGGCCCAGCACCGTCACCACCGGAATCAGCGCATTGCGCAGCACATGGCGGCGCAGCACCCGGCGCCGGCTGACGCCCTTGGCGCGGGCGGTGCGGACATAGTCCTCCTGCATGGTCTCGAGCATGGCCGAGCGCGTCACGCGCGCCAGGATCGCCGCCTGCGGCAGGGCGAGCGCCAGCGCCGGCAGCAGCAGCGCCTTCAGTGCCGGCCCAGCCCCGCCCTCCCAGCCGGGGAAGCCGCCGGCCGGCAGCCAGCCGGCGCCGATCGCGAAGAGCAGCACCAGCAGCAGGCCGAACCAGAAATTCGGGATGGCGAGGCCGAGCTGGGCGAAGACCATCACCGCCGCGTCGCCCGCCCTGTTGTGATGCGCGGCGGCGAGCGCGCCGAGCGGGATGCCGATGGCGCAGGCCAGCAGGATCGCGAAACTGGCGAGCGGCAGCGTCACCGCCATGCGCTCGCCGATCAGCTGCGTCACCGGCACGCGATAGGTGTAGGACAGGCCGAGATCGCCGGTGAGCATCCCGCCGATCCAGGCCAGGAAGCGCAGCGGCGCCGGCCGGTCCAGCCCCATCTCGGTGCGCAGCGCCGCCAGCGCCTCGGGCGCCGCGTTGAGGCCGAGCGTCACCGCCGCCGGATCGCCCGGCAGGATCTCCAGCACCAGGAAGATCACCAGCGCCGCGACCAGCAGGGTCGCGGCGAGGGAGACGAGCCGGCGCAGCAGGTAGCCGCTCATCGCCTCAGCGCCAGCGCACCCCGGCGAGCGGCGTCATCGGCAGCGGCCAGTCGGTCCACATTCCGTCGAGATCGGCGCGGGTCACGGTGATCTTCGGCAGGATGAACAGGAAGCCGTTGACAGCATCGCGCGGCAGCATGCGCTGGGCGTCGCCATAGAGCCGGTTGCGCTCGCCGTCGTCGACTGTGCCGTCGATGCGCTGCATCAGCGCCTTGAACTCCGGGTTGCGGTACTGGAAGTAGTAGTCGTCGCGGGCGTAGTTGCCGATGTCGAGCGGCTCGGTATGCGAGATGATCGTCATGTCGAAGTCGCGCCCCCGGAAGACCCGCTCCAGCCATTGCGGGAATTCGAGCGGCTCGATCTTGGCGACGATGCCGATCTGCGCCAGCAGCGCCGCGACGATCTCGCCGCCGCGCCGCGCATAGGCCGGTGGCGGCAGGCGCAGCGTGCAGGTGAAGCCGTTGGGGTGCCCGGCCTGGGCCAGCAGCGCCTTGGCCTTGGCCAGGTCGTGGGGATAGGTGCCGGTCAGGTCGACATAGGCCGGGTGCATCGGCGAGAAATGGCTGCCGATCAGGTCGACCTCGAAGCCGAACACACCGAGCGCGATGGTCTTGCGATCGAGCGCATGCGAGATCGCCTGGCGCACCCGGAGATCGTCGAAAGGCGGCTTGGCGTTGTTCATGGCGAGGATGGTCTCGCCCTCGGTGCGCCCGATCGTGACCTTGAGCTTGCTGTCGGATTGCAGCTGCTTGATCGATTCCGGCGCCGAGAGATTGGTGAAGGCGTCGATGTCGCCGGCCCTCAGCGCCGCGACCTGCGCCTGCGGATCCGAGATGAAGCGGAAGACCGCCTTGGCCAGCGCCGGCTTCTCACCCCAGTATTCGTCGTTGCGGGCGAATTCGATGCGGTCGCCGCGGTTCCAGCGCACGAAGCGGTAGGGGCCGGTGCCGACCGGCTTTGTCTTGTTGTCGGCCGCCGTGGCGGGGGAGACGATCACCGCATCGCCCCAGGCCAGCCCGTAGAGGAAGTTCGCGGTCGGCTGCTTCAGCCGGATCGTCACCGTCACCGGGTCGGGCGTCTCGATCGCCGCGATCGGCGTGAAGATCCAGCGCTGGGCGTTGGTGGAGTCGGGCGCGGTCGCGCGCTCGAAGGAGAACTTCACATGCCTGGAGGAGAAGGGCTCCCCGTCATGGAAGCGGATGTTCGGGCGCAGCTTGAAGGTGTAGCTCACCTTGTCGTCGGCGAGCGTCCAGCTCTCGGCCAGCCCCGGCACCAGGGCGCCGGTGCGGTCCATCGCCACCAGCCCCTCGAACAGGTTCTGCAGCACCACCTCGCGGATCGCCTGCGCGGCACCGGAGGTCGGGTCGAGCGTCGGCGGCTCGAGCGTCATGCCGATGGTGACGCCGTCGCGCGCCTGCGCCAGCGCGACCAGGGGCAGCTGAGAGGCGATGGCCGCGAGCCCCGCTCCGGCCAGTAGGTTGCGCCGCGTCGTCATTGGTCCGCCTCCCTGCGTTCGCGGCAGGATGGCGCCGGAGCCGGCGCGAAGGCAAGCGCCCGCGCCGCGGCTCAGACGAAGTAATGGGGATGGCTGCGGCGCAGCGCCGCGAGATCGGGCACCAGCGTGCCGAGATGGCGCTCCATCGCCGCCTGCGCCGGCGCGACCTCGCCGGCCGCGATCGCCGCGAGGATGGCGCCGTGCTCGGCGATCACCGCCGCCATCCGGCCCGGCACCGGCAGCGTCATGCGCCGGCAGCGGTCGATCTGGCTCTTGGCGGCCTGCGCGATCTTCCAGACGCCGGGATGCCCCGCCGCCTCGGCGAGCGCGGCGTGGAAATCCTCGTCGGCCAGGTGGAAGCCCTCCTGGTCGCCGGCGGCGCAGCGCTCCTGCTGGCGCGCGATCGTCGCCTCGGCGCGGCGCAGATCGATCTCGCCCGGCCGCTCGGCCAGCCGCGCCACGGTGGCCGATTCCAGCGTCTGGCGGATGAACACCGCCTCGGGGACCGCCGCGGCCGGAATGCGCGCGACGAAGGTGCCGGCCTGCGGGAAGATCTCGACCAGCCCCTCCTCGCGCAGCTTGATCAGCGCTTCGCGCACCGGGGTGCGGCTGACGCCGAAGCGCTCGGTCAGCTCCTTCTCGGCGATCGGCGTGCCCGGCAGGCTCGCCATGGCGAGGATGTCGCGCCTCAGCGCCTCGCGCACCCGCGTCGCCGCGCTGGGCTGGGCCGCCTGCGCCGCGCCCGCCGGCAGGCGCCGGTCGCGCGCCGGCTGCGGGCTCTCGCTCACTGGCCGTTCCGGCATCGTCCCATCCTCGCCATGCTCGCATGCCCATCGTCAGGCCCGCCCAAGCGGCGGCGGCTGTCTTTGACAGTCTAATATATTAGTATATTGAGCTTGTGGAGTCGCCGCCGTCGATGCGGCGCCAGTTCAGGATACGCACGCGATGCTGCTGCACGATGATCGCCTCCTTCCCGCGGAACCGGTGACGCGCGGCATCGCGCGACGCCTCTACGGCCATGTCCGCGACCTGCCGATCATCTCGCCGCACGGCCATACCGACCCGCGCTGGTACGCCGAGGACCTGCCCTTCCCCGATCCCGCGACCCTGTTCGTCAAGCCGGACCACTACATCTTCCGGATGCTCTATTCGCAGGGCATCCCGCTGGAGAAGCTCGGCATCGCCCGCAAGGACGGCGGCAAGGTCGAGACCGATCCGCGCGCGATCTGGAAGCTGTTCGCCAGCCACTGGCACCTGTTTCGCGGCACGCCGACGCGGCTGTGGTTCGAGCACGCGGCCTCGACCATCTTCGGCATCACCGAGCGCCTCTCGGCCGAGAGCGCCGACCGGATCTACGACCGCATCGCCGAGAAGCTGAGCGACGAGGCGATGCGCCCGCGCGCTCTGTTCGAGCGCTTCAACATCGAGGCGATCGCCACCACCGAGGGCGCGCTCGATCCCTTGAAATGGCACGACATGATCCGTGACTCCGGCTGGGGCGGCAAGGTCGTCACCGCCTACCGGCCCGACGGCATAGTGGATCCCGAGTTCGAGGGCTTCGCCGACAATCTGCACGCGCTCGGCGAACTGACCGGCGAGGACACCGCCAGCTGGACCGGCTATCTCGAGGCCCACCGCAAGCGTCGCGCCTATTTCATCGCCCGCGGCGCCACCTCCTCCGACCATGGCCACGCCACGGCCCGCACCGCCAATCTCAGCCAGGGCGAGTGCGAGAAGCTGTTCGCCAAGATCCTCAAGGGCAAGTTCAGCGCCGCCGACGCCGATCTCTTCCGCGGCCAGATGCTGACCGAGATGGCGAAGATGAGCCTGGACGACGGGCTGGTCCTGCAGATCCATCCCGGCTCCTTCCGCAACCACAACCCGGCGCTGTTCGAGGCCTTCGGCCGCGACATGGGCTGCGACATCCCGCGCGGCGTCGACTTCGTCTCCGATCTGAAGCCGCTGCTCGACGCGGTCGGCAACGAGAAGAACCTGACGGTGATCGCCTTCACCCTCGACGAGACGGTGTATTCGCGCGAGCTGGCGCCGCTCGCCGGGCATTATCCGGCGCTGAAGCTCGGGCCGGGCTGGTGGTTCCTCGACGCGCCCGAGGCGATGCTGCGCTTCCGCGAGCTGACCACCGAGACCGCCGGCTTCTACAACACGGTCGGCTTCAACGACGACACGCGCGCCTATCTCTCGATCCCGGCGCGCCACGACGTCGCCCGCCGCATCGACTGCCACTACCTGGCGAAGCTGGTCGCCGAGCACCGGCTCGACGAGGACGAGGCCGCCGAGGTCGCCCACGACCTCGCCTACCGGCTGGCCAAGGAAGCCTACCGGCTCTGACGGTGCCGGCCCGGCGGCGATGACGATAGGAACGGTGCCATGATCGACGAACGCCAATGCGCCCATCCGCGCGACGTCCGCCATTACGACACCGAGCAGCTGCGCGCCGACTTCCTGGTCGAACGCATCTTCGTGCCGGGCGAGGTGGCGCTGACCTACAGCCATTACGACCGCATGGTCATCGGCGGCGCCATGCCGCTTTCGGCGCCGCTGGCGCTGCCGCCCTGCCCGCCCGCCGGCACGCCCTTCTTCCTGGCGCGGCGCGAACTCGGCGTGATCAATCTCGGCGGGCCGGGCAGCGTCACGGTCGACGGCGAGCGCTTTTCCCTGCCCCGGCTCGACGCGCTCTATGTCGGGCTGGGCGCCCGCGAGGTCATCTTCGCCAGTGAGAACGCGGCTGCGCCGGCGAAATTCTACCTGACCAGCGCGCCCGCCCATCGCGAGGCGCCGCACCAGCTGATCCGCCAGCAGGACGCGAACACGCTGCATCTCGGCGCCGCCGAGACCGCGAACAGGCGCACCATCCGCCAATACGTCATGCCCGACACCACCGGCACCAACCAGCTCGTCATGGGCATGACCACGCTGGAGGCCGGCTCGGTCTGGAACTCCATGCCCTGCCACACCCATACCCGGCGCATGGAGGCCTATCTCTATGTCGACCTCGACCCGGCGCACCGGGTCTTCCATTTCATGGGAGAGCCGCAGCAGACCCGCCATATCCTCGTCGCCAACGAGCAGGCGGTGATCTCGCCGAACTGGTCGATCCATTGCGGCTGCGGCACCTCGAACTATGCCTTCGTCTGGGCGATGGCCGGCGACAACGTCACCTTCACCGACATGGACCAGGCCCCCGTGGAGACGCTGCGCTGATGACCGACCGCTCTCCCTTCTCGCTCGCCGGCCGCAGCGCGCTTGTGACCGGCGCCAATACCGGGATCGGCCAGGGCATCGCGGTCGCGCTCGCCCGGGCCGGCGCCACCGTGGTCGCGGCCGGGCGCTCGGCCATGGACGAGACGCTGGCGCAGGTGACGCAGGCCGGCGGCACCGGCCACGCGCTGCGCGTCGACCTGCAGGAAGCCGGCATCGCCGCGCGCGTCGTGGCGGAGGCGGCCGCGCTCGCCGGCCCGCTCGACATCCTGGTCAACAATGCCGGCATCATCCGCCGCGCCGACGCGCTCGATTTCTCCGAGAGCGACTGGGACGAGGTGATGAACCTCAACCTCAAGGCGAACTTCTTCCTGGCGCAGGCCTTCGCCAGGGCGGCGCTGGCGGAGCGGCGCGGCGGGCGCATCGTCAACATCGCCTCGCTGCTCTCGATCCAGGGCGGCATCCGCGTCGCCTCCTACACCGCCAGCAAGAGCGGGCTGGCCGGGCTGACGCGGCTGCTCGCCAATGAATGGGCGCCGCACGGCATCAATGTGAACGCCATCGCGCCCGGCTATGTCGAGACCAACAACACCCAGGCCCTGCGCGAGGACCCGGCACGCAGCGCCGCCATTCTGGCCCGCATCCCGGCCGGGCGCTGGGGCAACCCCTCCGATATCGGCGGCGCCGCCGTCTTCCTGGCGAGCGACGCCGCCGCTTACGTCCATGGCGCGATCCTGCCCGTGGACGGCGGCTGGCTCGCCCGCTGACACCAACCCGCCTTCCGCCTTTCAGTCTCCCGCCCGCGAGGTCTTCCCGTGACGCGCCTGTCCGACGCCACCCTGCACGGCCTGCCGGCCGCCATCCGCCGCCCCGGCTACCAGCGCGCCGCGCTGGAGCAGGGCATCGTCCATCTCGGGCTCGGCGCCTTCGCCCGCGCCCATCTCTGCGAGTTCACCGACGATGCGCTCGCGGTCGAGGCCGGGGCCTGGGGCATCACCGGCGCCAGCCTGCAGCGGCCCGACCAGCGCGACCGCCTCGCCCCGCAGGACGGGCTCTACACCTTCCTGAAGCGCGCGCCCTCCGGCCCGGAGCTGCGCGTCATCGGCTCGGTGCGCAGCGTCATGGTCGCGCCCGAGGATCCCGGCGCGCTGGTCGCCCGGCTCGCGGCGGCGCAGACCCGCATCGTCTCGCTGACCGTCACCGAGAAGGGCTATTGCCACGATCCGGCGACGGGGCGGCTCAGGGCCGACCATCCCGACATCGTCCACGACCTCGCCAATCCGCAGGCGCCGCGCTCGGCGATCGGGCTGATCGTCGCGGCGCTGGCGCTGCGCAAGGCGGAGCGACTGGCCCCCTTCACCGCGCTGAGCTGCGACAACCTCCCGCATAACGGCCGGGTGCTCGCCGGGCTGGTGCAGGATTTCGCGGCGCTGCGCGACGACAGGCTGGCGGCCTGGATCGCGGCGAACGGCGCCTTCCCCTCGACCATGGTCGACCGCATCGTACCGGCCACCACGGACGCCGACATCGCCGAGGTCGCCGGCCTGCTCGGGCTCGACGACGCCGCCCCGGTGATCGGCGAGCCCTTCCGGCAATGGGCGGTGGAGGACGTCTTCACCCTCGGCCGCCCGCGCTGGGACGCGGTCGGCGCGCAGATGGTCTCGGAGGTCGCACCCTTCGAGTTCATGAAGCTGCGCATGCTCAACGGCGCGCATTCCTGCCTGGCCTATCTCGGCTATCTCGCCGGCCACGAGACGGTGGCGCAGGCCAGCGGCGATCCCGTCCTGGCGCGCTTCCTCGGCGGTTTCTGGCAGGAGGTCGCCCCCACCGTGCCGGCGCCGCAGGGCGTCAACCTCGACATCTATGCCGGCGAGCTGCTGGCGCGCTTCCGCAATCCGGCGATCCGCCACCGCACCTGGCAGATCGCCATGGACGGCTCGCAGAAGCTGCCGCAGCGCCTGCTCGGCACCATCCGCGACCGGCTGAAGGCCGACGCGCCGATTGCGCATCTGGCGCTCGGCGTCGCCGCCTGGATGGCCTATGTCGCCGGCACCGACGAGCGGGGCCAGCCGATCGACGTGCGCGACCCGCTCAGCCCCGAATTCGCCGCCCGCGCCGCGCAGGCCGGCCGCGACGCCGGCCGCCTGTCGCAGGCGCTGCTCGGCATCGGCGCGATCTTCGGCGACGACCTGCCGCGCGAGCCGCGCTTCACCGCCGCGGTCGAGCGCCATCTCGCCGGCCTGTTCGACAAGGGCGCCGCGGCGACGGCAGCCGCGCTCGGCTGAGCGCGCGGCGGGGCCGCTCTTGATCCCGGGCCCGCACTGGCGCCAGATGCCGGCATGATCGCCCGCTTCGCGAACGCCCTGGCCCGCTTTGCGCTGGCGGCCCTGCTGCTCCTGCCCGCCGCAGGCGCCCGCGCGGCGCCCGGCTATGTCGTGCCAAACTACTGGGACCCGAGCGTCAGGGTCGAGCGGCCGGATCTCGGCCCGCCGCGGGTGGTGCGCTTCCTCACCGACGACGAGTTCCCGCCGCTGCATTTCGCCGCGCCGGAAGGCGGGCTGACCGGGTTCTCGGTCGAGCTCGCCCGCGCCGTCTGCGAGAAGCTGGCGCTGACCTGCACCATCCAGGCGCGGCGCTTCGACACGCTGCTCGACTCGCTGGCGGAAGGGCGCGGCGACGTGCTGGCCGCCGCCATCCCGGTGACGCAGGCGCTGCGCAGCCGCTTCGCCGCCAGCCATCTCTATCACCGCTTCCCGGCGCGCTTCCTGACGACGCGCGGCAATGCCGCCCCCGAACTCGACCTGCCGGCGCTGCAAGGCAAGCGCGTCGCCGTCGTCGCGGGCACCGCGCACCAGGCCTTCCTCGAGCGGCTGGCGCCCTTCGTGCAGCGCCGCGAGGTGCCGGGCCTGCCGGCTGCGCTGGCGCTGCTGCGCAGCGGCGACGCCGAATACGTCTTCGCCGACGGCATGGCGCTGTCGCTGCTGCTGGCCGCGCCCGGCGGGGCCGACTTCGCCTTCGCCGGCGGCCCCTATCTCGAATCGCATTATTTCGGCGACGGCATCGCCTTCCTGGTGCGCAAGGACGACCTCGTCCTGAAGCGCGCCATCGACTTCGCCCTGCAAGCGCTGCACGACGACGGCAGCTATGCCCGCCTGTTCATCCGCTTCTTCCCGGTGAGCCCGTTCTGAGCCGGGCGCTTCCTTGACCCTGGCCGGCGCCTCGCCCATCGTCCGCGGCGACCGACGCCGAGAACGAGCGAGCCGAGCCGCCATGTCCGAGACCGTGCTGAGCGAAACCGTCGCCGAGGGCGTCCGCCGCATCACCATGAACCGGCCCGACCGCCGCAACGCCCTCGACCGCGCCAGCTACCGGGCGCTGATCGACGCGCTCGCCGAGGCCGAGGCCGCGTCCGACATCCGCGCCATCGTGCTCACCGGGGCCGGCGGCTGCTTCACCAGCGGCAACGACATCAAGGACTTCGCCGCCGCCGGCGCCGCGATCCCGCGCGTCGCCATCGACTTCCTCGAGGCGATCTCGACGGCGCGCAAGCCGATCGTCGCCGCGGTCGAGGGCTTCGCGGTCGGCATCGGCACCACCATGCTGCTGCATTGCGACCTCGCCTTCGCCGGGCGCGGCGCCAGCTTCCGCCTGCCCTTCGTCACGCTCGGCCTCTGCCCGGAGGGCGGCTCGAGCTATCTGATGCCGCTGGTCGCAGGCCCGAAGAAGGCGGCCGAGCTCCTGATGCTGGGCGAGGCCTTCGATGCGCAGGCGGCGCTGGAGGCAGGCCTGCTCAACGCGGTGACCGAGGAGGGCGAGGCGCTCGGAATCGCGACGCGCAAGGCCGCGGCGCTCGCCGCCCTGCCGCCGGAATCGATCGCGCTGACCAAGGCGCTGCTCAAGCGCGGCGGCGCCGCCGCCGTCGCCGAGACCATCGCGACCGAAGCCCGCCATTTTGGCGAGCGGCTGGTCTCGGCCGAAGCGCAGGCGGCCTTCGCGGCTTTTCTCGGCCGGCGCTGAGAGGCCGCGCCCGCGGCTGCGGCAGGCCGCGCGCAGAGCGTCCTCACAGGCGTGCGTGCGCTCTCCCGCTCTTGCAAATGAGTATCGATAGAGTTTTGCAAAAGCGGTCGGCCGTTGCTAGGTCTCGCCGATGAACGGAATCGCGAAACGCGTGGCGGCTTTCGAAAGCCAGCTCAGGAAGGCCGGGCTGCGGATGACGCAGCAGCGCCGCCTGATCCTGCGCATCCTCGCCGAATCCGACGACCATCCCGACGCGAAGGGCATCTTCAGCCGCGCCTTCGCCTGCGACCCGACGCTGTCGCTCTCCACCGTCTACCGCACGATGAAGCTGCTGGAGACGCAAGGGGCGATCGAGCGCCACGCCTTCCAGGACGGGGTCTCGCGCTACGAGCACGCCGACCAGGACCATCACGACCACCTGATCGACGTAGAGACCGGCGCAGTGGTGGAGTTCTCCTCGCCCGAGATCGAGGCGCTGCAGGCCAAGATCGCCAGCGAGCTCGGCTACGAGATCGTCCGCCACCGGCTCGAGCTCTACGGTCGCAAGCTGCCCGCCCCGTCGCGCCGCAAGGCCCGCGCCTGAGGGCGTAGGCCTCGACGGCGGTGCCGATGTGTGCCGTCCGGCCTCAGGGGCACTCGGGAAGGCTGAGCAGGTTGTTCGGCGCGTCGCCGTCCGCCTCCGTCTTGATGTATTTGTGCCCGAGGCGGCTGACCGCGACGATGACCTCGACGGTGTCGCCCAGCGGACGGCTCACATAGAAGCTGTCAGCGCCGGACTCGATCCGGGCGATCACCTCCGAAACCGGCAGCTTCCACCGCGAACCGCCGACGCCGCCGACATGGCTGATGCACTCATACGGGCTTTCGCGGTTGGTCTTGTTGATGCAGCTGATCTGATAGCGGCCTGCCATGGGGCACCTCCTGCGCGCGGCGACATCACCGCCGGAAAAATCAACTATAAGTTGCACTTTCTGGCAAGAGCACGCAAAAAGACGAAGGCCGGGCTTTCGCCCGGCCTCGTACCTCATGCAAAGTGCCGCCGCCCGTCGGCCGTCAGCCGGCCTTGCGCTTGTTCTGGCGGTTGTCGATCAGGTCGTCGACCACGGCCGGGTCGGCCAGCGTCGAGGTGTCGCCCAGCGCGCCGAACTCGTCCTCGGCGATCTTGCGCAGGATGCGGCGCATGATCTTGCCGGAGCGGGTCTTGGGCAGGCCCGGCGCGAACTGGATCAGGTCCGGCGAGGCGATCGGGCCGATCTCGTTGCGGACCCAGGTGACCAGCTCCTTGCGCAGATCGTCGCTCGGCGCCTCGCCCGCCATCAGGGTGACATAGGCGTAGATGCCCTGGCCCTTGATGTCGTGCGGATAGCCGACGACCGCCGCCTCAGAGACCTTCGGATGGGCGACCAGCGCCGACTCGACCTCGGCGGTGCCCATGCGGTGGCCGGAGACGTTGATCACGTCGTCGACGCGGCCGGTGATCCAGTAATAGCCGTCGGCGTCGCGCCGGCAGCCGTCGCCGGTGAAGTACTTGTTCGGATAGGTGGCGAAATAGGTCTCTTCGAAGCGCTTGTGGTCGCCATAGACCGAGCGCATCTGGCCCGGCCAGCTCTCGGCGATCACCAGATTGCCCTCGCAGGCGCCGTCCAGCACCTTGCCCTCGGCGTCGACGATCTGCGGCTCGACGCCGAAGAAGGGCCGGGTCGCCGAGCCGGGCTTGAGCTTGGTCGCGCCGGGCAGCGGCGAGATCAGGATGCCGCCGGTCTCGGTCTGCCACCAGGTGTCGACGATCGGGCAGCGGTCGTCGCCGACGACGCGATGATACCACTCCCAGGCTTCCGGATTGATCGGCTCGCCGACCGAGCCGAGCAGGCGCAGCGAGGCGCGGCTGGTCTTCTTCACCGGCTCCTCGCCGGCGCCCATCAGCGAGCGGATTGCGGTCGGGGCGGTGTAGAAGGTGTTGACCTTGTGCTTGTCGACCACCTCCCAGAAGCGCGAGATCGAGGGATAGGTCGGGATGCCCTCGAACATCAGCGTGGTCGCGCCGTTGGCGAGCGGCCCGTAGAGGATGTAGCTGTGGCCGGTGACCCAGCCGACATCGGCCGTGCACCAGTAGATCTCGCCCTCGTGGTAGTCGAAGACGTATTGATGCGTCATCGAGGCGTAGACGAGATAGCCGCCGGTGGTGTGCAGCACGCCCTTCGGCTTGCCGGTCGAGCCCGAGGTGTAGAGGATGAAGAGCGGATCCTCCGCGTTCATCTCCTCGACCGGGCACTCGGCCGAGACCTTGGCGGCCTCCTCGTGATACCAGACGTCGCGGCCGTCCTGCATCGCGACCTTGCCGCCGGTGCGGCGCACCACGACGACGCGGCCGATGCCGCCCTTCACCTTGGGATCGGCGGCGTCGACATTCTTCTTCAGCGCCACGACGCGCCCGCCACGCAGGCCCTCGTCGGCGGTGATCACCACCTTGGAATCGCAGTCCTCGATACGGTTGGCGAGCGAATCCGGCGAGAAGCCGCCGAACACCACCGAATGCACCGCGCCGATGCGGGCGCAGGCCAGCATCGCATAGGCGGCCTCGGGGATCATCGGCATGTAGATGGTGACGCGGTCGCCCTTGCGGACGCCGTTGGCCTTCAGCACGTTGGCGAAGGTGCAGACCTCGCGGTGCAGCTCGCGATAGCTGATATTGCGGGACTCGGACGGATCGTCGCCCTCCCAGATGATCGCGGTCTGGTCGGCGCGCTTGGCGAGATGGCGGTCGACGCAGTTGGCGGCGACGTTGGTGGTGCCGTCCTCGAACCAGCGGATCGAGACGTTCCCGGGCGCGTAGCTGACATTGCGGACCTTGCCATAGGGCTTGATCCAGTCGATGCGCTTGCCGTGCTCGCCCCAGAACGCGTCGGGATCCTTCACCGACGCGGCGTACATGTCGCGATAGCCGGCCTCGTCGAGCCAGGCCTTCTCGGCCCAGCCGGCCGGAACGTCGTAAATCTTCTCGGACATCAAGGCGCCTCCCCGCAGCTGGGCGATATCGCGTCGGCCATGGTCGCGACGACGTCGTGACATCGCCGGCGCCGGCCCCGCTTCTTTCGAATTCGGCGCATCATAGGACCCGTGGCCACGCGGACAAGCGCAATGGGCTCGCACTTTCGTTGCTGCGACTTTGGCAGTGGACAGCGCGCGAAAAATACAATCCCCGGTTGCATAGACCTTTGCTACTATCCCCATGGCGGCACGCCTTCGCGTGCGCGGGAGGGGACAGGTCATGACCAGGACGCTCTGCGTGTTTTCCGACGGGACCGGCCAGCGCGGCGTGCGCGTCGATGCCGGCGCCAGCAACGTCTTCAAGCTCTACGAATGGGCGCGGACCGAGCCGTCGCAGCCCTGCTTCTACGATCCCGGCGTCGGCGCCGAGCCCGGCCGCAAGCTGAGCTGGACGCGCTGGGGCCGCAACCTCATCGGCAAGGCCACCGGCGCCGGCATCACCCGCAATATCCGCGACGGCTACGAATTCCTGCTCTGCAACTGGGACCCGCCGGGCGGCGGCAGCCCCGCCGCCAACCGCATCGCCGTGTTCGGCTTCAGCCGCGGGGCCTATACGGTGCGCAGCCTGGCCGCGGCGATCACGCTCTGCGGCATTCCCGCGCGCATCCAGGACGGCGTCGACATCGGCGCCCGCACCCGCGAGGCCGAGGCGCTCAGGCTGGCGATCCTCGACGAGGCGATCGCCATCTACCAGACCGCCCAGGGGCCGGAGGGCGCGGGCGAGCGCCGCCGGCGGGCCCAGGACTTCCGCCGGATCTATCACTGCCACGACGCGCCGGTGCATCTGGTCGCGGTGTTCGACACCGTCGCCGCGCTCGGCCTGCCCGGCGTGATGAACCTCGCCAACCCGTTCCGGCACATCTTCCACGACCACAAGCTCGGCGCGAGCGTGCCCTTCGGCCTGCAGGCCCTGTCGATCGACGAGAACCGCAAGGCCTTCGCACCCGTGCCCTGGGACGAGAGCGCCGCCTCGCCCGGCCAGGTGATCGAGCAGGTCTGGTTCCCCGGCGTGCATTCCGACATCGGCGGCGGCTATGCCGATCGCGGCCTGTCCGATCTCAGCCTGTCATGGATGCTGGAGCGCTGCCGGCGCCCGGATATCGGCCTGCGCTTCGACAGCGGCGACTACGAATTCCGCGCCTCCGTCACCGCCCGCCAGCATGACGAGCGCACCGGCATGGGCGTGCTCTGGTCGGGCGGTGACCGCACCGGCAAGGTCCTGACCGCCAGCCGTGACCGCGACGCGCTCTGCGGCGGGATCGAGACGCGCTTCGAGGCGCCGGAGCTGGCCTATCGGCCGAAGCTGCTGGGCCGGCATCCGCGCGTCGGGCACTATTACTGAGCCCGATTTACCGAGCCCCGGCCTCCGGCCCGGTCAGAGCCCGCCCATGCGGCAGACGATCTCCCATTCCGCGTCGCTCACCGGCTGCACCGAGAGGCGGAAGGAGGTGACGAGCGACATTTTCGCCAGCGAGGGCTCGGCCTTGACGGCCGCCAGCGTCACCGGCTTCGGCAGCGGCTTCACCGCCTTGAAGTCGACCAGAACCCAGGGCTCGCCCGGCTTCCAGGGATAGTGCTCCTTGATGACCTCGACGATGCCGACGACCGCCAGCCCCTCGTTCGAGTGGTAGAAGAAGACCTGCTCGCCGGCCTTCATCGCCATCATGTTGAGCTTGGCGGTGTGGTTCTTCACGCCGTCCCAGGGCGTGCCCTTGGCGCCGGCCGCGACCTGGTCGTCCCAGGACCAGACCGACGGCTCCGATTTGACCAGCCAGTGCGCCATCAGCCTTCATCCTCTTGCTGCTGCGGGCGCGGCGGCCGCGTCGCCGCCTCGCCCTGCTCGTTCCAGAACCGGACCATCTCGCGGGTCAGCCCGGCATAATCCTGCGGCGACAGCTCGATGCGGACCTCGCCCTCGCCGAATGGCAGGATCAGCACGAAGCGGTGCTCGTCCTCGGCGCGCCGGCGGCGCAGCTCGATCACCCGCCCGGCGATCCGCCCGGCTAGCGGCACCGGCTGGCTCTCCGCCACCAGCTCGGAGCCGGTGGTCTTGCGCACCTCGGCGATGCCGCGCGCCACGCGCTTGGTGAGGTCGGACCAGTCGTTCGCCATGGGTTACCCTCAGGTTTCGGAGCGGATCGGGCGGGCCAGCAGCGCGGCGACCGCCTCGCGCACGCCGAGCCGCCCGGCAATGATGCCGGCCACGGCCGTGGCGATCGGCGTCTCGACCTGCCGGTCCTGCGCCATGCGGGCGAGGATGGCGGCGGTGAAGGCGCCCTCGGCCAGCTTGCCGCCGGCGGCCTCCTGCGGGCTCGCGCCCTGCCCGAGCGCCTGGCCATAGGCGAAATTGCGCGATTGCGCCGAGGCGCAGCTCAGCACCACGTCGCCGAGCCCGGACAGGCCCATCAGCGTCTCGCCCTGCGCGCCATAGGCCTCGCCGAAGCGGCGCAGCTCGGCGAAGCCGCGCGCCACCAGCGCCGCGCGGGCGCTCTCGCCATAGCCCAGCCCGATCGCGATGCCGGCGGCGATCGCCAGCACGTTCTTGGCCGCGCCGCCGATCTCGACGCCACGCACGTCGCCGCTGTGATAGATGCGCAGCGACGGGCCGCTCAGCGCCTCGGCGAGCCGCCCGCTGATGCCCGCATCGGCGCAGGCCAGCGTCAGCGCCGTCGGCAGGCCGCGGGCGATGTCGGCGGCGAAGCTCGGGCCGGAGAGCACGGCCGGCACGCAGCCCGGCAGCGTCTCGGCGATGATCTGGGTGGTGAAGCGGCCGGTCGCCTGCTCGATGCCCTTGGCGGCCGAGATCGCCGGCAGCCCGGCCGGCAGGACCCCGGCGAGACCTTCACAGGCGGCGCGCAGCGCCTGGGTCGGCACCGCGAGAACCAGTGCGTCGACCCCGGCCAGCGCGGCGCGCTCGGCGGTCGGCACCACGCTCTCGGGCAGCACGGCACCCGGCAGGCGCGGCGCCTCGCGGCGGGTGCGCATGGCGGCGACCGCCTCCGCATCGCGGGCGTGCAGCACGACGCCATGGCCGGCACGCGCCGCCGAGAGCGCCAGCGCCACGCCGAAGGCCCCGCCCCCGACCACGCCGATCGACAGCGCGCTCATCGCAGGGCCCGTCGCGCCGGTGCGGAACAGCAGTAGTTCGCGCGCAGGCGCATCAGCCGGCCGCCTTGAGCTCGTCGAGCGGCCAGCGCGGCCGGGCCAGCGCCGCCATGTCGTCGACGAGGCCGAGCCGCAGCCGTTCCAGCCCGGCCCAGGCGATCATCGCGCCATTGTCGCCGCACAGCGCCAGCGGCGGCGCGATCATCGGCAGGCCGGCCTCTGTGGCGAGGCGCGACAACGCCGCGCGGATCGAGCCGTTGGCGGCGACGCCGCCGGCGACGACCAGCGCGGTCGGCGAGACCTGCGCCTCGCGGCAGGCACGCAGCCCGGCCCGCGTCCGGTCGACCAGCACGTCGACGACCGCCGCCTGGAAGGAAGCGCAGATGTCGGCGACGTCGCGGTCGGAGAGCGGCGCGATCCGCTCCGCCATCAGCCGCACCGCGGTCTTGAGGCCCGACAGCGAGAAATCCGGCTTCGGCCGGCCCGAGAGCGGGCGGGGGAACTCGAAGCGCTCGGAATCGCCGGTCAAAGCCTCGCGCTCGACCGAGGGGCCGCCCGGATAGGGCAGGCCGAGCATCTTGGCGATCTTGTCGAAGGCCTCGCCGACCGCGTCGTCGATGGTGGTGCCGAGCCGGACATAGTCGCCGACGCCGCGCACCGCGAGCAGCTGGGTGTGCCCGCCCGAGACCAGCAGTAGCAGATAGGGGAAGGCGACCGCGTCGGTCAGCCGCGCCGTCAGCGCATGCCCCTCGAGATGGTTGACCGCGATGAAGGGCTTGCCGGTGGCCAGCGCGATCGCCTTCGCCGTGGTCAGACCGACCATGACGCCGCCGATCAGCCCCGGCCCCGCGGCGGCCGCGACCGCGTCGATCTCGGAGGGCTTCAGCCCGGCGGTGTCGAAGGCGCGCGCCACGATCCGGTCGAGCGCGTCGACATGGGCGCGCGCCGCGATCTCCGGCACCACCCCGCCATAGGCGGCATGCGCCGCGATCTGGCTCAGCACCTCGTTGGCGAGGATCTTCGTGTCGCCCGAACGCTCGACCGCCACGATCGCGGCGGCCGTCTCGTCACAGGTGGTCTCTATGCCCAGGACTCGCATGGCGGATGAGGTCGATCTGGCTCGCTTGGCCGGGCGTCCGCGAGGCCGCCGGCGGGGTGCGCGGTTTCGCGCGGGGATTTCCTTCGTATAGTGCTGCACGAAGGCGAAGGCCAAGGGCCGCGCCGCGCCCTGTCCATTCCTTCTCACGAATTCCTGCCCCCGAACCGGAGTGACTGCCCCCGATGAACGAGCTGCCGACCCCGCCGCGCGAGCACCGCCTGCCCGGCCGTTTCGTTCTCGGCACGCGCGGCAGCCCGCTGGCGCTGGCGCAGGCCCATGAGCTGGCCGGCCGCCTGGCGCAGGCGCATGGCTGGAGCACCGACGAGCTGCCGCTCGACGTGATCCGCACCACCGGCGACGCCATCCAGAACCGCGCCCTGTCGGAGGCCGGTGGCAAGGGGCTCTTCACCAAGGAGATCGACCTCGCCCAGCTCGCCGGCATGGTCGACTTCGCCGTGCACTCCGCAAAGGACCTGCCGACCGCCCTGCCAGACGGGCTGGTGCTGGCCGGGTTCCTGCCGCGCGAGGACGTGCGCGACACGCTGATCGCCCGCGGCGCCACCAGCCTCGCCGATCTGCGCCCCGGCGCGGTGGTCGGCTCGGCCTCGCTGCGCCGCCAGGCCATCCTGCGCCGCGCCAGGCCCGATCTCGAGATCGTGCTGCTGCGCGGCAACGTCGCCCGCCGGCTCGAGAAGATCGACGGCGGCGCGCTCGACGCCACCATGCTGGCGCTGGCCGGTCTGAAGCGGCTCGGCCTCGCCGACCGCGCCAGCGCGATCCTCTCGGTCGAGGAGTGCCTGCCGGCCGTCGGTCAGGGCGCGATCGGCATCGTGGTGCGCGCCGATGCGCCGGACGCCGCCGCGGCGCTGGCGCCGATCCTCTGCCGCGACACCGGCCATGCCGTCGGTGCCGAACGCGCCTTCCTGACCGAGCTCGACGGCTCCTGCCGCACGCCGATCGCCGGCCACGCCACCGTCTCGGGCGACCGGCTGCACCTGCGCGGGCTCGTGCTCTCGCCGGACGGGCGCGAGATCGCCGAGGGCGAGCGCCACGGATCCGTCACCGAAGCCGCGCAGCTTGGCGCCGATCTCGGCCGCGAGCTGCGCCGCCGCGCCCCGGCCGGCGTCTACGCCCCGGCGTGAGCCGGGACGACGAGCGAAGAGGACGAGAGCGCATGCGCATCCTGGTGCTGAGGCCGCAATCCGTTGCCGGGCGGACCGCCGCCGCCCTGCGCGAGCTTGGGCATTCGCCGGTGGAAGCCCCGCTCTTCACCATCGAGCAGACCGACGAGACCCCGCCGGCCGGCGCCTTCGCCGCACTGGTGCTGAGCAGCGCCAACGCCGTGCCGGCGCTGGCGCGCCTGCCGGACGGGGTCGCGGCCGCCGCCCGCCTGTTCTGCGTCGGCGACCGCACGGCAGCCGTCGCCCGTGCCGCCGGCTTCGCCGCCGAGAGCGCCGAGGGCGACCGCGGCGACCTGCGCGCCCTGGTGCTACGCGAGCTGCCCGCCGGCTCGCGCATCCTGATGGTCGCCGGCGAGGACCGGCACGAGGACCTGCCCGTGCAGCTGCGCGAGGCCGGCCACGAGGTCCATGTCTGGACGGCCTATCGCGCCCGCGCCGTCGCGGCACTGCCGGAGGAGGCGGCGAACGGGCTGCGCGCCGGCGATCTCGACGCGGTGCTGCATTATTCGCAGCGCGGCGCCCGCACCTATCTCGCCCTCGCGGATGCCGCCGGGCTGGCGGCGGAGGCGCTGCGCCCGGCCCAGATCGTGCTTGCCGAGCAGGTGGCCGAACCGTTGCGCGCGGCGCAGGCAGCCGCCATCCTGGTCGCCGAACGGCCGGACGAGGCCTCGCTGCTGGCGGTCCTCGACCATGTGCCCGCTCGCAATCGGGCCGGGGGGGATGCTACACAGGGGAGCGCCGCGACCGGCGCGGCGGAGAGGATGGATCGGAACGGGATGGACGAACAGGGCAGCGACAAGGCCGGCCCCCGGGGGCGCCGCACGAAATCCGGCCGCACGCCGCCGACCATCGAGCTGAGCGCCGAGACCGTCGCCGCCCAGGCCGAGGCCACCATGGCCCCGGCCGGCGAGACGGGCGAAGCCGCCGCCATGCCGCCCGCCCCGAGCGGAACAGCCGAGACCGCCCCGATCGAAATTTCCGCGACCGAGCCCACACAGCACGGCACCGCGCCCGAATCCGCGTCCGAGGCGCCGCCGGAGGCCGAGGCCGCCGCCGCGCCCGACACCGCCCTGCCCCCGCCGCCAGCGCCGGCCCGCGAGCAGAAGCGCACCTCCGTCCTGCCGGCGATCGCGCTCGCCGCACTTGTCGGCGGCGCCGTCGGTGCCGGCGCGACCCTGCTCGGCCACCGCGTCACCGGCGCCGACGACACCGCCCGGATCGCCGAGCTCGGCCAGCGCCTCGACGCCCTGCAGCAGCGCAGCGAGACCCTGGCGGACCGCGCGGCACTCGCCGCGATCGACGGCAAGGCCACGCAAGCCGCCGAGAGCGCCAACCGCGCCGCCGGCGAGGCCAAGGCGGCGACCGCCCGCCTCGCCGAACTCGCGAAGCAGCCGGCCCCGGCGCCGGCCCAGAGCGCCGCGCCGGCCATCCCCGGTTTGCAGGAGAAGCTCGACCGCACGCTCGCCGACGCGGCCGCCGCGCGCGAGACCGCCGCGACCCTGGTCGGCCGGCTCGACCTCACCGCCAAGCGCCTCGACACGGTCGAGGCCACGGCGAAGAGCGCCGCCACGCCGGGCCGCCAGGCGCTGGCCGCCGCCCGGCTCGTGCTCGGCGACCGGCTGCGCGCCGCGATCGCCGCCGGCCGCCCCTTCGAGCAGGACGTCGCGGCGCTGGTCGCCGCCGGCGTCCCGGCCGAGCAGATCAACGAACTGCGCCCGCTCGCGCCCAGCGGCGCCGCGACCCGCGCGACCCTCCTGGCGCAGTTCCGCACCCATAAATCGCTGTTCCTGCGCGAGACGGCGCCGGCGGCCACCAGCTGGCAGGACCGGCTGCTCGCCGTGGCGAGCCGCATCGTCACGGTGCGGCCGGAGGGCAGCTCCGCCTCGAGCGATCCGGCGACGCTGCCGCTGCGCCTGCAGGACGCGCTGGAGCGCGACGACATCCCGCTGGCCGCCCAGCTCTGGACGCAGCTGCCGGAGCCGGCGCGCCGCGCCAGCGAGGGCTTCGGCACCGCGCTGCGCCAGCGCGCCGTGGCGGAATCGACGCTGGAGCGCATCGCCCGCGACGCGGTCGCCGCGCTCGGGCAGGCAGGCTGAGGAAGGCTAGAGGTCCATGGTTCGCGTACTGACCTATCTTCTCGTCATCGCCGCCCTCGCCGCCGGCGCGGTCTGGCTGGCCGATCGTCCCGGCGAGGTCTCGATCCTCTGGCAGGGCTACCGCATCGAGACCAGCGTCGCGATCGGCGTGATCGGCGTGGCTCTGCTCGCCTTCCTGGCGCTCGTCTTCTGGGTGACGATCCGCTTCATCCTCGGCATGCCCTCGGCGCTCGGCTTCGCCTCCAAGGCGCGCCGGCGCAATCGCGGGTTCGAGGCGATCTCGCGCGGCATGGTGGCGATCGGCGCCGGCGATCCCGTCGCCGCCAGCCGCTATGCCGGCGATGCCCGAAAGCTGGTCGCCGAGGAACCGCTGACCCTGCTGCTCGAGGCTCAGGCCGCCCAACTCAAGGGCGACCGCGCCCAGGCCGAGGCCGCCTTCAAGGCGATGCTCGACCGGCCGGAGACCCGCGTGCTCGGCCTGCGCGGCCTGTTCGTCGAGGCCCGCCGCCGCGGCGACATGGCCGCCGCCCGCGCCTTCGCCGACGATGCGGTGCGCCGCTCGCCCTCGCTCGCCTGGGCCAATGACGCGCTGCTCGACTTCCACACCGCCGCCGGCGACTGGCAGGCGGCCCGCACCGCCGTGGAGCGCCGCGCCGCGCTGCGCCTCGCCGACAAGGCCGAGGCCAAGCGCCAGCGCGCCGTGCTTCTCGCGGCCGAGGCGCTGGAGGCGCGCGACCGGGAGCCGGAAAAGGCGCTGGCCGCAGCGCTGGAGGCCAGCAAGCTCGCGCCGGGGCTGACGCCGGCGGCGGCACTCGCCGGCCGCATGCTCTCGGAGCGCGGCGACATCAAGAAGGCCACGCGCGTGCTCGAAGCGGCCTGGAAGGAGGTCGCCCATCCCGACATCGCCGCCGCCTATCTCGACGTCCGCCCCGGCGACAGCGCCCGCGACCGCCTCGCCCGCGCCGAGACGCTGGCGCGCCTGCGCCCGGCCGATCCGGAAGGCCTGCTCGCCGTCGCTGGCGCCGCAATCCACGCCCAGGACTTCGCCCGCGCCCGCGAGGCGCTGCGCCCGCTGGTCGCCGGCGGCGCCTCGACCCGCGTCTGCCTGCTGATGGCCGAGCTGGAGGAGGCCGAGCACGGCGCCGCCGGCCGCGTCCGCGAATGGCTGGCGCGCGCCACCCGCGCTCCGCGCGACGCCGCCTGGGTCGCCGACGGGCTGGTTTCCGACCATTGGCTGCCGGTCTCGCCGGTTTCCGGCCGTCTCGATGCCTTCGCCTGGACCGTGCCGCCCATGGCACTGGGCGGCGGCACCGAACTCGACGATGTGCTGGCCGATCTCGACGATCGCGCCCCGTCCGCCCCGCTGCTGGAAGGCAGCGTCGAGGCCCCGACCGAGGCGCAGGCCGTGATCCTGCCGCCGGCCGCTCCCGCTCAGGCTCCCGCCGAGCCGGCGCCCGTGCCAGTCCCGGCGCCGCAGCCGGAGACCGTCCCGGCCGTGCCTGTGACGGAGCCCCCGGCACCGGCGCCCAAGACGGCGGAGGCCAGGGCGTCGGACGGCAGGGCGGCGGAGAGCAAGCCCGCGAATGCGGCGCCGGCGTCTTCGGCCGCGCAGAAGCCCGAGCCCGTGGTCTTCCCCGTGCCGCATGCGCCGGACGATCCGGGCCCGAGCGAGACCCCGCCGGCCGAGCCGCGCGGCCGCTTCAAGCTGTTCGGCTGAGCGGCGGGCGAAAGCGCCCGCCGAGCGGCCCGTCAAACGCCCTGCGCTCTGCCCGCCCGCAGATCGCAGGTGCGCCGAGGCGCGGCTGCGCCTATAGACGGGGCATGACCAGCGAGCCGAACACCCTTGCCGCCACCGAACTCGTGATCAGCACCGAGCAGGCGGGCCTGCGCCTCGACAAGGCGCTGGCCGAGCTCTCTGGCGAGGTCTCCCGCGCCCGGCTCCAGCAGGTGATCCGCGAGGGCGGCGTCACCGTCGACGGCAAGGTGGCGGCCGAGCCGAGCCGCAAGGTCGCCGAGGGCCAGCGCCTGGCGCTGGTGATGCCCGAGGCCAAGCCCGCCGCGCCGATCGGCCAGGACATCCCGCTCGACGTGGTGTTCGAGGACGAGCATCTGATCGTCATCGACAAGCCCGCCGGCCTCGTCGTCCACCCTGCCGGCGGCCATGAGGACGGCACGCTGGTCAATGCGCTGATCGCCCATTGCGGCGACAGCCTCTCGGGCATTGGCGGCGTGCGCCGCCCGGGCATCGTCCACCGGCTCGACAAGGACACCTCCGGCCTGCTCGTCGTCGCCAAGCACGACAAGGCGCATCGCGGGCTGGCCAAGCAGTTCGCCGACCATGGCCGCACCGGGCCGCTGGAGCGGGCCTATCTCGCCCTGGTCTGGGGCTCGCCGCGCCGGCAGACCGGCACGATCGACGCGCCCATCGAGCGCTCGAACCGCAATCGCGAGAAGATGACGGTGGTCGGCGAGGGCCGCGGGCGCGAGGCGATCACCCATATCGCCCTGCTGGAGCGCTACCCGCCCTTGCTGCGCGGCCATGAGGAGCTGGAGGCGCTGGCCAGCCTGGTCGAGTGCCAGCTCGAGACCGGGCGCACGCACCAGATCCGCGTCCATATGAGCCATATCGGCCACCCGCTGCTCGGCGACCAGCTCTACGGCTCGGGCTTCATGACCAAGGCGAGCTGCCTGCCCGAGGAGGCGCGCGAGGCGCTCGCCGCGCTCGGCCGACAGGCCCTGCATGCCAGGCTGCTCGGCTTCGCCCATCCGGTCACCGGCGAGGAGCTGCACTTCGAATCGGAACCTCCCGAGGACTTTGCACGTTTGCAATCCGCGCTCTCGGTTCTGTGACGGAGTGTGCCGGCCCGCCTCCTTTCCGCCACCCTCGCATCGTCTATACTGCGCTTGCGAAAGCGGATGGCTAAAGGGGCGCCGCTTCAGTTTCAGTGCGTAGCCGGCGACAGGACGAGGAGCCGTCGCCCGGAGCAGAGCACCTGACAATCCTGCCCGATGGACCGATCGGGCGGTTGGCCTGCCGCTTGGCGGGGGCCGCGAAAGGAGTACGAGCATGGCCAATGCGTCGCTGCCCGTCATGTCCGCCGAGGGCGGACTGTCACGTTATCTCGACGAGATCCGCCGGTTCCCGATGCTGGAACCGAACGAGGAATACATGCTGGCCAAGCGCTGGCGCGAGCACAATGACAGCGAGGCGGCGCACAAGCTCGTCACCTCGCATCTGCGTCTCGTCGCCAAGATCGCCATGGGCTATCGCGGCTACGGCCTGCCGATCGGCGAGGTCGTGTCGGAGGGCAATGTCGGCCTGATGCAGGCGGTGAAGCGCTTCGAGCCCGACAAGGGCTTCCGCCTCGCGACCTATGCCATGTGGTGGATCAAGGCCTCGATCCAGGAATACATCCTGCGCTCCTGGTCGCTGGTGAAGATGGGCACCACCGCCAACCAGAAGAAGCTGTTCTTCAACCTGCGCAAGGCCAAGAGCAAGATCTCGGCGCTGGGTGACGGCGATCTGCGCCCGGACCAGGTCAAGACCATCGCCACCAAGCTCGGCGTGGGCGAGCAGGACGTCATCGACATGAACCGCCGCCTCGGCGGCGACGCCTCGCTGAACACGCCGCTGCGCGAGGACGGCGACGGCGAATGGCAGGACTGGCTGGTCGACGACAGCGAGAGCCAGGAGCACCGGCTGGCGGAATCCGAGGAGCGCGACAACCGCCACCTCGCGCTGCGCGAGGCGCTCGGCGTGCTCAACGAGCGCGAGCGGCGCATCTTCGAGGCCCGCCGCCTCGCCGAGGATCCGATCACCCTGGAGCAGCTCTCCGAGGAGTTCGGCGTCTCGCGCGAGCGTGTCCGCCAGATCGAGGTCCGCGCCTTCGAGAAGGTGCAGGACGCGGTGAAGAAGGCCTTGGTCAAGATCGAGGCGCCGCCGGCTGCCCTGCCGGCGGCCTGATCAGGCCCCTGACATCGTCAGTAGAGCGGGGCGACCGGCTGCAGCGGCAGCCGGATCGGCCCGAGGAAGACGCGGCCCTCGCGCAGCACCACCGGCGGCAGCGGCGTCAGGCCGGAGGCATCCCCGGCCGGCTGGCGCCCGCCGAAGATCGCGCCCAGGCCCGCCGTCAGCCCACCGACCTTGATGCCGCCGATGCGCTCCACGCCGGCGATCGAGGCGTCGAGATTGCCGGCCGGGCGGTGCATGTCGTCGAGCCCGCCGCGGCCGGCCGCCTCGACGCGGATCGTGCCCTTGCGCAGCGACAGCCGCGAGACCGTCACGTCGCCCGCCGCCTGCCGCCAGCTTTCCAGCGCGTCGGGATTGAAGCCGCGCCGGAAGGCCGGCACCTGCGAAACCGTGGCCTGGATGTCGAGATCGGCCGGCGTCGCATCGGCGAGAAGCTGGTCGAGCACCGGCAGCACCGTGCCCTTGGTCTCGATCGCCAGATCGACCGCCGTCTCGCCGGCGAAGCGCTGCGGGTTCGGGCGCAGATGCGCCTCGAAGGCCTGCGAGCGCAGCACCTCGTCCGGCTGGCCGGGGCGGCGCAGCGTGGTCACCGGCTGGTCGATCACCAGCGAGAGCCGCTCGAACCCGTCCATCTTGAGCTTGAGGCTGGCCTCGAACAGGCTCCAGCTCGTATCGGCGCTGGCGCCGCCCGGCAGCGTCGCGGCCAGCGGCCCGGTCGCCTGCAGGATGACATGGCCCGGCGCCCAGGCCTGCGCGACCAGCACGGCCGGCCCGACCTTCAGCGAGACCTCGTCGCCCCAGCGCGAGGAGACCAGACCGAGCGAGGCGCAGCGCACCTCGAGGCGGAAGGGATAGCCGCCGATGCTGCGGTCGGCGCATGTCCAGGTCCGGCCGGCGGCGGCCTCGCGTGCCAGCCCGGCGTCGAGCTGCTGCTCGACCTTGCCGCGCGCAACGTGCCAGAGCACCGACCAGCCGGCGGCGACCAGCCCGAGCAGGGCGAAGGGGGCGTAGAGCCAGAAGCGGCTGCGACGGCGCGCGGACGGGTCGGCAGGCATGCGCGGCGGCTCCATTGCGAAAAACTCGACGGATTGATAGCGAGCGGGGCCGCGCGGCGCCAGTGTGCCGCGCGCCCCGGACTGGCCGGGACGCCCTCACTGACGGCGCAAGCAGGCGGAATTATGGGATGACGCCGACGGCTCACGACGCATCGGAGGATCTCTGGGTCTTCGGCTACGGCTCGCTGATCTGGCGGCCGGGCTTCGCCTTCGCCGAGCGCATGGGCGCGCGCCTGCACGGCTTCCACCGTTCGCTCTGCATCTATTCGCATGTGCATCGCGGCACGCCGGAGACGCCCGGCCTCGTGCTCGGGCTCGACCGCGGCGGCATCTGCCGCGGCGTCGCCTTCCGGGTCGAGGCCGATCGCGCCGACGAGACGATCGCCTATCTGCGCGAGCGCGAGCAGGCGACGGCGGTCTATCTCGAGCGCCGCCTCGCCGTCAGGCTCGACGACGGGCGCCGCCTGCGGGCGCTGACCTATGTCGCCGACCGCGCCCATGGCCAATATGCCGGACGCCTGCCGGAGGACACGCTGCTGGCGCTGGTGCGGCAGGGCAAGGGCATTTCCGGCGAGAACCCGGACTATCTGCGCCGCACCCACGCGCATCTGCACGAGATGGGCGTGCACGATCCGCTGCTGGCGCACCTCGTCGCGGCGCTGGACCGCGGCTGAGCCGGCGCGCGGCGGCTCAGGCTTCCGGCATCAGGTCGCGCAGGGCGGCACGGCGGCTGGCGCCGTCCTCGGCCAGCAGATGCACATGGATCTCGCAGGCGCCGGCGAGCGCCACCGTATCGCGCCAGCGCGACATCGCGGCGGCGACGCCGAACGGGCCGCTCTCGCGCGCCGCCAGGATCGTCCGCTCCGGCGAGACCGCGAGCAGCACCGCGTCGGTGAAGGTCAGCGCATGGGTGTCGTGCACCGGGAAGACCGAGGCGACATAGCGCCGGCCGGAGCGGCCGCGCCAGGCGGTGAAGCGCCGTTCCGCCAGATGCGCGGCGCTGCGCATCGGGATCTCGTGGGCGATCTGGGCCTGCGGGCCCGAAGATGGGGACAGGGCAGCGAGGGCGGCCATTTGTTCCTCCTTTGTTCAAGAACAAAATCGGAACGACAGGGCTGCATGTCAAGAGCTGTCAGGGCCGCGCGGGCGGCTCCTGACGCAAATTGGCAGGAGGTTCGACGCCGAGCGCCGCAAGTTCGGCGAGGCCCTGCTGCAGCAGCCGGTCGCAGGCGGTCTCGATCGTCTCCTGGAGCCGGGCATGGAAGGCCATCTTGTCCATGCCGGGCGCGATCGCCGGCATGATCTCGAGGCGGATCGTCCCCGGGCGGCGCAGGAAGCTGCGGCGCGGCCAGAACAGCCCGGCATTCAGCGCCACCGGCACGCAGGGCACGCGCAGCTCGGCATAGAGATGCGCCACGCCGTATTTGTAGGCCGGCGGCGCGCCGGGCGGGCGGCGCGTGCCCTCCGGGAAGATCATCAGCTGGCGGCCATGGCCGGTGATCTCGGTCTTGGCGCGCCGCGTCGCCTCCTGCAAGGCGCGGCTGCCGGCGCTGCGGTTCACCGGGATCATGCCGGAGCGCAGCAGCGCCCAGCCGAACATCGGGATCCAGGTCAGCTCGCGCTTGAGGATGTAGACCGGGTCGTTGAACACCGTGATCAGCGCGAAGGTCTCCCAGATCGACTGGTGCTTCGAGGCGACGATGATCCCGCCCGGCGGGATGTGCTCGGTGCCGGTGATCTCGACGCGCGTGCCGACGATGACCCGCATCAGCCAGAAGCTGGTGCGACCCCACAGCGCCGCGATCCGCACGATGGCGTTCATGCGGCGCGGCAGCGGCAGCGACAGGGTCGTGCACAGGGCCCAGAAGGCCAGGTTCACGTAGAAGGCGGCGTTGAAGATCAGCGAGCGAAGCACGAGCATGCCGGCAAGAAGCCCGCCGGCAGGCCGCCGTCAAGAGCGGCGGCGTCAGACGTCGCGCTCGGGTGCCACCGCGCGCGAGCGCCGCTCCTGCTCCGGGCCGATGCGGTCGGGCGGCTTGGGCGAGACCGGCTTGCGCCCGCCGATGATCACCGAGAGCCGCGAGGTCTCCGGATCGTCCTCGATCATGCTGCGGGCCGAGACGACGAGATATTTGGCGTATTCCGGCACCAGCAGGCGGATCGTCGGCCAGTCATACCACCAGCCGGTGACGTCGACCTGCTCGGTCACCACCGAATAGGGCACGACGCGGATGCCCGGCATGGCGTGGCGGAACTCCACCAGCGTGCGCGGCATGTGGTAGTTCGATGTCACCAGCAGCAGCGAGCCGAAGCCGTGCTGCCTCGCCCAGCGCCGCGCCTCGATGGCGTTTCCGGTGGTATTGCGGGCGCGATAGTCGAGATCGACGCAGCAGGACAGTGCCTCGCGCGCCTTCGGGTTGAGCTTGGCGAGTTCCTCACGACCGGTGCGCTCGTTGACGCCGCTGATCAGAAGCCGCGAGCCGCGCTCGGCATTGAGCAGGCCGATGGCGTCGCCGATGCGCTGGGCGCCTCCGGTGACCACCACGATCGCGTCGGTGCGCGGCGGCTGGGTCTCGTCGACGGTGAGCAGCGAGGCGAAACGGACATAGCCGGCCAGCAGCGCCAGCGCCGCGGCCAGGACGAGCCACAGCAGCGCCTTCAGGAAGCGGAGCTTCCTGCGCCCTGGCGCAATCCGTGCCGGCGACGCATCGCTCATGCCGCCCTCAGCTTCCGGCCCGTCCGCACGTCCAATGCCGATCATCACCATGAGGACGGCAGGATATCGGCGCAATCGGGCGCTTTGGCGGCGTGCTGGTGCCGGAACCGCGCCGCATCACGCCATGGCCCGCAGGTAATGGCGGACCGTGACCCGCGAGACGAGGCCGGCGATCGCCGCCACGATCGCCGCCACCAGCAGCACCACGCCATAGCCCGACCAGCCGATCTCGAAGGCGCCGAACATCGCCTGCAGTTGGTCTGCCTCCGGCGTCGCGCTCCAGGCCGAGGCGATCCAGCCGAGCAGCGCGATCGCGATCACTGCGGCGAGCCCGCCGGCGGCGCCGCCGCGCAGGCCGAGCACCACGAAGCGGTTCTGGAACTCGCGGGCGATGAAGTCGTCGTCGGCGCCGACCAGATGCAGAACCTCCACGCTGTCGCGGCTGCCGGCCATGGCGCCGCGCGTGGCGAAGGCGATCGCCAGCGCCGCCGCGACCAGCACCAGCAGCACGACGGCGACGCCGGCGAGGATCATGGTGTTGGCCATGGCAGAGAGCCGGCGCACCCAGAGCCGGTGATCGTCGAGCGTCGCCGAGGCGACCTCCTTGCGCAGCGTCTGGCCGAAGGCGGCGATGTCGGCCGCCTTGGCGGCGTTGAGCCTGAGCACCACGAGGCGCGGCACCGGCAGCTCGATCAGGTCGAGCCCCGCGCCGAGCCAGGGCTCGAGCAGCTTGTCCGATTCGGCCCGCGGCACCACCCGCGCCGAGGCGATGCCGGGCACCGCGCGGGCGAGCTCGGCGGCGCGCGCGAGATCCGCCTCCATGTCTCGGCGGGTATCGGGCCTGACCTGGATGGTCATCTCGTCGGCGACGGCGCCGCGCCACTGGTCGGAGGCGCGCGCCGCCAGCATCGCGGCGCCGGCGCTCAGCGCCGCCAGGAAGGTCAGGATGGCGATGACGACGACGAGCGCGCGGCCAGCGACCGAATCGACCGGCACCAGCGGCTGGTCGCGCCGCAGATTGGCGGGCAGCCCGCCCGCGCCGGCCCGCTCCTCACGCGTCGACATGCAGATGCCCGTCGGCCAGCACCAGGCGCGGCGCGTCGTACTGCTCCATCAGCGCCAGATCATGCGTGGCGATCACCACGGCCGTGCCCAGCGCCTGCAATTCCATGAACAGCCGCAGCAGCCGGCGCCCCAGGCCGGGATCGACATTGCCGGTCGGCTCGTCGGCGAGCAGCAGCTGCGGCCGCGCGATCAGGGCGCGCGCGATCGCGGCGCGCTGCTTCTCGCCGCCGGAGAGCACCGGCGGCACCGCGTGCATGCGCTCGCCCAGCCCGACCCAGCGCAGCAGCTCGACCACCTCGGCACGATAGCCCGCCTCCTCCTTGCCGAGCACGCGCAGCGGCAGGGCGACGTTCTCGTAGAGGGTGAGGTGGTCGAGCAGGCGGAAATCCTGAAAGACCACGCCCATGCGCCGGCGGAAGCCGGTCAGCGTCGCGGCGTCGAGGCGCGAGACGTCCTGCCCGAAGAGATGCACGAGGCCGCGCGTCGGCTTCAGCGCCATCAGGATCAGGCGGATCAGCGTGGTCTTGCCGGCACCGGAGGGCCCGGTGAGATACTGGAACGAGCGGGGGGCGATGCTGAAATTGATGTCCTTCAGCACCTCCGGCCCCATGCCGTATCGCAGCCCGACATTCTCGAAGCGAACCAACGCCCTTCCTTTCGCCTGCCGAATCGCGCCGCGCCGACCAGGGGCGACGAGGCGATCCTACACCCGCCGGCGGGCGTCGCGGAACGGGCGTTCCGCCGCCACCGGCGCCCCAGCCCTAGAGGAGGAAGCTTTTACGGGACGTTAACCATAAAGCGGGCCAATGTGACCGGAACGAGCCGGCCGCCGCGTGCGGCCCCTTGAGGCCGCGGCTATGCTGGACGGACGCGCGCGCGGACCGTCCCGGCCGCGACGGAGAGCGCCCCCAGACCATGCTGATCGCCTGCCCTTCCTGCGCCAGCCGCTACGAGCTCGACGACGGCAAGATCGGCGCCGAGGGTCGCAAGGTCCGCTGCCCGGCCTGCCGCACGGTCTGGCATGTCGATCCGCCCGTCGCCGCAGCGCCCGAACCCGAGACGGCGGAGGCGGCCGACGCGGCCTTTCCGCCCGCGCCCGACGCATCCGAGACCAGCGCCGAGCTCGCCGCCGAGCTGGAGCGCGCCGCCGACATCGCGGCGGAGGTCTCGGCGATCGCCGCCGAGCAGGGCGCGCAAGCCGCCGGAGCCACGACGGACCGCCCGCGCCGGCGCCCGCAAGCCAACAAGCGCCGCCGCGGCAACCCGCTCGCCGGGCGCCGCCCCGCGACCATCGGCCTCGCTCTGGCCGGCTGCGCGCTGGCCGGGCTCGCCCTCTGGCAGCGCGAGCCGGTGGTGCGCGCCGTGCCGCAGGTCGCCGCGCTCTATGCCGCGATCGGCCTGCCGGTGAACCTGCGCGGTCTGGTCTTCAGTGCGGTCGAGAGCGAGATCGTGCAGGACGCGCAGGGCCGCTTCCTGGTGGTCGAGGGCGACATCACCAATGTCGCGCGCCGCAACACCAGCCTGCCGCCGATCGCCGTCACCGTGCGCGACGCCGCCGGCCAGGACCTCTACAGCTGGACCACCGAGCCGCCGCGCCCCGAGCTCGAGCCCGCGGCGCTGGTGCGCTTCCGCGCCCGGCTGGCGCAGCCGCCCGAGGCCGGCCGCTCGGTCCAGGTCCGCTTCGGCGGCGAGGCGCGCACCGCCGCCGCAGCCCCGCGCTGAGCGCCGCGCCTCATCCCCTCGTCCGGCTTCTAATGTCGCCGCGCGGAGGCTATCACGGTGTCCTGTCCCGGTGCGGCCCCAGCGGCCGGCGCCGGCCCCGACCATCCCGGAGGATTGCGAGTCCATGCCCCATCCCCAGCGCATCCGCGTCCTCTACGACGAGGCCGCCATCGCCGCCCGCAACGCCGAGATGGCGGCGGAAATAGCGGCGCGGTCCGGCCCGGACCTGCTCGTCGTCGCCGTGCTGAAGGGCAGCTTCATGTTCGTGGCCGACCTGATCCGCGCCATGCACCGCACCGGCATGAGCCCACAGGTGGAGTTCGTGCACCTGTCGAGCTATCGCGCCGCCACGGTCTCCTCCGGCCAGGTCGAGATCCTGCGCGACGTGCAGAGCGACGTGCGCGGCCGCGAGGTGCTGCTGGTCGACGACATCCTCGAATCGGGCCGCACCCTCGCCTTCGCCAAGGACCTGCTCGCCGCCCGCGGCGCCGCGCGCGTCGAGAGCTGCGTGCTGCTGGAGAAGCCCGGCAAGCGCGCCGTCAGCATCCAGGCCGATTATGTCGGCTTCGAATGCCCCGACTATTTCGTCGTCGGCTACGGCATGGATGTCGCCCACTCCTTCCGGCAGTTGCCCTATGTCGGCGTGATCGAGACGGCCGACCAGGCCGGCCTGCCGGGGATCTGAGCGATGTCGCGCATCCTTGTCGTCGACGACGAGGACAGCCTGCGGGCGCTGATCGCCCGCGGCCTGACCCTGGACGGCCATAGCTGCACCATGGCCGCCGACGGCGCCGAGGCGCTCGACATCCTGATGGCCGAGCAGGGGCGATTCGACCTGCTGCTCACCGATATCCGCATGCCGCTGATGGACGGGATCGCGCTGGCGCTCGCCGCAAAGCAGGCCTTCCCCGAGCTGACCATCATGCTGATGACCGGCTATGCCGAGCAGCGCGAGCGCGCCCGCAGCCTCGAATCGATCGTGGCGGAGGTGATGACAAAGCCCTTCACCATCGCCGAGCTGCGCGAAACGGTGATCCGGGTGATCGAGCGCTCGATCGGCTGAGGCCTCAGCTGTTCAGCCACCAGATCGTGCCGTTCAGCACCGCGGCGAACGCGACCCAGGCGAGATAGGGCAGGAAGAGCGCGGCCGAAAGCCGCGCCCCGGCGCGCAGGAAGGCCGAGATCGTCCACAGGATCGCGGCGATCAGCACGGCGATGACGGCGAGCCCGGCCGCCGGGCTGTTGGCGGCGAAGAAGGCCGCCGACCAGGACAGGTTGAGCACGAGCTGGACATGGTAGGCGAGCAGCGCCTCGCCCCGGCCCGGCGCCCCCGCCGGCAGCCGCCAGACGCGGAACGCCGCCAGAGCCATCAGCGCGAAGAGCAAGGTCCAGACCGGGCCGAACAGCCAGTTCGGCGGGTTGAAGGACGGCTTGGCCAGCCCGGCATACCAGCCCGCGATCTCCGGCACGGTCAGCGCGCTGCCGGCGAGCGAAACCACCACAACCGGCACGACCGCCAGCAGCAGGTCGATCCAGGCCGGACGCCTGGCGGCGGTGCCGCCGATCTCCCGCGTGCTCATCGCCGCTCTCCCCCGGATAGACGCCGGCCGGCACCATGGCCGGCATGTTTTGCAGATGGGGCGCATCTGCGTGCATGGCAAGGCGCGGCTGCTTGCGCGCCCCGCGATGAAATGAGATGAAATGTCTCTCATAGTGGAAATCCGGATCTCGCTCATGGCCACGCGCCCGCTGCATCCCCGCTCCCTCGCCGCCCAGGCGCTAGGCAAGATCGACCCCGCCACCCGCGCCGTGGTGACGCCGATCCACGTCTCGACCACCTATATCCGCGACGAGGACAACGCCTATTCCAGCGGCTTCGTCTATGGCCGCCCCGACAACGAGACGGTGCGCGAGGCGGAAGCCGTGCTCGCCATGCTCGAGGAGGCGCCGGCCGGCGCGCTGCTGTTCGGCTCCGGCATGGCCGCCGCCACCGCGGTGTTCCAGGCGCTGTCGCCGGGCGACCATGTCGTGGTCTCGCGCGTGATGTACTGGGCGCTGCGCAGCTGGCTGCTGACCGAGGCGACGCGCTGGGGGCTGGTGATCGAGTTCGTCGAGACCGACGATCTCGACGCGCTGCGCGCCGCGATGCGCAAGGGCGAGACCAGGCTGGTTTGGATCGAGACACCCTCGAACCCACTCTGGACCATCACCGACATCGCCGGCGCCGCCGAGATCGCCCATGCCGCCGGCGCCAAGCTCGCGGTCGATTCGACCTGCGCCTCGCCGGTGCACACCCGCCCGCTGACGCTCGGCGCCGACATCGTTATGCACGCCGCCACCAAGGTGCTGAACGGCCATTCCGACGTGATCGCCGGTGCGCTCTGCGCCCGCGAGGACGACGCCTTCTGGGGCCGTGTCAAGACGGTGCGTCGCGGCCAGGGCGGCATCCTCGGCCCGTTCGAGGCCTATCTGCTGATGCGCGGCATGCGCACGCTCCATGTCAGGCAGGAGCGCCAGTCGGCCTCCGCCATGGCGCTGGCGCAGCGGCTCTCGGCCCATCCGCTGGTGACGCGCGTGCTCTATCCCGGCCTGCCGCAGCATCCCGGCCACGACGTCGCCGCCCGGCAGATGGAGGGCGGCTTCGGCTACATGCTCTCCGTACAGGTCAGCGGCGGCGAGCAGGCCGCGATCGCCACCGCGGCGCGGGTCCAGCTCTACAAGCGCGCCACCTCGCTCGGCGGCGTCGAGAGCCTGATCGAGCACCGCGCCTCGATCGAGGGCGCCGGCACGCCCTGCCCGACCGACCTGCTGCGCCTTTCGACCGGCATCGAGGACGTCGACGACCTCTATGCCGATCTCGACGAGGCGCTGCGCGCCGGCCATCGCTGAGGTTCAGGGCCAGATCGCCCGCGCGCGCTCCAGCAGGGCGCGGCGGGCGGCGAGCCCGTTCAGCCCGCCATTGATCAGCCGCGTCACCGCGACGATATCGTCGCGGTCGGCCGCAGCGTCGATCCCGCGCTCGCGCCAATAGGCCAGCGCGATGCGCAAGGAGAGCTCCGGCTCCGCCGCCTGCGCCGGCTCGCCCTCGAGATCGACGCCGAGCAGCCGGCCATAGCGGCGATAATTGGCGCGGCCGGTGAGCTGGAAGACGCCGCGCCCGCGATAGCGCGCCCCGTCGCCCGGCCGATCGTTGCCGAGATCGGCGCGGCCGTCATAGCGGGCGAACCAGCCCGGCCCGCCATATTCGACCAGCGTGCGGAACCCGTCGGTCTCATGCGCCGCCTGCGCCAGGAAATGCGGCAGCCGCAGCGGCGCCAGCAGCCCGGCGGGTGCCGCGAGACGGTCGAAGGGCTCCGCGAGCCCGGCCAGGATCGACGGCCGTCCGCCCGGCGCCAGCGCCAGCAGGCGTCCGGCGCTGACCACGGCATCATGACCATGCGCGGCCTGTGCCGCCGCATCGCTTCCGACAGCTGCCCGCATCGTCATCGCTTCGCCCTCCACCGACGCCGGGCATTATGCCGGCGGCGGCGATGGCGGGGATAAGCGGCGTCAGTTGCGGCGCAGCAGCCGCTCCAGATAGTCGAGCTCCTGCGACGGCCGGGCCGGATCGCCGAGCCGGCGGCGCAGCTCCTCCAGGATGCGGCGGGCGCGCTGCGTCGCGCTCTCGTCGGCGCCCGGCACGCGCACGCGGCCATCGGCCCAGTCGCGCTGGCGCTGCGGCCGGCCGAGCGGATCGTCGCTGCCGCGCTGCTGCGCCGAGGGGCGCCCAGGGGGCCGGCCGTCCGGCTCGCCATAGGCGTTGCCCTGGCCCTCGCCCTCACCGGGCTGGCCCTGCATCTGCTGGGCGAGGTTGTCGCCGCCGCGCCGCAGCGCCTCGAGCGCCCGGCCCTGCGCGTCGAGCGCCTCGCCGCCCTGGCCCTGCCCGAGCTGGCGCTCGGCCTCGCGCATCGCCTCCTCGGCCTCGGCGAGCTCGCCCGGATCGGCGCCCATGCCGCGCATGCGCCGCTGCAACTCCTCCAGCCGCTCGCGCAGCGCCTGCTGGCGCTGGGAGAGCCCCTCGCCCGACTGTCCCTCGCCGGCTTCGCCCTGCTCGCCGGGCTGCGGACGGCCCCTCTGGCCCTGCTGCTGACTCTGCTGGCCTTGCTGGCGCTGGCCCGGACGGGCCTGCGGGCGCCCGCGCTGCTGCTGCATGCCGTCCTGCCGGCGCTGCTCCTGGCGGAAGGTCTCGTCGCGCAGGTCCTGCTGCTCGCGGGCCATGCGGTCGAGATCGCCGAGCGTCTGGTTCATCTCGCGCTGGCGCGGATCCTGCTGGCCGGGACGGGCCATCTGGAGATTGTTGAGCAGGTTGTTCAGCTCCTCCATCAGGCGCTGCGCCTCGGCCGTCTCGCCGCGGCGCGACAGCTCCTCGATGCGGTCGAGCATGTTCTGCAGGTCGCGCGGCGTCACCGAGCGGAAGTTCTCCGGCGTCTGGGCCTGCTCCTGCCCGCCCTCCTGCATGCGCTTCTGCATCTGCTGGGCGAGGTCGCGCATATAGCGGTCCATCGCCCGGCGCATCTCCTCGGTGAGCTTGCGGATCTCCTCGTCGGAGGCGCCGCGCTCCAGCGCCTGACGCAGGTTCTCCTGCGCGGCACGCAGCGCCTTCTCGGCGTCGGAGAGCGCGCCGTCCTCCAGCTCGATCGCCAGCGCCCACATCAGCTCGACCACCTCGCGCAGCTGGTCGTCGCTGGCGGCGCGGCGCAGCCGCTCCGAGACCATGCGCATGCCGAGATAGACGCCGGTCTCCTTCATGAAGAGCTGCGGCTCGATCATCAGCGCGTCCATGGCGAGCTGCACCGTGCGGCGTGCATCGGCGTCCATGGCGAGGATGCGGCGCTGCTCGACCAGCGCCTTGGCCAGCGGCTTGGAGAACACGCGCTGCGGCAGCGTCACCGTCAGGGTCTGGCTGCGGCCCTCCTGGCCGACCTCGTCGCGGGCGACCAGCGTCAGCCCGACGCGCGCCCCGGCCCAGGGATGGCTGGTGACGTCGAGCACCCGGCGCATCTCCTCCTCGCCGGAGGCCGGCACGGGCAGCGACTGCGTCGGCGGCTCGACCAGCGAGCGCCCGGCGGCGCCCTCCTCGCGCGACATCACCGCCTCGATCCCGGCGATGCCGTAATCGTCCTTGGCGCGATAGGTCACGGCCAGCCCGCCCTGCAGGCCGCTGACGCTCTCCGGCTCGCCGACGAAGGCGATCTCCGGCGGCTGGTCGCTCACCGCCGTGAGCTGCAGCACCTGCTCGGGCGCGCCGCGGCCGGTGATCCTCAATGTCGCGTCGCCGCTGACGGTGAAGCGCTTGTCGAGCACGCCGGCGGACGCTGCGGCAGCCGTGCGGGCCGCCGGGGCCGGGGCGGGCTTGCCGCCCGCGGCCGGCGCCTTGGCGGAATCCTTGGTCGCGTCCTTGGTCGCGTCCCTGGCGGCATCCTCGGCGGCGATCGGGTCGAGCCCGCCGGTGGTGGCGACGTCCATGCCGCTCTCGCCGGCGATGCGCACCACCACGGTGGAATTCTTCGGCACGGAAAACTGCGTGCCCGGCAGGCGGGCGAAGTCGATCAGGATCGGCGGCAGGCGGGTATGGGCCGGCGGATCGATCCAGGCGTCGATGCGCACCGGCGCGCCGGCGGCGGCCGGGCCGCGCCAGTCGAAGGCCGAGAGCAGGCGCGGCACCGCCGCATGGCCGGCGACGAAGAAGGCGGCGACCGCGGCCAGCACCGGCAGCAGGCGCAGCGCGCGGCGGTCGTGCAGCGCCATGCGCGGATGGGGGGCATCGACGCGCAGGCGCGAGACCGCCTCGCTCTGGCGCTTGACGTGCAGCGCCCAGAGCGCCTGCGAGACCGGGTCGCGCTGGCCGACCGCCAGCGAATCGTCGAGCGCCGTCGCCGGCCGGTGCGCGCCGAGCGAGGAGCGGTCGAGCCGGGCCAGCGCCTCGCGCCGCGACGGCGCGCCGCTGCGCAGGACCGGAACGAGGGAGGCGAGGATGGCGAGCGCGAACAGCCCGACGCCGACGGCGCGGCCCCACCACGGCAGATGCTGCCAGAGACCGAACCAGGAGACGGCGAGGAAGGTGAGCAGGACGGCGAGCGGCGTCCACAAACGCGGCCACAGCCGCTCCCAGGCCAGCGCGAAGCGCGAGGCGGTGGCGAGGCGCTCCAGCCTGCGGCGCGTCACGGAAAGCGTGTCGGGCGCCGCGCGGCGCGGTGTCTCATCCATTCCGATGCTCCGGCCCGCCTCCTCGCGACGGTTTCGTCCACCATAGCCCGCAGGCTAGCACGGGAATGTGGCATGACCAGCGGCGACAGGCGCGCAGCGGCAGGCCGCGCCGGGAATCGTGATCGGCGCGGCCGGGGCCGCCCGTCAGGCCAGCCAGGGCGGCAGGCGGTCGGTGCCGATCAGCTCCTCATAGCTCTGGCGCGGACGCGTCACCGCATAGCGGTCGCCCTTGACCAGGACCTCCGGCACCAGCTGGCGCTGGTTGTAGGTCGAGGACATGCTCGCTCCATAGGCGCCGGCCGTCATGAAGGCGATGAGGTCGCCAGGCGCCAGCGCCGGCAGGGTGCGCGCCGTGGCGAAGGTGTCGCCGGTCTCGCAGATCGGCCCGACCACGTCATAGGCGACGCCCGCATCCCCCGGCACCGGCTCGGCCACCGGCCAGATCTCGTGATAGGCCTCGTACATCGCCGGCCGCATCAGGTCGTTCATGCCGGCATCGACCACCAGGAACTGCTTGGTCGGGCGCGGATTGAGATGCAGCACCCGCGCCAGCAGGATGCCGGCATTGCCGACGATCAGCCGGCCCGGCTCGAAGCCGAGCGCGAGGTCCAGCCCCTCGGTGACGCGCGCCACCATCGCGGCATAGGCCTCGATCAGCCCGGGGCCGTGGTCGAAATCCTTCGGGATGTCGTAGGGGATGCCGAGCCCGCCGCCGAGATCGAGCCGCTCGACGCCATGGCCCTCGGCACGCAGCGCCAGCACCAGCGCGCGCATCTTGGCATAGGCCTGCTCGAAGGCCTCGACCTCGCGGATCTGGCTGCCGATATGCAGCGCCAGCCCGGCGATGCGCACGCCCGGCAGGTTCGCGGCGCGGGCGTAGAGCCGGTGCACCTCCTCGAAGGAGACGCCAAACTTGTTCTCCGACGAGCCCGTGGTGATCTTGGCGTGGCCGCCGGCGCCGATGTCGGGATTGACGCGGAACACCGCCGCCTGGTGCCGGCCGCGCGCCTGCGCCACCTTCGACAGCAGGTCGAGCTCGCCCTCGGTCTCGATATTGACCTGGTAGATCCCGGCCTCGACCGCGAAGGCGAGCTCCGCCTCGCTCTTGCCGACGCCGGAGAAGACGATGCGCTCGGCCGGGATGCCGGCCGCCAGCGCCTTGCGGATCTCGCCCTCGGAAACCGTGTCGGCCCCCGCCCCGAGCGAGGCCAGCGTCCGCAGCACGCCGAGATTGCTGTTGGCCTTCATCGCATAGAAGACATGGGCCGGCTGGCCCGGGCGGATACCTGCCATCGCCGCGGCGAAGACGCGGTAATGCCGCTCGATCGTCGCGGAGGAATAGACGTAGACGGGCGTGCCGACCTCGTCCGCGATGCGGCGCAGATCGACGTCCTCGGCGAACAGCGCGCCGTCGCGATAGGCGAAATGATGCATCGGACGCTCTTAGAGCAGCGGGTCGAGCAGGAAGGGCTTGTCGGGAATCTCGATCGGCCGGTTGCGTTTCGCCGGCCGGCCCAGCGGGGTCGCGCTGGTCGGATCGGGCGCGACGTTCTCGGTCGCGCCGGTCTGCTTGTCCGGCAGGTCGATCGCGGTCTTGGAATCCGGCGGCGGCTCCAGCGGTCCCCGTCGCCCGCAGGCGGAGAGCGCGAGGCCGAGCAGGCCCGCCATCAGCAGGGCGCGGCCGAATGTCAGGCGGGTATGCGGCACGAACGGAATCCTCGGGCGAAACGATGCGGCACCATAGCGAATGGTGCCGGCGCTTGCGAGCCTCAACGGGCGCTCAATCGGGACGCGGCGCGAGGCCGCATCCCGGATCGCGCGCGGACGCAGCCGCTCAGGCCTTTGCCGGGCGGGCAGCGTCCTTGGCCGCCTGCTTTGCGGCCTCCTTGGCGAGGCGGCTCAGCCAGCGCTTCGCCTGCCGGCGGACATTGGCCGGGGCGGTGCCGCCATGGCTGGTGCGGCTCTTCACCGAACGGTCGACGCCGAGCACGCCGAACACCTCCTGCGTGATGCTGGGCTCGACCGCCTGCATCTCGGCCAGCGTCAGCTTCTCCAGCCCGATGCCGCGCTCCGAGGCGAGGCCGACCAGGCGGCCGGTGACGTGGTGCGCGTCGCGGAACGGCATTTTCAGCACCCGCACCAGCCAGTCGGCAAGGTCGGTCGCGGTGGCGTAGCCGAGGCCGGCCGCCTTCTTCATCGCCTTCAGGTCGGGCTGCATGTCGCGAACCATGCCGGCGGTGGCGGCCAGGCACAAAGACAGGGTCTGCACCGCGTCGAAGGTGCCTTCCTTGTCCTCCTGCATGTCCTTGGAATAGGTCAGCGGAAGGCCCTTCATCATGGTCAGAAGGCCCTGCAGCGCGCCGAAGACCCGGCCCGCCTTGCCCCGCACCAGCTCGGCCGCGTCGGGATTTCGCTTCTGCGGCATGATCGAGGAGCCGGTCGAGAACCGGTCGGAGAGCCGCACGAAGCCGAATTGCGGCGTCGCCCACAGCACGATCTCCTCGGCGAAGCGCGAGAGATGCATGGCGCAGATCGAGGCCGCCGCCAGCGTCTCGAGCACGAAGTCGCGGTCGGAGACCGAATCGAGCGAGTTCTCGGTCGGCCGGGCGAAGCCGAGCGCCTGCGCCGTCATGTGCCGGTCGATCGGGAAGGAGGTGCCGGCGAGGGCGGCGGCCCCCAGAGGGCACTCGTTCATGCGCTCGCGGGCGTCGCGGAAGCGGCCGCGGTCACGCGCCAGCATCTCGACATAGGCGAGCAGATGGTGGCCGAAGGTCACCGGCTGCGCCGACTGGAGATGGGTGAAGCCCGGCATCACCGCGCCCGCATGCGCCTCGGCCTTCTCGGCCAGCGCCTGCTGCAGCTCGGCGATCTGCGCGTCGAGTTCGTCGAGCGCATCGCGCACCCACAGCCGCATGTCGGTCGCGACCTGGTCGTTGCGCGAGCGCGCCGTGTGCAGGCGGCCGGCGGCGAGGCCGATGCGCTCGCGCAGCGTACCCTCGACGTTCATGTGGATGTCCTCAAGCGCGCGCGAGAACGTGAAGCGGCCGCCCTCGATCTCGGCCTCGATCTGCTTGAGTCCGGCCGAGATCGCGTCCACGTCGTCCTGGGTCAGGATCCCGGTGCGCGCCAGCATCGCCGCATGGGCGAGCGAGCCCCGGATGTCCTGGCGCCACAGGCGCTGGTCGAAATCGATGGAGGCGTTGATCTCCTCCATGATGGCGTCGGGACCTGTGGCGAAACGCCCACCCCACATGCGGTTGCTCACGGCGGTCTTTCCTGCTCTTCAAGGACGCGCGATGACGTCTCGTTGGAAATTCGTGGCGGCTCTCGGAGCCCTGGCGCTGGTCGCGGTCGGCGCTGCCGCGGCGTTCTACTCCGGCCGGGGCACCCCCGGCAATTCCGCCTGCAGCGCCGCCGGCCCTAAGCTCGCCTCCCTGCGCCCGCTGGCGCGCGGCGAGGTCGCGGCCGTGCAGGTGGCGCAGACGCCGGTTCCGGTGCCCGACCTCGCCTTCACCGCGCCTGATGGCAGCCGCACCTCGCTCTCCGCCCTGAAGGGACGCACCGTGCTGGTCAACCTCTGGGCGACCTGGTGCGCGCCCTGCCTGCACGAGATGCCCTCGCTCGACGCGCTCCAGGGCGCGCTCGGCGGTGCCGAGTTCGAGGTCGTGGCGATCAACATCGACACCCGCCATCTCGACAAGCCGCGCAAATGGCTGGCCGAGAAGGGCATTTCGCGCCTGCGCTACTATGCCGATCCCGAGGCGAAGGTGTTCCAGGACATGCGCGCCGCCCGCAAGGTCGAGGGGATGCCGATCAGCGTGCTGGTCGACCCCGCCGGCTGCGAGCTCGCTCTGCTCCAGGGCCCGGCCGACTGGGCCAGCGACGACGCCAAGGCGCTGATCCGCGCCGCGATGGCACGCCCCTGAACGCGCGGGCGGTCACGCCGCCTCCATAATCGCCCGCCACAACGCTCGCCCGTCGTCGCGCTGCGGCATCGCTCGCGTGAACCGGACGCGGCGCCGGGCGTTGCCCCGGTGTCGCGCGGGCGCGACCCGACCAGTTTCAACGGAGCCAACCCATGACCCTTTCCCTTTCGCGCCCGTCGGGGCGGCTCGGCCGCACGATCCTGGCGCTCGCCGCCACGCTCACCCTGGTCGTGACGGCGCCGCTGGGCGCGCAGGCGCAGCAGCGCCAGCCGATCGCCGGCACCACCGTCTCGCTGGAGCCGATGGAGGGCTTCAAGCCCTCGACCCAGTTCGCCGGGCTGGAGAACCCCGCGGAGAAGGCCACGCTGCTCGTGGTCGAGATGCCGCCCGAGGCGCATGACCAGCTCGCCGCGCTGTTCGGCTCGCTCGACACCGCCAAGGCCGGCTTCGCCAGCCAGAACATCACCGTCTCGTCAGTCGACGACATCGCCACGGCCGGCGGCACCGGCCGCCTGGTCACCGGCGTGCAGAAGGCCGGCGACGTCACCTTCGACAAGTGGATCGTGCTGCTGAAGGGCGCCAAGACCGTGATGGTCACCGTGCAGGCGCAGGAGAGCGCCGATATCGACGCCGACGAGGTGGTCGATATGCTAATGACCATCTCGCTCGGCGCCGAGCCGAGCATCGACGAGAAGCTCGCCTCCCTGCCCTTCCGCATCAAGACGGCCGAGCCCTTCCGCTTCGTCGACACCTTCGGCGGCCTCGGCGTCATCATGACGGTCGGCCCGCAGAACACCGACCCCGAGGGCAAGCAGCCGCTGCTGATCGCCAGCGTCCAGACTGCCGGCGCCGTGCCGGCCGACAAACTCGCCGCCGCCGGCGAGACGCTGCTGAAGGTGACCAAGGGCTTCGAGACCGCCGAGATCGCCAAGCGCGAGACCGTGCGCTTCGCCGGTGGCGACGGCGCCATGCTCGCCGGCACGATTGGCAGCGGCGAGGCCCGCAAGCGCTTCGTCCAGTATATCGGGCTCGGGCCCGAGGGCCGCTTCGTCCGCATGATCGTCAACGCCCCGGAGGCCGGCTTCGCCGCGCTGGAGCCCGCGATCAAGACGATCGCCGACAGCGTCTCCTTCCCGCGCTGACGCAAGCCGTTCCGCCCAGCCGGCCGGCGTCCCGCGCCGGCCGGCATTTGCCTCGTCCGCCGCCCTGGCGCATATCCGGCTCACCATGACCTATACGATCGGCCTCGCGACCACCTTCCACGACCCTGCCATCGCCATCCTCGACCCGCAGGGCACGGTGCTCTTCGCCGAGGCGGCCGAGCGCTACCTGCAATACAAGCGCGCGCCGAACTGCGAGCCCGACCCGGCCGGGCGGATGGAGAGCCTGATCCGGCGATACATCCCGGCCGGCGCGCCGGTGCGGCTGGCGACGAGCTGGGGCGAGGAGTTCACCGGCTTCCTCGACCAGATGGCGCGGGCCGGCAGCTTCACGCTCGACGCGCTGCTCAAGCTCTCGCCGGGCTTCAACCGCTCGATGGTGCCGCAGCGCACCGAGCGCGCGCTGATCGCCTCGCTGCACCAGCAGCAGCAGCGCGCCGGACTCGGCGTGCTGATCGGGCTCGACCGCGCCTTCGGCGAAGCCCGCCTCGAGGGGCTGAGCCGCTTCGGCCACCATCTCAGCCACGCCGCCTATGCCTGTTGGTCCTCGCCCTTCCGCGACGCCGCCTGCCTCGTCGTCGACGGCATGGGCGAGACCGGCGCCTCGGCGATCTTTGCGCTGAAGGACGGGCGCCTTACCGAGCTGAAGCGCCATCGCGGCCGGGAGTCGATCGGCTTCTATTTCGGCTTCGTCACCGATCTCGCCGGCTTCGACCAGGCCAAGGGCGAGGAATGGAAGATCATGGGGCTCGCCCCCTATGGCAAACCGGACCCGGAGCTGATGGCGCTGCTGCGCCGGCTCTACCGGGTCGAGGGCACCAAGCTGGTCTTCGCCGACGCCGAGACCGTGCAGCAGGTGGCGCGCGAGATCCTGGCGCGGCGCCCGGCCGAGGCGCTGGAGAGCGGCTGGGCCGATCTCTCGCGCTGCGGGCAGGACGTCTTCGCCGAGATGATGGACGCGCTGCTCGCCGAGGCGGCGGCGCTCTGCCCCTCGGAAAACCTCGTCCTGGCCGGCGGCTGCGCCCTGAACTCCTCCTTCAACGGCAGGATCGTCGGACGTCACGGCTTCGCGCGGGTGCATGTGCCCTCCGCCCCTGCCGATGACGGCAACGCCATCGGCGCCGCCTGGCTCGCCCATGCCGAGGCCAATCCCGACTGGCGGGCGCCCACCGGCCCGAGCTCGCCCTATCTGGGCTCGAGCCTGTCGAGCGAGCCCTTCGAGCGCATGCAGGCCTGGGAGCCGCGCCTGCGCCGGCTGCCGCCCGAGGAGATCGCGCAGGAGACCGCGGCGCTGCTCGCCGCCGGCAAGCTGGTCGGCTGGGCGCAGGGCCGCGCCGAATTCGGCCCGCGCGCCCTCGGCAACCGCTCGATCCTGGCCGATCCGCGCCCGGCGGACGCCAAGGACATCCTCAACGCCAAGGTGAAGTACCGCGAGGCCTTCCGGCCCTTCGCGCCCTCGATCCTGGCCGAGCACGGGCCGGACTGGTTCGAGTCCTACCAGGATTCGCCCTATATGGAGCGCACGCTGGTCTGGAAGCAGGCGGTGCGGGCGCGCGTGCCGGCCGTGGTGCACGAAGACGGAACGGGGCGGCTCCAGAGCGTCACCGCGGAGCGCAACCCGCGCTATCACGCGCTGATCTCGGCCTTCCATGCCCTCACCGGCGTGCCGGTGCTGCTCAACACCTCGTTCAACATCATGGGCAAGCCGATCCTGCACAGCAGCGAGGATGCGATCCTGATGTTCTACACCTCCGGCCTCGACGCGCTGGTGGTCGAGGACTGGCTGCTGGTGAAGTGAGGCCGGCGGCGGAACGCGGCTCACCCGCTCGGGACCACGAAAAAGGGCGGCGCCATCGGCACCGCCCTTCGTCGTTTCGCCGTCGCGCGCGGGGGTGAGCCCGCGCGGCGCTCAGCTCGCCTGCTTCACGGCGATGCCCTTCTCGGCCAGCAGGGCCTGCAGCTCACCGGCCTGGAACATCTCGCGGGTGATGTCGCAACCGCCGACGAACTCGCCCTTCACATAGAGCTGCGGGATGGTCGGCCAGTTGGAATAGGCCTTGATGCCCTCGCGGATCTCCTGGTCCTCGAGCACGTTGACGCCCTTATAGGGCACGCCGACATAATCGAGGATCTGGACGACCTGGCCCGAGAATCCGCACATCGGGAATTGCGGGGTGCCCTTCATGAAGAGCACCACGTCGCTGCTCTTCACCTCGGCGTCGATGCGGGCATTGATATCGGTCATATCTGGCTCCTGACGCGGGTTCAAGGCCCGCAGGAATGAACGGTTCTAATCTTGGGGAGCGGCCGTCGTCAGCGCAAGGGCGTGCAGGACGCCGCCCATATTGCCCTGCAGGGCCGCATAGACCATCTGATGCTGCTGCACCCGCGACTTGCCCTTGAACGCCGCCGAGGTCACCGTCGCGGCGTAATGGTCGCCGTCGCCGGCGAGATCGCGGATCTCCACCACCGCATCCGGCAGCCCCGCCTTGATCAGGCGCTCGATCTCGCTCGCTTCCATCGCCATGGCATCTCTCCTCAGCCGGCCTTGCCGGCCAAATTCTTGCCGGCCATGTAGTCGGGCAGCCAGCGCTCATGCGCGCCGCGCAGCGCCGCAACAGAGACCGTGGCCTCGCCGCCGAGCACCAGATCCGCGCCGCCGGTGCGGCCGATCTCCTGCGCCGGCACGCCGGCCGCCTTCGCCTCGGCGACCACCGCCGCTGCGGCCTCCGCCGGCACGGCGATCAGATAGCGGGCCTGGTCCTCGCCGAACAGCGCGCCATGCGCCGCACCCTGCGGCAGCGCGGTGATCTTGGCGCCGATGCCCGAGGCCATCGCCATCTCGGCCAGCGCGACCGCGAGGCCGCCATCCGAGAGGTCGTGGCAGGTGGCGACGCGGCCGGACTGGATCAAGGCACGCACGAAATCGCCATTGCGACGCTCGACCGCGAGATCGACCGGCGGCGGGGCGCCCTCCTCGCGGCCGCAGACGGTCGCGAGCCAAGCCGACTGGCCGATCCAGCCCTGCGTGTCGCCGATCAGCACGATCGCTTCGCCCTCGGCCCTGAAGGCGACGGTGGCGTGGCGCGTCACGTCCTGCATCAGGCCGACGCCGCCGATGGTGGGGGTCGGCAGGATCGAGACGCCGTTGGTCTCGTTGTAGAGCGAGACATTGCCGGAGACGACGGGGAAGTCGAGCACGCGGCAGGCCTCGCCGATGCCGTTGATGCAGCCGACGAACTGGCCCATCACCTCGGGCCGCTCCGGATTGCCGAAATTGAGGTTGTCGGTGATGGCGAGCGGCGTGGCGCCGACCGCGGTCACGTTGCGCCAGGCTTCCGCCACCGCCTGCTTGCCGCCCTCGAAGGGATCGGCCTCGCAATAGCGCGGGGTCACGTCGGCGGCCATGGCGAGGCCCTTCGGCCCCTCCTCGATGCGCACCACGCCGGCGTCGCCGCCGGGCACCACCACCGAATTGCCGAGGATCAGCGTGTCGTACTGCTCCCAGATCCAGCGCTTGGAGCTGAGATCGGGCGAGCCGACCAGCTTGAGCAGCGCCTCGCCGGCCGGGACCGGCGGGGTGACGCTGTCGGCCGCGATCACCGCGGGCTTCGGCGTCTCGATCCAGGGCCGGTCGTATTCGGGGGCCTCGTCGCCGAGCTCCTTGATCGGCAGGTCGGCCATGGTCTCGCCCTGGTGCTTCACGACGAAGCGCAGGCTGTCCGTGGTCTTGCCGACGACCGCGAAGTCGAGCCCCCATTTGCGGAAGATCGCCTCGGCCGGCTCCTCATGGCCCGGCTTGATCACCATGAGCATGCGCTCCTGGCTCTCCGAGAGCATCATCTCATAGGCGCTCATGCCCTCCTCGCGGCAGGGCACCGCATCGAGGTCGAGCTCGACGCCGAGATCGCCCTTGGCGCCCATCTCGACGGCCGAGCAGGTCAGGCCGGCGGCGCCCATGTCCTGGATCGCGTCGACATGGCCGGCGGCCATGATCTCGAGGCAGGCTTCCAGCAAGAGCTTCTCGGCGAAGGGATCGCCGACCTGCACCGTCGGGCGCTTCTCCTCGGCGCCCTCGCCGAAGGCTGCCGAGGCCATGGTGGCGCCATGGATGCCGTCGCGGCCGGTCTTGGAGCCGAGATAGACGATCGCCTTCCCGACGCCGGAGGCCTTGGCGTAGAAGATCTCGTCGGCCCGTGCCAGGCCGACCGCCATGGCGTTGACCAGGATGTTGCCGTCATAGCGGCTGTGGAAGCCGGTGGCGCCGCCGACATTCGGCACGCCGAAGGAATTGCCGTAGCCGCCGATGCCGGCGACCACGCCGGAAACCAGGTGACGCGTCCTCGGATGGCTCGGATCACCGAAGCGCAGCGCGTCGAGCACCGCGATCGGCCGGGCCCCCATGGTGAAGACGTCGCGCAGGATGCCGCCGACGCCGGTGGTCGCGCCCTGATAGGGCTCGATGAAGGACGGGTGGTTGTGGCTCTCCATCTTGAAGACCACGGCCAGCCCGTCGCCGATGTCGATGACGCCGGCGTTCTCGCCCGGGCCCTGGATCACCCAGGGCGCCTTGGTCGGCAGGGTCTTGAGATGCAGCTTGGAGGATTTGTAGGAGCAGTGCTCGTTCCACATCGCCGAGACGATGCCGAGCTCCGTGATCGTCGGCTCGCGGCCGCCGAGCAGGTGCAGGAAGCGCTGATACTCGTCGGGCTTGAGCCCGTGCTCGGCGACCAGCTGCGGGGTGATCTTGATCTCGTTGGGAATCACGCGGCCTGTTCCTACGGACGGGGCGAGCTCTGCGCTCGGATCGAGCCGGGGCAATAGCCCGAAAACCGGCCCGGAGACAATCGCGACGGCCGCCTAGCCGACCTGCAGCCGCGCCAGCGCCTCGCGCAGCGGCGCCGGAATCGGCACCGGCGTCTGCGGCCCGCGCGCGACATAGACATGGGTGAACAGCCCCTGCGCCACGGTCACAGGCCCGCCCTCGCGGAAAATCCCGATCCGGTAGGTCACGGAACTCCGCCCGAGCCGTTCGACCGCCATCGCCGCCTCCACCGTCTCGGGAAAGGCGACGCTCTCGAAATAGTCGCAGCGCGTGCCTGCGACGAGGCCGACGATCTCGCTGGCGGCGATGTCGAGGAAGCGGTTCTCGATCAGCCAGCCGGTGATCAGCGTGTCGAACCAGTTGTAGTAGACGACATTGTTGACGTGGCCGAACACGTCATTGTCGGCCCATCGCGTCGAAATCGTCCTGAACACGCGGAAATCCCCGCGCCCCAGCCTGACCGGCTTGCCGCTCATCGCTTCTCCCCCTCGGCTGTGCCCGCGCCGGCCTCAACCACGCCCAGCGCATCCGCCAGCCGCATCTTGGCCGAGCCGGGGCGCAGCGGCTTCTGCTGGCTCTCATGCGGCACCCAGCCGGACAGCCAGACGATCTCGAAGCTCGCGCGCAGCCGCCCGTCCGCATCGGCGAAACGCTCGGCGTAGATCTGCGCCGCCCGCATCAGCACGGCACGCCGCAGCGGCTTGCGGCTGCGCTGGTGCAACGCATTGGCCCAGCCCATGGCGCGCAGGTCGCGCAGCAGCGCGAACATGTCGCCATAGCGCACCGTCACCGCCTCGCTGTCGATCACCGGCAGCGCGAAGCCGGCCCGCTGCAAAAGCCCGCCGAGATCGCGCAGATCGGCGAAGGGGGCGACGCGCGGGCTCGCCCCGCCGGTGACCTCGACCTCGGCCGCCAGCAGCGACTGGCGCAGCTCGGTCAGGCTCTGGCCACCGAGCAGGCAGGCGATGAACAGCCCGTCGGGCCTGAGCGCCCGCCTGATCTGCACCAGCGCGCCCGGCAGGTCGTTGACCGCGTGCAGCGCCAGCAGCGAGGCCGCGAGGTCGAGCGAGCCCTCGGCGAAGGGCAGCGCCTCGAGGTCGCCGGCGCGATCGTCACCCTGCGCGCCGGCCTCCGCCAGGCGCAGCACGGCGTCCGCGCGCATCGCCAGCACCGGCAGCGCCAGCGGCAGCGGCGTGCCGAGATCGGCGGCGCAGGCGAAGCGGCGCAGCACCGCCGACAGCCGCTCGTCGAGATCCTCGACGCAGCGCGCCAGCAGGAAATCGGGATAGCCCGCCCCCACCGCCGCCCCGAGGCGGCGGCGATAGAGCGCCCGGTCGAAGACCTCCTGGCTCACGCGGCCCGCTCCGGCGTCATGCCATGCCTTCCAGCTCGGCGATCAGCCCCTCGATCATGGTGAGGCCGATCTGCCAGAAGGCCGGATCGCGCGCATCGAGGCCGAAGGGCTTCAAAAGCTCGGAATGATGCTTGGTTCCGCCGGCCGAGAGCAGCGCGAAATAGCGCTCCTGGAAGCCCGTCGCGGCGTTCTGGTAGACGCCGTAGAGCGAGTTCACCAGGCAGTCGCCGAAGGCGTAGGCGTAGACGTAGAAGGGCGAGTGGATGAAGTGCGGGATATAGGCCCAGAAGGTCTCGTATCCCGGCCCGAGCCGGATCGCCGGCCCAAGGCTCTCCGACTGCACGCTGAGCCAGAGTTCGCAGAGATCCTCGGCGGTCAGCTCGCCCGTCCGGCGCGCCTCGTGCACCTTGCGCTCGAAGGAGTAGAACGCGATCTGGCGCACGACCGTGTTGATCATGTCCTCGACCTTGGCGGCGAGCATCGCCTTGCGTTGGCGCGGATCGACCGTCTCGTCGAGCAGCTTGCGGAAGGTCAGCATCTCGCCGAACACGCTGGCCGTCTCGGCGAGCGTCAGCGGCGTCGGCGCCATCAGCGCGCCGTTCGGCGCGGCCAGGACCTGGTGGACGCCATGGCCGAGCTCATGGGCGAGAGTCATCACGTCGCGCGGCTTGCCCTGGTAGTTCACCAGCACATAGGGATGCGCCGACGGCACGGTCGGATGCGCGAAGGCGCCCGGCGCCTTGCCCGGCCGGGCCGGCGCGTCGATCCAGCGCTCGTCGAAGAAGCGCCGGGCGATGCCGGCCATCTCCGGCGAGAAGGCGCCATAGGCGGAGAGCACCGTGTCGCGCGCCTCCTCCCAGGGAATCGTGCGCTGCTCGACCTGCGGCAGCGGCGCGTTGCGGTCCCAGTAGTCCAGCGCCTCGCGGCCGAACCAGCGCGCCTTCAGCCGGTAATAGCGGTGCGACAGCCGCGGATAGGCCTCGCGCACCGCCGCGACCAGCGCATCGACCACCTCGCGCTCGACCCGGTTGGCCAGATGCCGCGAATCCGCGACGTCCGCGAAGCCGCGCCAGCGGTCGGCGATCTCCTTGTCCTTGGCGAGCGTGTTGGTGATCAGCCCGAAGGTGCGCAGATTGCGGCGGAACACCGTGCCGAGCGCCTCGGCCGCCTCCTTGCGCACGGCGCCGTCGGCGTCCTGCAGGCGGTTGAGGGTCTGCTCCAGCGTCTGCTCCTCGCCGCCGCCGACGGGAAAGCGCAGCGAGGCGATGGTCTCGTCGAACAGCCGGTTCCAGGCGCCATGGCCGGTCACCGACTTCTCGTGGAAGAGCTGCTCGATCCGGTCCTCGAGCTGGTAGGGCTTGTCGCGGGCGAGATCGTCGAGCCAGGGCTTCCAGTGCGACAGGGGCGCGGTCCCCGCCGCCGCGGCGAGCAGCGCCGCGTCGATGCGGTTGAGCTCCAGCCCGAAGAACAGCAGGTCGGTCGAGATCGCGGTGACCTTGTCCTGCGTGTCGCCGTAGAACTTCGCCCGCTTGGGATCGGTGGTGTCGCCGGCATAGACCAGACCGGCATAGGACATGATCCGGCCGACCACATCCTCCAGCGCCTCATAGGTCTTCACCGCCTCGGCCAGCGCTGCGCTGGCGCCCGGCCCTTCGGCCAGGCCGGCGAGCCTGCCGCGATAGCGGGCGGCGAAATCGCGCGCCTGCTCGGCGGCACGGGCCAGATCGGCGGCGAACTCCGGCGAATCGGTGCCGGGATAGAGATGGCTGAGATCCCATTCCGGCAGCGCGCCCAGGGCGGCAGCTCCGCCTCCGGACTGGGCGGCACGCAGGATGGCGGGGCGGTCGACGGGGCGGGTCATGCGGTCTTGCCTCGGACGGTGCTGGTAAGCTCTGGCCTTCTCATATGCGCGGCGCGGCGCCCGCGATCAACGCCGGCCGGCCCGCAGGGCGCATTCGCCGCGCCCGCCGGCTTAAGCGCGGTTTAACCCTTCTCCCGGACAGTGCCCCGAAACGGAACAGCGTTTTTGCCTGCCTGCCCGAGGATCCATGACCGCCACCGTCCTCGTCGTCGACGACGATCCCGTCCAGCGCCGCCTGCTCGACGCCATGGTCCGGCGTCTGGGCTACGAGGTCGTGCTGGCCGAGGATGGCGACCAGGCGCTGGCGCGGCTCGGCGAGGACACCCGCCGCATCGACTGCATGGTGCTCGACCTGACCATGCCCGGCCGCGACGGGCTGGCCGTGCTCGCCGCCCTGCGCGAGCGCGGCATCGACACGCCGGTGATCGTGCAGACCGCCAACGGCTCGATCGAGACCGTCGTCACCGCGATGCGGGCCGGCGCCATCGACTTCGTGGTCAAGCCGGTCGGTGCCGAACGCCTGCAGGTCTCGCTCAAGAACGCGCTGACGCTCGGCGCGCTCGAGCACGAGATCCGCTATATGAAGCGGCGCTCGGCCGGGCAGCTCGGCTTCCGCGACCTCGCCAGCAAGAGCCCCGATATGGGCCGCGTGGTGCGCCTGGCCGAACGCGCGGCGAAGTCGACGATTCCCGTGCTGATCGAGGGCGAATCCGGCGTGGGCAAGGAGGTGCTCGCCCGCGCCATCCAGGGCTCCAGCGACCGGCGCGGCAAGCCCTTCGTCACGGTGAACTGCGGCGCGATCCCGCCCAATCTGGTCGAATCCATCCTGTTCGGCCACGAGAAGGGCGCCTTCACCGGCGCCACCGAGCGCCATATCGGCAAGTTCGTCGAGGCCAATGGCGGCACGCTCTTCCTCGACGAGGTCGGCGAACTGCCGCTCGACGCGCAGGTCAAGCTGCTGCGCGCCATCCAGGAGAGCGAGGTCGACCCGGTCGGCGGGCGCAAATCGGTGCGCGTCGACATCCGCGTCATCTCCGCGACCAACAAGAGCCTGCTCGACCAGGTGAAGCGCGGCGAATTCCGCGAGGACCTCTATTACCGGCTCAACGTCTTTCCGATCACGCTGCCGCCGCTGCGCCAGCGCCGCGAGGACATTGCCGACCTCGCGCGCGGCTTCCTCGCCCGCTTCGCGGCGGAGGAAGGCAAGAAGCTGCGCGGCATCGACGCCGAGGCGCTCTCCCTGCTCGGCGACTATGACTGGCCGGGCAATGTCCGCCAGCTCGAGAACACCATGTTCCGCGCGGTGGTGCTGGCCGATGGCGACGAGCTGACGGTCGCGGAGTTCCCGCAGATCGCCGCGCAGATGACCGGCTTCGAGGTGCGTATCCCCGCCGCCCCCGCCCCGCTCGGCGGCGAGGAGCGCAACGAGGCACCGCCGCGAATCATCCAGGTGCCGGTGCGCGATCCCAATGCGCTCGACCTGCTCGCCGGCACCGACATGCGCACCCTGGAAGAGCTGGAGCGCGAGATCATCCGCTTCGCGCTGACCCATTACCGCGGCCACATGTCGGAGATCTCGCGCAAGCTCGGCATCGGCCGCTCGACGCTCTACCGCAAGCTCAAGGATTACGGCCTGTTCGAGGGCGAGCCGCCCTCGAACGGCGTCGACGCCGCCTGAGGCGGCCGCAGGACCACGGCGGCGGGGAACCGCCGCGGACGAAACGATTGCCGGCCGCTGTTGCAGCCCGGCCTCTTGTCGAAACGGACCGGCTCGCGCAGTGATCGCGCACCTGCCGGTGGGATTGGGGAATTCAACTGATGCGTCTTCGCCGCCTCGCGGAAACCGTCTCTGCCCTCGCACTGTGCCTGCCGCTGCTCGCCAGCCCGTCCCGCGCCGAGACGCCGGTCGATCTCGCTCTGCCGCTGCCGGAGCAGCCGGCGCTGGTCCTCGACGGCCTGACGGATGTCGCCATCCCGAGCACCGCGACCGCCGACGCCGCGCCGCAGACGGCCCCTTCCCAGGAGATCGCCTCGCAGGAGGCCGCCCGCCCCGACGAGGCCGAGGAGCTGGTCACCGGGACCCTCTCCGCCGGCCAGCCCAAGGACGAGCCGCGCTGGGATCTCGGCCTGCCGGTGCCCGAGCTGCCGCCGGTCGACCCCGCGCTGGCCGCCCGGCCGGCCATGCCCGAGATCGTGCTGCCGCCGCTTCCCGAGTTCGCCGTCACCATCCCGCAGGGGCTGGAGCTTTCCGGCCTGATCGCCTCCAGGGCCGAGACCGCGCTGGCCCTGCCGCGTCTCGCCCCGCGCGAGCGCGCCGACATCGCCGCCGCCTATGCCGCCCATGACAACCGCCCGTTCTGGATCGAGGACGGGCGCTGGAGCGCCCCGGCCCGCCAGCTGATCGCCCGCTTCGAGCACGCCGCCGAGGACGGGCTGCGCGCCGACGACTACGCCGTGCCGGTGATCTCCGCCGGCAACCGCGATTCGCTCGCGGAGGCTGATCTCCGGCTCTCGGCGCTGGCCGTGCTCTATGCCCGCGACGCCCGCGGCGGCCGCATCGACCCGCGCCGGCTCTCGCGCATGCTGACGCCGACGCTCGCTTTGCCCTCGGCGACCGAGGTTCTGTCCGAGATCACCGGCGCCGCCGATCCGGGCGCGGTGCTCGCCGCCTACAACCCGCCGCATGAGGGCTATCGCCGGCTGAAGGCCAAGCTCGCCGAGCTGCGCGCCGACCGGCCCGAGACGCCGATGGTGCGCATTCCCGCCGGCCCGGCGCTGCGCGTCGGCATGCAGGATGCGCGCGTGCCGCTGATCCGGGCCCGGCTCGGCCTCGGCCCCAGCGAGGAGCAGGTCTTCGACCGCTCGACCGCGACCGCGCTCGCCGAGTTCCAGCGCAAGGCCGGCCTCTCCGCCGACGGCGTGCTCGGCGACCAGACGCTGCGCGCGCTCGCGACCTCGCGCTCGGCCCGGCTCGAAGGCGACATCGTCGCCCAGATGGAGCGCTGGCGCTGGCTGCCAGCCGATCTTGGCGAGAGCCACATCACCGTGAACATCCCGGAATACCGGATGCGCATGGTCCGCGACGGCCGGCTCGCCCACGAGGCGCGCGTCATCGTCGGCAAGGCTGCATCGGCGACGCCGATCTTCTCGCACCGGATGGACCATGTCGTGGTCAACCCGTCCTGGTACATCCCGCCCTCGATCATGAAGAACGAGATCCTGCCCGGGCTGGCGCGCGATCCCGACTACGCCGCCAAGCGCGGCTATGTCGTGACGCGCCGGGGGAACACCGTCTCGGTCCGCCAGCCGCCCGGCGAGCGCAATGCGCTCGGCTGGATCAAGTTCATGTTCCCGAACGACCACGCGGTCTACCTGCACGACACGCCGAACCGGCGCCTCTTCGCCGCCGAGCAGCGCGCCTTCAGCCATGGCTGCGTGCGCGTGGAGGACCCGTTCGCGCTGGCCGACATGGTGCTCGGCCCGGAATGGAGCAAGGAGCGCCTGAAGAAGCTGATCGGCTCCGGCGAGCGCACGATCCGCCTGCCCAAGCCGATGCCCATCCATCTCGTCTACGAGACCCATGTCGTCGACGAGGCCGGCACCCTGCGCACCTTCGGCGACATCTACGGTTTCCACAGGCTGGTGCGCGCCGCCCTCGAACGCGGCTGAGGCGCCCGGACACCCTGCCCCGCTCCGGCGCGGGCACGGTTTCGCCACGATCCCCCGCTAGCCAGCCTCCATCCGGCCGGGACACGGACGGGATGGTTGTATCCGCGGTAACCTCCCGTTAAGCCTTCTCGGCAACTGTTCCTTCACGTTTACCGCACCGGCGCGCCGGTGCTTTCGAGACGGGTCAGCCGAGAGTGAACTGGTCCATAGCCCCGACCAAGAGACGGCCCATGCCCAGCCCGGGCCCGGTCGCGCGCTTCGGCCTGACACTGCTGGCGGCGGTCGGCTTCCTGTGCGTCGGCGTCCGCGGCACGCAGGATGCGGTCGCCAATGGCGACACCCGCACCATCACCATCCGCCACATGCACCTGAAGGAAGACACCACCGTCACCTTCAAGCGCGACGGGCGCTATGTCTCCGACGCCCTCGAAAAGCTGAACTGGGCGATGCGCGACTGGCGCAACGACGAGGTGATCCGCATGGATCCCCGCCTGTTCGACCTCGCCTGGGAGGTTCACCGGCGCGTCGGCTCCGAGCAGCCCTTCCATGTCGTCTCGGCCTATCGCTCGGCCGGCACCAATTCGATGCTGCGCCGCCGCTCGCGCGCCGTCGCCAAGCACAGCCAGCACGTCGTCGGCAAGGCGATGGACTTCTACCTGCCCGACACGCCGTCCGCCCGCATCCGCGAGGTCGGCATGCGGCTGCAGCGCGGCGGCGTCGGCTTCTATCCCAACGCCCACACCCCCTTCGTGCATCTCGACGCAGGCTCGGTGCGCTCCTGGCCGCGCATGACGCGCCAGCAGCTGGTGCGGCTCTTCCCCGACGAGAAGACCGTGCACCTGCCGGCCGACGGCAAGCCGCTCTCGGGCTACGAGGTGGCGCGCGCCGAGATCCAGGCCGGCGGCGGCTCCGTCATGGGCTACGCCGCCAATGATTTCGACGAGGGCGCGATCATCGCCTCCGGCCGCGGCAAGGGCTTCTGGGCCGCGCTGTTCGGCGGCGACGACGAGGAGGCGGACGCCCGCCCGAGCAACAGCCGCGGACGCCGCGCCCCGGCGCAGCAGCCCGCAGTCATCGCCTATGCCGGCGGCGACAGCAACGCCAATGACGGCGGCCGCTTCGCCGTCTACAACCCGCAGCCGGCCCGCAGCGAACCGGGCGGCCGCGCCCTGATGCGCGAGCGTTCGAGCCGCGGCACGACCACGGCCGCCCCGCCGGAGCCGGAGACGCAGGTCGCGGCGCTGGCGCCCGCCCAGGTCGCGCCGCCCGAACCGGCGCGGCCCGCCCCGCTCGCCACCGCCCTGCCCGTGGCCCGCCCGAGCAGCCTGATGCCCCCGGCCCCGCCCGCCGGCGCCGGCCAGCTGGCCGCGCTCGCCGCCGAGGCTTCAGCCGTGCCGCTGATGGCGCAGCAGGAGCGCGTCACGCTCGCATCCCTGCCGCCGCGCCGCCCGGGCGACCTGCCCGGCCCGTCCCTGGAGACCATCATCACCGGCAAGCCGGTCTCGGCCCCGCTGCCGCCGACGCGGCCCGTCGCGCTGGCCAGCCTGTCGCCGGATGTGCCGCAGGCCGCCGCCGTGCCGGCGTCCGACGCTACGCCGCCTGGCGCCCGGCTCGTCGCCGTCACGCATCCCGCGCCGCCGGCCCGTCCGCGCGGACCCGGCG
>NZ_JBDJKW010000013.1:0-125525 GCF_039673065.1 Allobosea sp. TWI1241 | reverse complement strand
GTCACCATGGCGGGCGATTGCGGCGCGGCAGCCATCTGCGGCGCGGCCGGGGCGGAGGCGGCGGGGCGCGCCGGCGCGGCGGCCTGGCCGCCCGGCAGCACCGGGGTGCCGTCGGGGCGGATCGTCACGGTACGGACGCGGCGCGGCTCGCCGAGGCCCGGCACCGGCGGCACCGCCACCAGGCCCGGCTCGGCATTCGACAGCGCCCCCGAGGTGGTGTCGCTCGCCTGCGAGCCAGGACGCGGCGGCATCATGCGCGCGGCCTGCTGCACGTCGACCGGCTGCTCCTCGCGGCTGACGACCTTGGTCTCCTCGCCGGTGCCTGCACCGGCACGCTCGTAGATCTGCTTATTCTGGTTCGGGATCTCGGTCCCGCCCGGATTGACCGGAGCGATCTTGGTCGGCTCGTCGCTGGCCTTGATCACCGGCGGCTGGCCGTTGGTGCCGGTCGAGCTGCCGCCGCTGCGCAACGCGAGTGCTGCGCCGACGCCGATCACTGCGACGGCGACGAGGGCGGCCGCGGTCCAGATGCCGCGGCGCGAGCGCGGCGGCTCGGCATAGGCGGGTGCCTGCACCTGGGCCTGCCCCGCCATGGTGGCGGCGGAAACCGCACCGGCGAGCTGCTCGTCATGGCCGGCGTGATCCTGATAGACCGGCTGGTGATAGCCCTGCAGCGGATCGTCGAGATCCTGCGCGCTGCGCGGCGCGTAGTCGTCCTCCGGCACATAGGCGTGCTGGCGGTTCTCGACCGGCGCCTCGTAGCGCGGCTCGGGCTCGTAGGCCGGCTCGTCGTAATGGTCCTGCGGCGGCAGCGGCGCCGGCTTGGCGGCCGGGCGCTGCGGCTCGGAGCGGCGCAGCAGCGCCTCGAACTCGTCCAGCGCGCCACGCATCTCAGGCGGCGGCGGGGCCGCCTGCACAGGCACGGGCTGCAGATGCACCGGGTGCACCGGCGCGGGCTGGGCCTGCTCGAAGCCAGGCTCGACGCGCGCCGTGGGGCGCTGCGGCTGGCCCGGGCGGCCGGCGAACAGATCCTTGAGGGGATCGTCGCGCTCGACCAGCCTGGTCAGTTCCATCAGGGGGTCGACGCCGGCGCCGGGCTTCTGGGGCTGGGCAGCCCCACGCAGCTGACGCTCAAGATCGTCGAGATCGATGGCGAAACGATTCCTAGCTGGCTCGCTCATGACTTGATCCATTCCAGCGCGCTGCCGCGTCCATGAAAGAACGCAACCCCCGCGCGGTCAATCTCGCGAAGGTCGCCCCGGTGGCCATGAGCCCGTCCGGTCACGTCTCCTTCACATCGGTCCCGGCGGGCGCTGGCCGGATCGTCCTGATCCGCAAGGCAACCCCGTGCGCGCGGCGAACCCCGTCAGCGCATCTCGTCCGGCGCCGTCACACCGACGATCGCCAGGCCGGAGGCAAGGACGCTTCGCACCGCATGAACGAAGGCCAGTCTCGCCATGGTCGACATTCGATCAGTTTGATTAACGAACCGTAATTGCGGCGCATCCTTGCCCTTGTTCCACAGCGAGTGGAACGCGCTCGCCAATTCATGCACGAAGAAGGCGACACGATGAGGCTCGTGTGACGCGGCGGCGGCATCGATCAGCCGCGGATAGGCGGCGATCATCTTGACGATCCCGATCTCGGACTCGTCGGTCAGGATGCCGAGATCGGCCTTGGCCAGCGCGGCCGGCGAAAGGTCCATGTCCGGGAAGGCCTCGCCCGCCTGGCGGAAGATCGAGGCGCAGCGCGCATGGGCGTACTGGACGTAGAAGACCGGGTTGTCCTTCGACTGCTCGACCACCTTGGCGAGATCGAAGTCCAGCGTCGCGTCGTTCTTGCGGAAGATCATCATGAAGCGGACCGCGTCGCGGCCGACCTCGTCGATCACCTCGCGCAGCGTGACGAAATCGCCGGAGCGCTTCGACATGCGCACCTGCTCGCCATTGCGCAGCAGGCGCACCAGCTGGCACAGCTTGACGTCGAGCGTGCCCTGCCCGCCGGTCACGGCCTTCACCGCCGCCTGCATGCGCTTGACGTAGCCGCCATGGTCGGCACCCCAGACGTCGATCATATCGGTGAAGCCGCGCGTGAACTTCGAGCGGTGATAGGCGATGTCGTTGGCGAAATAGGTGTAGCTGCCGTCCGACTTGAGCAGGGGCCGATCGACGTCGTCGCCGAACTTGGTGGCGCGGAACAGGGTCTGCTCGCGGTCCTCCCAGTCCTCGTCCTTCTGCCCCTTCGGCGGCGGCAGGCGGCCTTCGTAGATCAGGTCGCGGGCGCGCAGATCCTCGATCGTCTGGTGCACGGCGTTGGAATTGCCGTCCCGGCCCTGCAGCGAGCGCTCCGAGAAGAACACCTCGTGGACGACGCCGAGCGCCGCGAGGTCATCGCGGATCATCGCCATCATGCCCTCGATGGCGGCGGCCCGCACCAGCGGCAGCCAGTCCGCCTCGGGCTTGTCGCGCAGCGCCGGGCCATGGGCGGCCGCGAGCGACTGGCCGACCGAGACGAGGTAGTCGCCCGGATAGAGCCCTTCCGGAATCTCGCCGATCGTCTCGCCGAGCGCCTCGCGATAGCGCAGGAAGGCCGAGCGGGCGAGCACGTCGACCTGCGCGCCGGCATCGTTGATGTAGTATTCGCGGGTGACGTCGTGGCCCGCGAAGGCGAGCAGGCCGGAGAGCGCATCGCCGAAGACGGCGCCGCGGCCATGGCCGACATGCATCGGCCCGGTCGGATTGGCCGAGACGTATTCGACGTTGATCCTCGGCTGCGGCCGGGCGGCACCGCGGCCATAGGCCGGGCCGGACAGGACGGCGGCCTTGAGAACCTTCGTGAAGACAGAGGGTTGCAGCCGGATGTTGATGAAGCCGGGGCCGGCGATCTCGGCCTTCAGGACGTCGGGATCCCTGGCGATCTCGGCGACGATCTGCTCGGCCAGCGCGCGCGGCGCCTGCCCGGCCTCCTTGGCAAGCACCATCGCGGCGTTGATCGCGAGATCGCCATGGGCCGGATCCTTGGTCGGCTCGACCACGACGCGGGCCAGCGAGATGCCGGCCGGCAGGCGCCCGTCCCCGATCATGCCGTTCAGGGCGGTGGCGAGGCGCGCGGAAAAGATCTCGAAAATGTTCATGGCGACCAGGATTGTCTCGGGAAACCGGCCTGCGGCCTAACGCAGCGCGGGAGTGGCGTCAAACAGCCGCCGGTGCTCGTCGAGCGCATAGGAGTCGGTCATGCCGGCGATGTAGTCGGCGATGCGGCGGGCACGGCGCGTCTCGTCCAGCGCCTCGCAGCCGGCGGCCCATTCGGCCGGCATGGCCAGCGGATCGGCCATGAAGTGCCCGAACAGGTCGCGCACCACATCGGCCGCCTCGCGCCGGATTACCGCAATGCGGGGGTGGCGGTACATGTTGGGATAGAGGAAGCCCTTGATCGCCGCGTCGGCGGCGACGATCGCCGGCGAAAAGGCGACCACGGGCGCACCCGCCCGGCGGATCTCATCCGCATCGGCCGGCGCCAGCGCCGCGATCAGCCCCTGCGAATGGCGGATTACGTCCTCGACGAAGCGGGTGATGACCCGCCGCACCAGTTCGTTGGTGACGCGCTGCTTCTCCAGGCCGGGATGCAGCGCGGCGATCTCGTCGAGCAGCTCGGCGAGGAAGGGCACCGCCCGTAGCTCCTCGATCGAGAACATGCCGGCGCGCAGCCCGTCGTCGATGTCGTGCGCGTCATAGGCGATGTCGTCCGCCAGCGCCGCGGCCTGCGCCTCGGCCGAGGCGTGGCTGTCGAGCCAGAGATCCTGGCGCTGCTGGTATTCGAGGATGGCAGCGGGGATGCCCTCTTCGGCATAGCGCGCGGTCGGCAGCCCATCCGGCCCGAGCAGCGGCCCGTTGTGCTTGACCAGGCCTTCGAGCGTCTCCCAGGTCAGGTTCAGCCCGTCGAAGCCGGCATAGCGCCGCTCCAGTCGGGTCACGATGCGCAGCGTCTGGGCGTTGTGGTCGAAGCCGCCATGGCCCGCCATGCAGGCGTGCAACGCGTCCTCGCCGGTATGGCCGAAAGGCGTGTGGCCGAGATCATGCGCCAGCGCCAGCGCCTCGGCGAGGTCCTCGTCGAGGCCGAGCGCGCGGGCCAGCGCCCGGGCGATCTGCCCGACCTCGATGGTATGGGTCAGCCGCGTGCGGAAATGGTCGCCCTCATGCGAGACGAAAACCTGCGTCTTGTGCTTGAGCCGGCGGAAGGCGTTGGAATGGATGATGCGGTCGCGGTCGCGCTGGAAGGCGCTGCGGGTCGGCGAGCCCGGCTCCGCCACCAGCCGGCCGCGGCTCGTGCTCGAGCGGCAGGCATAGACGGCGCGCCAGCGATCGCCGGGCTCGCGCGGGGCTGCGGCGGTCTCGGGAACTGACGGCATGGCGTCCTCATGGCGAAGGCGACGGGCGCGCGACTTGAAGGGGGAGCAAGCGGCCATTACCTTCGCGGGTAAGGCAGGAGCAAGGACGATCTGCAAATGACCAGCCAGTCCGGCACCGAAACCCATACGATCTCGCTCACCGGCAAGGCCGCCAGCCGCATTCTCGCGGTGATGGCGAAGGAGCCGCCGGGCTCGATGCTGCGCGTCAGCGTCACCGGCGGCGGCTGCTCGGGCTTTCAGTACGTGTTCGACATCGACAGCGAGCGCGGCGCCGACGACATCGTCGTCGAGCGTGACGGCGCCAGGGTGCTGATCGACGAAACCTCGGTGGAGCTGCTCGGCGGGTCGACCATCGACTTCGTCGACGACCTCGTCGGCCAGTCCTTCCGGATCACCAATCCGAACGCGACGAGTTCCTGCGGCTGCGGCACCTCCTTCGCGCTGTGAGGTGCGCCGCGGCGGTCACTGCGGCAGCACCACCGCCCTGAAGGCACGCAGCAGATCGGGATCGAGCTTGCCCTTCATCCCGGCCAGCACATTGTAGGCAGCCTCCGGCGCCATGACCTCGCGATAGGCCCGGCGCTCGACCAGCGCGGCATAGATGTCGCAGATCGTCACCATGCGCACGACATCTGGAATCTGCGCGGCCGCCAGCCCCTGCGGATAGCCCGATCCGTCGAGATACTCGTGATGGCTGCGGGCCGCGGCGATGACGTCCTCGTCGAAGCCGCCCTGGCTCTTCAGCATCTCGTAGCCGATCACCGGATGCTGGCGCATGGTCAGCAACTCGTCGGGCGAGAGCGCGCCCGGCTTGTTCAGGATCTCGACGGCGATGCGGGCCTTGCCGATATCGTGCAGCAGCGCGGCTGCGGTGACGAGCCGGCGCGCCTCTTCCGAGAAGCCAAGCCGGCGCGAGAAGGCCGCCGCCAGCCCCGCGACCAGCAGGCAATGCTGATAGGTGCGATCGTCATGGTTCCAGACCATGCTGAGCCAGCCGTCAAGATGGAGATCGTCGGCGGCGCGGTTGATCGCCTCGACGCTCTCGCGCACCGCGACCATCGGCAGCGGCTTGCCGGCGGCCGCCTGCGACAGCACCTCGCCGACCCCGACCGATGCGGCGATGAAATTCTGGCGCATCGCGGGCGAGGCGGTGCCGGCGGTATCCAGCATGCGGTCGACCTCGTCGAGCAGCCGGCGCGGCTCGATCTGCGCCGGCAGCACACGCCTTGCGCCGAGCGCGTTGGCCTGCGCCTCGGCGCGCGCGGAGGGCGTGCGCAGGAGATGCAGCATCGGCACGCCGGGTGCCCGCGCCTTGGCAATGGCGGCGCGGGCGGCGCTGACCGCCTCCTGCCCCGACAAATCGAGGTCGACGATGAGGAGGCGCTCTGCGGCGCGGGGCTTGCGCGGCAGCGCCCGCGCGTCAGCGATCGTGCAGGGGCCCCATAGCGACAGGAGGCGCTGCAGCTTGGCACTCTGGTCTGGTCGATCCGTGAGGAGAATCACGTGTCCGGGCTCTCGTCCTACCGATCGGGCAAGTCTACGCCCGATCCATTGACGAGCCCTGAATTCGCCGGATCAGCGGCTTTCCGCCGCAGGAGCAGCAAAAAGGGCGCCCGCGGCGCCCTCGTCAGATCGCATACCGGCAGTGCGGGAGCGGTCAATGCGAACTCAGCACCCCGCCCTGCTCCAGCCGGATCTCGGCGGCCATCAGCCCCTTCGGCCCGGGTCCGTAGCGGACCATCACGATCTGGCCGGGGATCAGCTCGACGATGCCGTAGCGACGCAGCGTCTCCATATGGACGAACACGTCCGGAGCACCCTCGCCCTTCGAGACGAAGCCGAAACCGCGCAGGCGGTTGAACCACTTTACCTCCATGCGCTCGAGCCCGCTGGTCGGCGTCACGCTGGCATTGGTGCGCGGCATCGGCATCTCGGAGGGATGCCGGCCGCTGGCGGTGTCGATCGAGAGCACGCGGATGGCCTGGCGGCCGCGCGGCTTGTCGATCACCTCGAGCACGATGCGCGCGCCCTCGGCGATGGCGTTGAACCCGTCGCGCTTCAGGATGGTGACGTGGACCAGGATGTCGCTGCCGCCATCCTCGGGCAGGACGAAGCCGTAGCCCTTGCTGACGTCGAACCACTTCACATAACCGACGATCTCGGTGCCGATCTCGGCATCGCCCGCCCCGTCGAGCCGCACGACCCTGTTGAGCGATTGGATAGGACCGACCCGTGGCCGTATCTTGTCGCCGTGCTCGTCGGACATGGGCCGCTCGTCTCCGCGCGCAATCTGATTCGTGAGCTGACGATACCACCGCTACCGACCGCGGAAACAGCGCGATCCCGCTCATCCACATGATCGGCCTGCGCTCCGGCCCGGGCGGCCTGTCCCAGCGGCAGGATCAGCCGGCGAGCCGCCCCAGCGTCTCGCCGATATCGCCGCGCACCACGAGGTCGGCGATGGCGTCGAGCTCGGTCGGCTCGCGGTTGACGATGACGAGCCGCGCGCCGTTGCGGCTGGCGAGCACGGGAAAGCTCGCGGCCGGAAACACCACCAGCGAGGAGCCGGCGACCAGGAAGAGATCGGCCGCGAGCGTCAGTTCCTCGGCGCGGCGCATCGGGGCGCGCGGCATGGGCTGTCCGAAGGAGATCGTCGCGCTCTTCACCACGCCGCCGCAGGCGGTGCAGGACGGCGCCTCCCCGCTCGCCTCGAAGACCCGGCGGATTTCCGCCAGCTCGTGCCGCAGCCCGCAGGACAGGCAGGTGGCGTAGGTGCCGTTGCCGTGCAGCTCGACCACGGCCGCGTCGGCGATGCCGGAGGCCTGGTGCAGCCCGTCGATGTTCTGGGTGATGACGCCGGGCGCCCTGCCCTGCGCCACCAGCGCGGCGATCGCGGCATGGCCACGATTCGGCTGCGCGCCGCGATAGAGATCGTCCATCGCGAACTTGCGGCGCCAGGCCTCGATGCGCGCCTCTGGGTTGGCCATGAACGCGTCGAAGGCGATCGGCTTGTTGCGCATCCAGGGCGAGCCCGGCGTGCGGAAGGCGGGCACGCCCGATTCCGTCGAGATGCCGGCGCCGGTGAAGGGCACGATCACCTCCGCCCTGTCGAGCAGCGCCTGCAGCGCCGCGACCGCGTCCCGCCCCGCGCGCTCCGAACCGTCTTCGCTCATGCCGCCTCCGTTGCGATGGAGAGGTGGATATGGGCGCGGCAGCCTGCCGTCTCCAGAGGCAGGGCTGGCGCGGCTTTCACGTTGACGGGCGCGCCGGGCCGCCGCACATCTCGACCATGACGCTCGCCGCCCCGCTCAATCCGCATCTCGTCGACACCGCCACCCCGCCAATCCCGGAGGCGCAGGGCTGGGCCCGCGCCTATGACGGCCGGCGCGGGCCGCTGATCGACCTGTCGCAGGCCGTACCCGGCACACCGCCGCCCGCCGCGATGCTGGCCCGCCTAGCCGAGGCCGCAGCGCGGCCCGACATGGCGCGCTACGGCGCCATCGTCGGCGACAAGGTGCTGCGCGAGGGCTATGCGGCCGAGAGCAGCCGCTTCTACGGCGCCGCGATCCGCCCCGAGGAAGTCGCGATCACCGCCGGCTGCAACCAGGCCTTCGTCTGCACCGTCATGGCGCTGGCGCGGGCCGGCGACAATGTGCTGCTGCCGACGCCGTGGTACTTCAACCACGAGATGACGCTGAACATGCTCGGCGTTGAGCCCAGGCCACTGCCCTGCTCGCCCGAGAGCGGCTTCGTGCCGGACGTCGCGACGGCCGAGGCGCTGATCGACGCGCGCACCCGCGCCATCGTGCTGATCACCCCCAACAACCCGACCGGCGCGGTCTATTCGCCCGAGACCATCGCCGCCTTCGCCGCGCTCTGCCGCCGGCGCGGCCTGTGGCTGCTGCTCGACGAGACCTATCGCGAGTTCCTGCCCGACGCGGTCGGGGCCCCGCACGGGCTCTTCGCCGAGGCCGACTGGCAGGACCATCTCATCGGCCTGTTCAGCTTCTCGAAATCCTATGCGGTGCCGGGCTGGCGGCTCGGCGCGATCACCGCCGGCGAGTCCGTGATGGCCGAGATCGGCAAGGTGCTGGATTGCGTGCAGATCAGCCCGGTGCGCAGCGGCCAGGAGGCGGTCGCCTGGGCGATCGACGGCATCCGCGACTGGCGCGCCGGCAACCGGCGCGAGATCAACGCCCGTGCCGAGGCCTTCCGCGCCGCGATGGCGCCGCTGCCCGGCTGGCGCGTGCTCGCGGCGGGCGCCTATTTCGCCTATCTCGCCCACCCCTTCCCCGGCATCCGCGCGGCCGAGGTGGTGCGCCGCCTGGTCGAGGAGCGCGGCGTGCTCGCGCTGCCCGGTCCCTATTTCGGCCCCGATCAGGAGCGACATCTGCGCATCGCGATCGCCAATATCGGCGCCGACCGGCTGGCAGAGCTCGGAGACCGCCTCGCGGGCTTCACCATCGCCTGAGACTTGAGGAGGATAGCATGACGACGCCGACCCGCCGGATCGCCCGCTTCGCCTTGCTGCTCGCCACCACCTGCTGGCTCGGCGGCGCCGCCCTGGCGCAGGACCGCACGGTCGAGGATTCCTATTCGCCGACCTATAAGACCTGCATGGATGCCGCCGGCGGCGTGACCCTAGCGATGCGCGAATGCGGCAATGCCGAGTACGGCCGGCTCGACGCCGAGCTGAACGAGGCTTACCGCAAGGCCAGCGAGGCGCTCGATCCCGAGCAGCGCAAGCTGCTGCGCGACACGCAGCGCGCCTGGCTGGCCTATCGCGATTCCACCTGCTCCTTCATGAGCCGTCTCGGCGACCGCGGCACGATGGCGGCGCTCACCGACATGAGCTGCCTGATGAGCGTCACCGCCGAACGCACGCAGTGGCTGCGCGATCTCGGGCCGATCTAGCCCCCCCTATCCACGTCACCGCCGCGGCCGCACCGGCGCTCTTCGGGCCGCGCACCCAGTCGTGGGTTCCGGGCTCTTCGCTGCGCGAAGCCCCGGAATGACAGGGGGTGGTGCAGCAAGTGGCGGCAGGACCAGGCCGGACGCGCTCCGCCGTCATTCCGGGGCGGGCCGAAGGCCCGAGCCCGGACCCCATGAACACGACGTCGCTCCAGCCGCGCTGCGCGCGGGTGGTGCGGCAAAAGCGGTCCTGCGCGGCGGGCGCTATCTCAGCTCGACGTCGACCACGCCCGGGGCGGCGCGGACGGCGTTGGCGAGCTGCTGGTTGACCGGGTAGCGGCCCGGAAGCTCGATCTCGACCTCCTGGGCGCCGCCGTCGAGGATCATCACCAGCGAGACCCGGCCGTCCGAGCGGACGCCCTCGCGCGGCTTCATGCGCTCGGCGATCGAGGTCAGCGCCTTGTCGTCGTTGAGGAAGATGCAGAGGTCCTGCTTCTGGCGGCCGGCGAGATCGTCGAGCCGCTCGACCTCCTCGATGCGCGGGCGGACCTCCTCGCCGTCGAGCACGGCGGACAGGCGCAGCACCAGCGCGGCGCCCGGCTCGAGCAGGTCGCGATAGCGCTGCAACCCTTCGGAGAACAGGATCGCCTCGAACTGCCCGCTCGGATCGGAGAGCTGGACGATGCCCATCTTGTTGCCCGACTTGGTGCGGCGCTCGGACTTGTCGATCACCGAGGCCGCGACCTTGGCGATCGAGGTGCCGCTGCCGCGTACCGTGCGGGCGAAATCGGCGAAGCGCTGCACGCGCAGGCGCTTCAGCACATGCTCGTAATCGTCGAGCGGATGGCCGGAGAGGAAGAAGCCGACGGCGTCGTGCTCGCGCTGGAGCCGCTCGGCCGGCGCCCAGGGCTCGAAGGGCGGAATGCGGAAGGCCTCGCCGGCCCCGCCGCCGCCGAACAGCTCCGACTGGCCGCCCTCGGCGGCGTCGCGCGTGCGGTTGGACAGCGCGATCATCCCGTCCACCGCCGCCATGGCGCGCGCCCGCTCGCGCTCGAGCTCGTCGAGCGTGCCGGCGGCGATCAGCGCCTCGATGGTGCGGCGGTTGACCAGGCGGGTGTCGACGCGGCGGGCGAAATCGGCGAGGTCGCGGAAGGGGCCGTCCTTGGCGCGGGCTGCGACGATCGATTCCACCGCAGCGCGCCCCACGCCCTTGATCGCGCCGAGCGCATAGCGGATGGCGCCGTCCGCCACGTCGAAATCGACGCCGGAGCGGTTGATCGCGGGCGGCTCGACCTTGATGCCCAGCCGCTCGGCGTCACGGCGGAATTCCGAGAGCTTGTCGGTGTTGCCGATATCGAGCGTCATCGAGGCCGCGAGGAACTCGACCGGGTAATTGGCCTTCAGATAGGCGGTCTGGAAGGCGACGATGGCATAGGCCGCCGCATGGCTCTTGTTGAAGCCGTAATCGGCGAACTTGGCCAGCAGGTCGAAGATCTCGGAAGCGATCTCCTTCTTCAGCCCCGCCTCGACGGCGCCGCGCACGAAACGGTCGCGCTGGGCGTCCATCTCGGCCTTGATCTTCTTGCCCATGGCGCGGCGCAGCAGGTCCGCTTCGCCGAGCGAATAGCCCGACAGCGCCTGCGCGACCTGCATCACCTGCTCCTGGTAGACGATGATGCCATGCGTCTCGGAGAGGATCGGCGCCATCTTCGGATGGAGATAGGTCGGCTCCTCCAGCCCGAGCTTTCGCCGGCAATAGGTCGGGATATTGTCCATCGGGCCGGGGCGGTAGAGCGCCACCAGCGCGATCAGATCCTCGATCCGGTCGGCCTTCATCTCGACCAGCGCCTTGCGCATGCCGACCGATTCCACCTGGAAAACGCCGACCGTCTCGCCGCGCGCCAGCATCTCGTAGGTCTTGGGATCGTCGAAGGGCAGCTGCGCCAGATCGACGGCGATGCCGCGCTGGGCGATCAGCTTCACCGCGATGGTCAGCGTCGTCAGCGTCTTGAGGCCGAGGAAGTCGAACTTCACCAGCCCCGCCTGCTCGACCCATTTCATGTTGAACTGGGTGACGCGCATGCCGGTGCGCGGATCGACCGAGAGCGCGACGAGCTGCTCCAGCGGGCGGTCGCCGATGACGACGCCGGCGGCGTGGGTCGAGGCGTGGCGGTGCAGGCCCTCGAGCTTCTGGGCGATCTCGAGCAGGCGCGCCACCACCGGCTCCTCGGCGGCCGCCTCCTGCAGCTTCGGCTCGCCCTCGATCGCCTCGGCCAGGCTGATCGGCTTGGCCGGGTTCTGCGGCACCAGCTTGGTCAGCTTGTCGACCTGGCCGTAGGGCATCTCCAGCACGCGGCCGACGTCGCGCAGCACGCCGCGCGCCTGCAGCGTGCCGAAGGTGATGATCTGCGCGACGCGTTCCTCGCCGTAATGGCGCTTGACGTAGTCGATCACCTCTTCACGCCGGTACTGGCAGAAGTCGATGTCGAAGTCCGGCATCGAGACGCGGTCGGGGTTGAGGAAGCGCTCGAACAGCAGGGCGAAGCGCAGCGGGTCGACGTCGGTGATGGTCAGCGCATAGGCGACGAGCGAGCCGGCGCCCGAGCCGCGGCCCGGGCCGACGGGAATGTCGTGCGCCTTGGCCCATTTGATGAAGTCGGAGACGATCAGGAAGTAGCCCGGGAACTTCATCCGGGTGATGATGCCAAGCTCGAAATCGAGCCGCTTCTCGTAATCCTCGACCGTGTAGCCCTCGGCCGGGCCGTGCTTGGCAATGCGGGCTGCGAGGCCGGCCTTCGCCTGGACCTGCAGTTCCTCGGCCTCGTCGCGCCCCTCCTCGCCGAAGCGCGGCAGGATCGGCTTGCGCGTGCCGACGCGCCAGGCGCAGCGGCGCGCGATCTCGACCGTGGTCGCCAGCGCCTCCGGCAGATCGGCGAAGCGGCGACGCATCTCCTCGCGGCTGGCGAAATAATGCTGGGTGGTGACCCGCCTCCGGTCGCCGTCCGAGACGAGGCGGCCTTCCGCCACCGCCAGCAGCGCGTCATGCGCCTCGAAATCGGCTGGCTTGCCGAAGAAGGGCTCGTTGGTGGCGACGATGGGCAGGTCGGCGTCATAGGCCAGGCGCAGCAGCGCGCTCTCGACTGCAGCCTCGTCGTCGCGGCCATGGCGCTGCAGCTCGACATAGAGCCGGTCGCCGAAGATGGCGCGCAGCCGGGCGAGACGCTTCTCGGCCTGGGCCGGCTGGCCGGCGCGCAAGGCGAGATCGAGCGGGCCGCCGGGACCACCGGTCAGCGCGATCAGGTCGTCGGCATGGGCGGCCAGCATGTCGATGGCGGCGACCGGGGAGCCGCCCGCCGTCGCCAAGCAGGCATGGGTCACCAGCTTCATCAGGTTCCCGTAGCCGGCCTCGCTGGTGGCGAGCAGCACCAGATGCGGCGTGACGGGCTGCACGGGCCGGCGCCCGCCGGTCTCCTCGTCGGCGAAATCGACGGTGAGCTGCACGCCGGTGATCGGCTGGATGCCGGCGGAGGCGAATTTCTCGGAGAATTCCAGCGCGCCGAACAGGTTGTCGGTGTCGGTCAGCGCCATGGCCGGCTGGCCATCGCCGGCGGCGAGCTTGGCCAGCGTGCCGACCTGGATCGCGCCCTCGAGCAGAGAGTAGCTCGAATGGACGTGGAGATGGACGAAGCCGACCTCGTCCTGCACCAGGGAATCGTCTTTGCGCTCGCTCATCACACCCTCACCGGCGGGTTATCGCGCGGCGCCCCGGCCGGGTCGAGCCCGGATCGCGGCAGGGCTGTGGACATGGCGAGTTGGCCGGCGACCTGGCCGTCGGCCAGGCCGACGCCGCCGCGCCCTCCCCGGCTCAGACCGCCGGCGGCAGCGCGACGATGGCGGCCCAGACCCAGATCATGCCGACGAAGAGGGCGAGCGCCGCGAATTCGACGACACCGGTGACGAGCTTGCGGGCGATCTGCATTCCGGCCTCCTGCGTTTCCGATATGTTCAGATTAGTTCCTTATTTGTTCACGTCAATCCACAGCGAGCCGTGGACGGCCGTACCGTGCCGCGAACGTTAACGAAAGGTTGAGAGGGCGGGTGCTGCCGCGCGGCAGGATGCCGGGTTCTCGCCGTCCTGCCTCGGGCGATCGAGGCCTGCACGCCCCGATTGACGAGTCGCGCCAGGACCTTGGCGGCCGGCGCGCAAATATCGATTCAGGTGCTTGAGACGCCGGCGCAGCCAGCAGTCTGACCCTCCGGCCCGGAAGCGGCGCCCAAAAAGAAAAAGGCCCGCGCCGGGGCGCAGGCCGAAGTCTAGGGAGGAAACGCCCAAGGAGGGCGACGCGGCATCTCTGCCGCGGTGGTTATGATTTAGGGAGGCACCCGCCGCGCGACAAGGGCGGAAGGGCAGTATTACTGACCTAAAAAATGAGCAGGCCGCCTAAATAATAGCCAGACCCTTTCGATGCCCACCCTCAGCTCAGGCCGGGCCGGTCACCACCGGGCGGTCGCTGGCGCCCCATTCGGCCCAGGAGCCGTCATAGATGGCGCGGGCGGGCCGCCCGACGACCTCCAGGCCGAGCGAGAGGATCGCGGCGGACACGCCGGAGCCGCAGCTCGTCACCACCGGCCGGGAGAGATCGACCCCGGCCGTCTCGAAGGCCGCGGCGATCGCCTCGGGCGATTTGAGCCGGCCATCCGCGACGAGCGCCGAGGACGGGACGTTGCGCGCGCGCGGCATATGGCCGGCGCGCAGGCCCGGACGCGGCTCGGGCGCCTCGCCGCGGAAGCGCTCGGCCGGGCGGGCATCGACGATCTGAGCCGCGCCGCTGTCGAGCGCGGCGGCGACATCCGCCATGTCGGCGACGGCGGAATGGTCGAGGCGGGCAGTGAACTGCGTCGGCCGGCGCAGGCGCGGCTCGCCCTCGTCGACCGGGCGGCCCTCGGCCAGCCATTGCGGCATGCCGCCGTCGAGGATGACGACGTCGCGGGCGCCGAAGGTCCGGAAGGTCCAGCGCACGCGCGGCGCGGAGAACAGGCCGAGCCCGTCATAGACGACGATGCGCATGCCGTCGCCGATGCCGAGCGCGCCGACCGCCGCCGCGAAGGCCTCCGGCCCCGGCAGCATGTGCGGCAGGCTGGACTGGGTGTCCTTCACCGCGTCGAGATCGAAGCGCACGGCGCCGGGAATGCGGCGCGCGGCATATTCGGCCGCCGGATCGCGCCCCTGCGCGGGCAGATACCAGGAGCCGTCCACCACGACGATGTCGGGCGCGTCGAGGCGCTCGGCGAGCCATTCCGTGCTGACGAAGACATCCGTTCCGGCCATGACCGCCATTCCCTCGCTCGACCGCTCCGCGGAGCGCAGATCCCTCACAGGAGCGCGATGCGCACCCTGCGGTTCTGCTTACCCTTCTTCTCGATGGCCGTCACCGCGACGCTGCCGATCTCGGCGGTGTTGCGGACATGGGTCCCGCCGCAGGGCTGGAGGTCGATACCCTCGATCGCGACGAGGCGGATGCGGCCTGAACCGCGCGGCGGCTGCACCGACATGGTCTTGACCAGGCCGGGATTGGCGTCGAGCTCGGCATCGGTGATCCAGCTGTCGCTGACCGCGGCGCCGCGGGCGACCAGCTCGTTGAGACTGGCGGCGATCGCGTCCTTGTCGAGCCCGCCATCGGGAATGTCGAAGTCGAGCCGGCCATCACCATCGCCGATCGCCCCGCCGGTGACCGGATAGGGCAGCACGACGCTGAGCAGATGCAGCGCGGTGTGGATGCGCATGCGCGGCAGGCGGCGCTCCCAGTCGAGGCGGGCGGTCACCGCCTCCCCGACCGCCGGCACGGCCTGTCCCGCGGCGGGGATGTGGAGGATGCGGCTGCGGTCGGCCGGGTCGTAGACGGCGCTGGCGATCGCGATCGTGGTACCGTCGGCCCGAACCAGTTCGCCGACATCGCCGGGCTGGCCGCCGCCGGTGGCGTAGAACACCGTGCGGTCGAGGATGATGCCGCCGCGCTCGTCGATCCCGGTCACGGTGGCGGGCGTCTCGCGCAGATAGGCGTCGTCGCGGAACAGCAGCTCGGTGGTCATCGGCGTCTCCCTGTCGCGCCGCCGGGCGATGCGGCGGCGAAGGCAGCGGTTATCGCAGGGGAGTTCCGGGAGGAAAAGCCGCGTGGCGCGGGGCGCCCCCTCGCCGCGGTCAGGCCGCGCTGGAGACGATCACCCGGTTGCGGCCGCCGGCTTTGGCCCGGTAGACCGCCTCGTCAGCGCGCTTGAGCATCTCGGCGGCGGAGATGTCGCCGGCGCGGCGGCTCGCCACGCCGATCGAGACAGTGACGGGAATCGCGGCGGTGCGGGCGTGGATCGGGAAGGCCTCGCCCTCGACGCGCGCGCGGATGCGCTCGGCCACCGCGCGGGCGGCCTCGAGAGGGGTATCGGGCAGCACGACGACCACCTCCTCGCCGCCGAGGCGGGCGACGAGGTCGATGCCGCGCGTGCAGGCCCGGACGCGGTCGGCGAATTCGCGCAGCACCTCGTCGCCGACATCGTGGCCCCAGCCATCATTGACGGCCTTGAAGTGGTCGACGTCGAGGACCAGCACCGAGAGCGCCCGGGCGCGCAGGGCGGATTCGTCGAACATGCCGGAGAGGCGGCCGTCGAGATAGCGGCGGTTATGGAGGCCGGTGAGCTGGTCCATCACCGCCATTTCCATCGAGCTCTGCACGCTGTCGCGCAGCCGCTCGGCGAATCGCTTGCGGCGCACCAGGGTGCGGGCGCGCGCCAGCAGCTCGTTGCGGTCGATGGGGCGGACCAGGAAATCGTGCGCGCCGATCTCGAGCCCGCGCAGCACGCGACCCTGGTCGCCGGCCTCGCCCAGCATCAGCACCGAAAGATTGCGGGTGCGCTCCAGCGAGCGCAGCTGGCTGCACAGGCGCAACCCGTCATAATTGGCGAGATCGAGGCTGACGAGGACGATCTCGAAATCGCCCTCCGAGGCGCGTTCCAGCGCCTTGCCGGCGTCGCCCTCGACCTCGACCGAATGGAAGCTCGACAGCGCCTGTGCCAGGCGCTGGGCGATCAGCGGCCGGTCCTCGATCAGCAGGAGGCGGCCGTTGAGGCCGGTCTCGGCGGCGGCCGCCACCAGCGGGTCGGCGATGCCGAGCCGGCGCGAGGCGAGCGCGCGCTGGCGCAACTCGTCGGTGACGGATTTCAGCCGGATCAGGCTGCGGACGCGGGCGAACAGCGCCGCATCGTCGATCGGCTTGGTCAGGAAGTCGTCGGCGCCGGCATCCAGTCCTTTCAGCCGGTCGCTCGGCTGGTCGAGCGCGGTGACCATCACCACCGGGATATGGGCGGTCGACGGTGCGGTCTTCAGGCGACGGCAGACCTCGAAGCCGTTCATGCCCGGCATCATCACGTCGAGCAGCACGATGTCGGCCTCGCCGCGCTCGCAGATGGCCAGCGCCTCGATGCCGTTGGTGGCGGTCACGACGTCGAAGTACTCGGCGGAGAGCTTGGCCTCGAGCAGCTTCACATTGGTCGCGATGTCGTCGACAACCAGGATACGGGCTGACATCCTCTTCGCTTTCCGGCCCTCAGGCCGTTCCGAGATAGGCGCGTACGGTTTCCAGGAACTTCCCCACGGAAATCGGCTTGGAGATATAGGCCTCGCAGCCGCCGTCGCGGATGCGTTCCTCGTCGCCCTTCATGGCGAAGGCGGTCACCGCGATCACCGGGATCGACTTCAGGTCGTCGTCCTCCTTGATCCATTTGGTGACCTCCAGCCCCGAGACTTCCGGCAGCTGGATGTCCATCAGGATCAGGTCCGGGCGATGGGTGCGGGCGAGCTCGATCGCCTCGATACCGTCGGCGGTCTTGAGCGTCGCATAGCCATGGGCCTCCAACAGATCGTTGAACAGCTTCATGTTCAGCTCGTTGTCCTCGACGATCAGAACCGTCTTCGTCATCGAGACCCCGCTTGCGAGAGAGAATGATCGGCCGAACGCCCGGGGCTTTCAAAGCCGGCGACCTCGTTCGATGATGATGTATCACGCCAGCCGTTGACGAAACGCAAATCCGATCGCAGACACCCGGCGAGGTATCCGTCATGTCGCGCGCCATCACATCGCAGGAAGCCGAGGCGCTCGCCTTGCGCGCCCTCGCCTTCCTCGCTTCCGAGCCCGAACGCATCGAGCCCTTCCTGGCCGCGACCGGCATCGGGCCGGGCACGCTGCGCTCGGCAGCGCAGGAGCCCGGCTTCCTGCTCGCGGTCGTCGACCATCTCTGCGCCAGCGAATCGCTTCTGCTCGAATTCGCGGCCAATCTCGCGCTCGATCCAGAGGTGATCGCCCAGGCGCGCGAACTGCTCGCCGGCCCGCCGGACGCCTACGACCCGTGACCGCGCCCGGCAGCGATGCGGGCCGGATCCTGTGCCGCGACTGCCTCGCGGACCATGTCGTCACCGAGGCGGCAGCCCGGCCCCGGCGCTGCCCGGCCTGCGGTTCGCCGCGGCTGTTGAGCCATCCCGAGCGCGACAGCCTCCACCTCGCCCATGTCGACTGCGACGCCTTCTTCGCGACGATCGAGAAGCGCGACGATCCCTCGCTCGTCGACAAGCCGGTGATCATCGGCGGCGGCAAGCGCGGCGTGGTCTCGACCGCCTGCTACATCGCCCGCATGTCCGGCGTCCGCTCGGCCATGCCGATGTTCAAGGCGCTGAAGGCCTGCCCCGAGGCGGTGGTGATCAAGCCGGACATCGCGAAATACGCCAAGGTCGGCCGCGAGGTCCGCCGTCTGATGCAGGAGTTGACGCCGCTGGTCGAGCCGGTCTCGATCGACGAGGCCTTTCTCGACCTTGGCGGCACGCAGCGGCTGCACCATGCCAGCCCGGCGGCGACGCTGGCGCGCTTCGCCCGCCGCGTCGAGAGCGAGATCGGCATCACGATCTCGGTCGGCCTGTCCTATGCGAAGTTCCTGGCCAAGGTCGCCTCCGACCTCGACAAGCCGCGCGGCTTCTCGATCATCGGCCGCGCGGAAGCTGTCGGCTTCCTGTCGCCGCAGCCGGTCGGGATGATCCCCGGCGTCGGCCAGGCCGGCGTGGCGCGGCTCGCCCAGGCCGGGTTCGCCACCATCGGCGACCTCGCCCGCGCCGAGGTCGAGACGCTGTATCGCATCGCCGGGAAGGACGGCGCCCGCCTGCGCGACCTGGCGCGCGGCATCGATCCGCGCCGCGTCCAGCCCGACCACGACACCAAGTCGGTCTCCTCGGAGACGACCCTCGACGTCGACCTGTCGCGCTTCGAGGATCTCGAGCCGATCCTGTGGCGGCTCTGCGAGAAGACTTCCGTCCGGCTCAAGGGGCAGGCGCTCGCCGGGCGCACCGTGACGCTGAAGCTCAAGAGCAGCGACTTCCAGATCATCACCCGCGCCGCGCGCCTGCCGGAGCCGACCCAGCTCGCTGCAAGGCTGTTCGCCGCCGGCCGCGAGTTGCTGCGGCGCGAATGCGGCGGGCGCGCCTACCGGCTGATCGGCATCGGCGCGGCCGATCTCTCCGATCCGGAGAGCGCCGACCATGGCGACCTCGCCGACCGGGAGACGCCGCGGCTGAAGGCGATGGAAAGCGCACTCGACCGCGTCAGGGCGCGCTTCGGCGAGGCGGTGATCGGCAAGGGGCTGTCGCTGCGCGACAGCCGGCGCGCTACTTCGCGCAGTCCGAAGCCGGACGCAGATCCAGATTCGTGACGGTGCCGCGCAGGGCGAAGGAGCCGTAATCCAGCTTTACCGAGCCGCCGATGCCGTTCTCGTAGAGGTCGAAGGAGACGGTGTAGGCGGGCGTGCTCTCCTCCGAGCCGACCTTGAAATAGGACATGGTCACCGGCCAGCGCTTGACGTCCTTGAGCTCGGGCCGGCGCAGCGCCGGCTCGGCGGGCTCGCCGGTGACCGGGCGGCCGATCACGGAGAGCGTCTCGTAGACGTCCTTGCCGGTGTTGGCGCCATCATAGAGCCGGGCGTTCAGCGTGGTCTTGCCGGCACGGGCGGCCGCGATCAGCGCCTTCATCTGCTCACTGGGGAACATGGTCGGCACGGTCTCGCGATGCGTCTCCGCCTCCGGTGCGCGCAGCGTCACCTCATAGCCCTCGGCGGCCTTCTTGGCGGTGCCGTCGACGGTTTCGGCCGGTGCGCCGGCGGTGCTGCTCTCCGTCTTGAAGCGGTAGGTCTTCGCCGTGCCGTCCTCGAAGCTCGTCGTGCGCGCATCGATGACGCGCGGCCCGATCTCGGAGCCGAGCTCCGTCACCTGCCGGAAGGAGAGAGCGTAGCCGTCGCAGGCATCGCCGGAGAAATCGATGACGATGCGGCCGCGGGCGCTGGAGATGTCGCGCGAGGGCGCGCCCTGGTCGAGCGAGAGATCGTAGACGATGCGGTGCGAGGCCAGCACGACCGGGGCGGCCTTGTCCTGCGCCACAACCGGAGCTGCCAGAGCCAGAACCAGCCCCGCGCTTCCACAGATCAGCCACGCCTTCATGCCGTCATTCGCCTTCATGTTCGGCCCCGCCGGACCGGCGGAGCATGCGATTCTAGGTGCACCGGCGCAATGGCGCAAAGATGGCGCGGCGCGGCCTTAGCCATCGCCGCGGCGCCGCTTGCCGCGCAGCCGAGCTTCGTCCATGACATGGAGGCACAGCACCTGCAGACCAGCTCCGGACCCGCGCAAGACGCGCCGCTCATGAGGCCCTCGCGATGAACGCCATCGAAACCAGGCTGGCCAGCCTCGGCATCACCCTGCCCGCCCCCGCCGCCCCTGTCGCCAACTACGTGCCCTATGTCATTACCGGCAACCTGCTGGTGATCTCGGGGCAGCTCTGCTTCGGCCCCGACGGCAAGCTGGCCGACCGGCACAAGGGCAAGCTCGGCGCCGAGATCTTCAACGAGGCCGGGCTCGAGGCGGCGCGGCTCTGCGCCATCAACGTACTGGCCCAGGCCAAGGCGGCGCTCGACGGCGATCTCGGCCGCATCGTGCGCTGCGTGCGGCTCGGCGGCTTCATCAACGCCATCCCGACCTTCGCCGCGCTGCCGACCGTGATGAACGGCGCCTCCGACCTGATGGTCGAGGTGCTGGGCGACAAGGGCCGCCATGCCCGCTCGACCATCGGCGTCGCCGAGCTGCCGGCCGACGCCGCGGTCGAGGTCGAGGCGATGTTCGAGATCGCCTGATGCACGCGCAGGACTGGCTCACGATCCGCCCGATCGCCCATCGCGGCCTGCACGACCTCGCCGCCGGCGTCGCCGAGAACTCGCCCACCGCGGCGCTGAACGCCATCGAGGGCCGTTTCGGCATCGAATGCGACGTGCAGCTCAGCGCCGATGGCGAGGCGATGGTGTTCCACGACTTCAATCTCGACCGGCTGACCGCCGCGACGGGCCCCGTCGCGGCGCGCAAGGCGGCCGAGCTCGCGGCGATCGGGCTCAAAGGGTCGAGCGACAGGATCCCGACGCTCGACGCCTTCCTCGACCTGATCGGCGGGCGCACCCCGCTGGTGATCGAGGTGAAGAGCCGCTTCGACGGCGACCTGCGCCTGACGCGGCGCACCGCCGAGGTGGTCAACGCCCGTCGCGACCAGCCGATCGTGCTGAAATCCTTCGACCCGACGATCGTGGCGGCGCTGCGCGAGCTCGCCCCCGGCTTCTCGCGCGGCATCGTGGCGATGAGCGCCTACGAGTATGGCGACTATGCCGCCATGTCGCCGCAGCAGAAGCACGCGCTGGCGAACCTGCTGCATTTCGAGACCAGCCGGCCGGACTTCGTGTCCTGGAAGGTCGGCGACCTTCCCTGCGCCGCGCCCTTCCTCTGCCGCAAGGCGCTCGGCCTGCCGCTGATCACCTGGACGGTCAGGACGCCCGAGGAGCGGGCGCGGGCGGCGGAGCATGCCGACCAGATGGTCTTCGAGGGCTTCCGGCCTTGAGCGAGACCGGTCCTGACGCAGGCCTCACCGTCCGCGTCGCGACCTCGCTGAAAGGCGTTCCCGCCGCCGCGTGGGACGCCTGCGCCAATCCCGGCGCCGGCCGCCCCGCCGGCTTCGGCCCTGCCGCAGCCGATCCCGACAACCCCTTCGTCTCGTACGCCTTTCTGCGCGCGCTGGAGGAGAGCGGCTGCGTCGGCGGGCGCAGTGGCTGGTCGCCGGCCTATCTGCTCGTCCACGACGCGCAGGAGCGGCTGCTCGCCGCCGCCCCCTCCTTCGTCAAGAGCCACAGCCAGGGCGAATACGTCTTCGACCATGGCTGGGCCGATGCCTATGAGCGCGCCGGCGGCCGCTATTATCCCAAGATCCAGGTTGCGGCGCCCTTCACCCCCGCCACCGGCCCGCGCCTGCTCGTCGCCGAGGGGCCGGACGCCGACGAGGCGCGCGGGGCGCTGATCGCCGGGCTCGAGGCGCTGCGCGGCGAGATCGCAGCCTCGTCGGTCCACGTCACCTTCGCGCAGGAGCCCGACCTCGCGGCGCTCGCCGCCGCCGGCTATCTCGAACGCCACGACATCCAGTTCCACTGGCACAATGACGGGTTCGGCTCCTATGACGACTTTCTCGCCACGCTGTCCTCGCGCAAGCGCAAGGCGCTGAAGCGCGAGCGGCGCGAGGCGCTCGCCGCCGGGATCGAGGTCGCGGTGCTCTCCGGCGCCGACCTCACCGAGAGCGTCTGGGACGATTTTTTCGCCTTCTACGAGGATACCGGCGCGCGCAAATGGGGGCGGCCCTATCTGAACCGCCGCTTCTTCTCCGAGATCGGCGCGCGCATGGGCGAGCGGATCGTGCTGGTGCTAGCGCGTCGCGGCGGCCGCAACATCGCCGGCGCGATCAATTTCCGCGGCGCCTACACCCTTTATGGCCGCAACTGGGGTAGCATCGAGGACCACCCGTTCCTGCATTTCGAGCTCTGCTACCATCAGGCCATCGACTATGCGATCGCCCATGGGCTGGCGCGGGTCGAGGCCGGCGCGCAGGGCGAGCACAAGCTGGCGCGCGGGTACCGGCCGGTGGTGACCCGCTCGGCCCACCGCCTTGCCGATCCGGGGCTGGAGCGCGCGGTCGCCGCCTATCTTACGGGGGAACGGCGCGAGATCGACGCCGCCCGCTCGGCCCTGGAGGCCGAACTGCCGTTCAAGGAACAGGGCGATGGCGGCTGAGACGATCTGCGGCGACGAGGACCTCGGCTATCGCCGCAGCCTGAGCGATTTCGCCGAGCCGCTGAGGCTCGACGAGAGCTATCGCCGGGCGCATCTGCCGCTGCTGCGCCCAGAGCATCCGGGCGTGATCGCCCATGACGCGGAACGCGGCTACCTCATGGGGCGGCACGAGGCGATCTTCTCGCTGGTGATGATGCTGCCGGCCGAGGCGCTCGCGGCCTCGCCCGCCTTCGCGGCGTTCGAGGCGGAGCTGCGCGCGGCGCCCTTCGCCGCCAAGATCGCCTGGGACCTGCAGCCCAAGCGCGCCGACCGGCTGCACGCGACCGTCGTCGGCACGCTGTCGCGCGGCACGCCGCCTTTGATCGCCCCCGAGACGCGCCGGGCGCTGGCGGCGCTCGGCCCCTTCGAGGTAGTGCTGCGCGGGCCGTTCTCCGGCACGGTCAACCGCGGGCGGCTCTATCTGCGGACCTATCCGGCGCTCGGCGACGGCGCCAATCCGTTGCAGGTCATCCAGCAGGAATTCGGCCGCGCGCCGGGCGATCTCTGGCTCGTCGGGCTCTACAATCTCGTCGCGGATCTCGATGCGGCCGAGACCGCGGCGCTCGGGCACCTCGTCGCGCGCTGGTGGGACCGCGACCTGCTGCGGCTTACGGTGCGGGATCTCGCCGTGATGGGGGCCCATGACGACCTCGTGCTGGACAGCCGGATCGTCGAGACCTTACCTCTCGCGGCGTCCGAGTCGCGCCAGCCTCAAGGGGAGCAGCCATGAGCGCCTATGATCCCAGCAACGTCTTCGCCAAGATCCTGCGCGGCGAGCTGCCGTCGCAGACCGTCTACGAGGACGAGGCGACGCTCGCGATCATGGACATCATGCCGCGCGCCGACGGGCATGTGCTGGTCATCCCCAAGGCGCCCTGCCGCAACCTGCTCGACGCGCCGGCCGAGGCGCTGGCGGCGGTGGCGCTGACCTCGCAGAAGCTGGCTCGGGCCGTGATGCGCGCCTTCGGCGCCGATGGCGTCACGGTGCAGCAGTTCAACGAGAGCGCCGGCGGGCAGGTGGTGTTCCATCTCCACGTCCATGTCGTGCCGCGCTTCGAGGGCGTCGCCATGCGCCCGCATACCGGGGCGATGGAGAAGCCCGAGGTGCTGGCCGAGAATGCCGAGCGCATCCGCGCCGCCCTCGCCCGCCTCTGACCTGACAGACCGCCCGCTCAGGCGAAGCGCCTCGCACCCGCGACGCAGAGCACCACCAGCGCGGTGACGCCGACCATGGCAGGCGAGACCGCCTCGCCGAGCAGAATCCCGGCCAGCGCCAGCCCGAAGAAGGGCTGGAGCAGTTGCAGCTGGCCGACCGTGGCGATGCCGCCGAGCGCCAGCCCGCGATACCAGAACACGAAGCCCACCAGCATGCTGAACACCGAGACATAGGCGAGCCCGAGCCAGGCGGGCCGGCCGATGCCGGCCAGCGAGCCGGGCCATGTCGCGAGCGCCAGCGCGGCCATCGCCGGCAGCGACAAAACCAGCGCCCAGGAGATCACCTGCCAGCCGCCGAGCCGCCGCGACAGCGCCCCGCCTTCGGCATAACCCAGTCCGCAGACCACGACGGCCGCCAGCATCAGCCCGTCGCCGAGCAGCGAGGCTTCGCCGCCGCCCGCCAGCGCAAAGCCGGCGACCAGCAGGCTGCCGAGGATCGAGAACAGCCAGAAGGCGGGCTTCGGCCGCTCGCCGCCGCGCAGCACGCCGAACAGTGCGGTCGCCAGCGGCAAGAGACCGATGAAGACGATCGAGCGTGCCGACGGGATATGCTGGAGGGCGAGCGCGGTCAGCAGCGGAAAGCCGACCACCACGCCGAGGCTGACCACGGCCAGCGAGCCGAGATCGCGCCGGGCCGGGCGAGCCTGCGCCAGCAGGGCGAGCAGGCCGGCGCCGAGAACGGCTGCGATCACCGCCCGGGCGCTCGTCAGGAACAGCGGCGAAAACCCCTCGACCGCGACCCGCGTCGCCGGCAGGGACCCGCTGAAGATCACCACACCGAGCAGCCCGCTGCCCCATCCCTCCGTCGCGCGCGCCATGGACACCTTCTCCCGTCAGCGTCGGGACGTAGCGCCGCGGGGCTGGCGCCGCCAGATACAGGGCCATACGATCGGATAGAACCGTACTGCCACACCGCCCCATACGGAGCGTCCCGATGCCAGTCGAAACGCTGTCCCGCACCGGCGCGGTCGCCATGGCGATCCGCACGCGCATCGCCGAGAGGCGCCTCGGCGCCGGCGATAGGCTGCCCTCGATCCGCCGTCTGGCGCAGGAGATGCGCGTCTCCCCCTCGACGGTGGTAGAGGCCTATGACCGGCTGCTCGCCGAGGGGCTGATCCGCTCGCGCCCCGGCTCCGGCTTCTTCGTCTCGGCGGTGAGCGCGCCGCGTTCCCTCGCGGAGGCGGAGCCGCGCCCGGAGCCGGCGATCGATCCGTTCTGGGTCTCGCGCCAGTCGCTCGATGCCGATCCCGCGCAGCCCAAGCCGGGCTGCGGCTGGATGCCGGCGGGCTGGATGCCGAACCCGGCGATCCGCAAGGCGCTGCGCGCGCTAGCGCGGGCGCCCGAGTCGCTGCTCGCGGATTACGGCCAGACGCGCGGTTCGCTGCCCTTGCGCCGCCTGCTGGCCCGCCAGCTCGCCGGGCAGGACATCGCCACCGGGGCCGACCAGCTGATGCTCACCGCCTCCGGCACGCGCGCCATCGACCTGGTCTGCCGGCTGCTGCTGCGGCCGGGCGACACGGTGCTGGTCGACGATCCCTGCTATTTCAATTTCCAGGCGCTGCTGACCGCGCATCGGGCGCAGATCGTCGCCATCCCCTACACGCCGGAGGGGCCGGATCCCGAGGCCTTCGCGGCAGCCGCCGCCGGCACGGCGCCGCGGCTCTACATCACCAATTCGGCGCTGCATAATCCCACCGGCGCGACGATGACGCCGCGCATCGCCCACCGCATCCTCGGCCTCGCCGCCGCCCATGACGTCGTGGTGGTCGAGGACGATATCTTCGGCGACCTCGAGCCCGAGCCGTCCGTCCGGCTCGCCAGCCTCGACGGGCTGTCCCGGGTGATCCGCATCGGCAGCTTCTCCAAGACTCTGTCGGCCTCGGTACGCTGCGGCTATGTCGCGGCGCGGCCAGACTGGATCGAGGCGCTCATCGACCTGCAGGTCGCGACCAGCTTCGGCGGGCCGAGCCCGCTGGCGGCCGAGCTCGTGTTGCAGGTGCTCGGCGATGGCGGCTATCGCCGCCATCTCGATGGGCTGCACCGCCGCCTTGCGGCTCTGCGCGCCGAGGTCGCCGAGCGGCTGGCCGGCCTCGGGATCACGCCCTGGCTGGTGCCGCGCGGCGGCTTCCTGCTCTGGTGCCGCCTGCCGGAGGGCGTCGACTCCGCCGATCTCGCCCGGCTGGCGCTGGCGCGCGGGCTGGTGCTGGCTCCCGGCGACGTGTTCAGCCCGACGCGCAGTGCCGCCGCCTTCATGCGCTTCAACGTCACGCAGATGGGCGGGCAGGAGCTGTGGCGCACGCTGGCGGAGGCGATGCAGGCCGCGCGGCGGTGAGGCGGCCGCCCTTAGACGGGCAGCGTCTCCAGCGGTGCGCCCTCAGTCTCCACCGTCAGAACGACGCGGCGCAGCGAGGAATCGTCGGGCTCGGTGGTGACGACGAAACCGAGGCTGCGGCAGAGCGAGAGCATCGGGCCGTTCTCGGCGAGCACCTGGCTCTGGATGCGGCGCAGGCCCTCCGCCTTGCCCCATTCGATGATCAGCAGCATCAGCGCCCGGCCGAGGCCGATGCCCTTGAGGTCGGAGCGCAGCAGGATGGCGTACTCGGCCTCGACATGCTCGGGCTCGGCATGGAGCCGCACGACGCCGGCCGCGTCGCCGGTCTCCTCGTCGAAGGCGATGAAGGCCATCTCGCGGGCGTAGTCGAGCTGTGTCAGATGCGCCAGGAAGGCGTGGCTGAAGAACTTCAGCGGCGCGAAGAAGCGCAGGCGCAGATCGTCAGGCGTGACGCGTGCCAGCATCTCGCCGATCGCCGGCTCGTCCTCCGGCTTGATCGGCCGCACCAGGAAGCTGCGCTGGCCGAGCGCGATCCGCCGCGTCCAGGCGCCGGGATAGGGCCGGATCGCCGGGCGGCGGCGGCGGGCCGGATCGGGCTCCAGCACGATGCGGGCATCGACCGCCACCGCCCCGCTGGCATCGGCGAGGATCGGGTTGAGGTCGACTTCGCGGACCTCCGGCAGGTCCGAGGCCATCTGGCCGAGCGCCACCAGCACCGCGGCGATCGCCGGGCCATCGGCGGCCGGCACGTCGCGATAGGCGGCGAGGATGCGCGAGACCCGCGTGCGCGAGATCAGCCGCTCCGCCGAGGCGAGGTCGAGCGGCGGCAGCGCCGCATGGATGTCGGCGATCAGCTCGGCCGCCGTGCCGCCGCGGCCGAACACCACGACCGGGCCGAAGCAGGGATCGGTGGCGAAGCCGGCGATCAGCTCGCGTGCCTTGGCACGGTGGGCCATGGGCTGAATCGAGAAGCCGGTCAGCCGCGCCTCGGGGCGTGCCACGCGCAGGCGCTCGGCGATGCGCAGAGCCGCCTCGCGCACGGCGGTCCGGCCGGCGAGATCGAGTTCGACGCCGCCGACATCCGATTTATGCGCGATGTCGGGCGAGACGACCTTGAGCGCGACGGTGCGGCCGGCGGCGAAGAAGGGCTCGGCCGCGGCGGCCGCCGCATCGGCATCGGCGACGACGACCGGGCGCACCATGCGGATATGGAACAGGGCGAGGAGATCGGCGACCTCCTCGGGGTCGAGCCAGTGGCGGCCCTCGCCGAGGGCGCGGGCGACGATGGCGCGGGCGGCGGCGAGATCGACCGGGCTGTCGTCGTCGCTCGACGGCGGCGTCACCATCAGCTCACGCTGCAACCTGGCATGGCGCGTCAGATGGGCGAAGCCGACCACGGCCTCCATCTCGGTGGCGAAGGACGGCACCCCGGCGGCCGCGAAAAGCGAGGCGATCTCGTCCCCGCCGCCGATCCAGGCGGCCAGAACGGGCTTGCGCGGCGAGGCGGCGTCGCGCGCGGCGATGACGGCGCGGGCGCAGTCGAGCGGGTCCGTGGGCGCCACCGGCGCGTGCAAGGCGAGCACCGCATCGACATCGGGTTCCGCGAGCAGGCGGGCGGTCGCCGCCTCGTAATCCTGCGCGCTCACGACGATCTCGGGCGCACGCGCCGCCGCTGCCGCGCCGCCGATCTGGCGCAGGCGGCCGACCGCGAGCGCCGCGAGCCCGTCGCCATTGCCGACGATGCCGAGGCGGCCCGCCTCGGCGGCGCGCGCCCGCCCGAGCGTCTCGGCGGCGGCGAAGAGCTCGTCGAGATCGCTGACGCGCAGCAGCCCGGCGCGATGGAAGGCGGCCTCATGGGCGGTGTCGGCGGTGACGATCAGCGCGGCGTGGGTCAGGGCCGGGCCGGTGGCCGGCGCGCCCGGCGGCCGCAGCACCAGCACCGGCTTCAGTCGCGCCGCAGCCCGGGCCGAGGAGAGGAAGCGCGCGGCGTCGAAGACGTCGTCGAGGGCGAGCAGGATCGAGCGCGTAACATGGTCGGCGGCGAAATGGTCGAGGCAGTCGGCGAGATCGACATCGGCGCCGTCGCCGAGCACCACCGCGCCGGACAGGCCGATCTCGCGGCGCGCCGCCCAGGCGAGGATGCCGGCCGCGACGGAATTGGAGCGGGCGACCAGCGCCAGCGAGCCGGCAGCCGGCGTCACCGGCACCAGCGTGGCGTTCAGGCCGAGGCGCGGCGAGGCGATGCCGAGCGAGGACGGGCCGACCACCCGCACGCCGGCGGCACGCGCAGCCGCCTTCAGCGCCGGCAGGTCGGCGGGACTGCCGTCCGGCACCAGCACGCCGGCGCAACCGGCTTTACCCGCCCGCGCGATCGCCCTGAGGGCGTCCGTCACCGAGACGACGACGAGGTCGGTGCCGGCGGCGATCTCCGGCGCCTCGTCCGAGGCGATGCTGCGGAAGCGGCCGCGATAATTGCCGGCGCGGATCTGGGCGGCGATGGTGCCGACCGCGCCGATCTCGCCGATCGCCAGCACGGAGCGCGGTTCGAGCAGGCGCTTGATCAGGGCGAGCGTCATGCGGCGAGTCCATGCGGTCGGGGCGGCGGGCGCATGTGACACGAACGGCGTCCGCTTGGCCATCATGCCACGCCCCCGCTCCGGCGACATCGCGCCGCATCCGTACTCTGTCATGCGGCGGTCGGAAAGCGGCCTGATGCCGGCAAGCCGTGCAAGGGCGCGTTAGGCATCATGGCGAAGCGCTGCTCGGGCGTTTTGGCCCCGGGCGCGGCGTCGCGCATGATGGCCGACGTGACGGGGAACTGTATGCGATGACCGATCTGGCTACCGTCTTCATGACCGTCGCCCTCATGACGTTCGCAAACGGCGTCGTGCTCACCATCGTGTCGCGGGATCTGCAGACGACCCTGCGCTCCGCCGCGACCTTCTGGCAACTCGGCACCATCCTGATAGCCGGCGGTTGCGCCGCCTTCGCGATCGGCGCGCCGGTGCCCGGTCCGACCATGCTGGTCATCGCGAATGGCGGCATCCTTCTCGGGCTCACCGCCTATTCCGTGGCTATCCAGCGGCTGCGCGGCCAGCGGCGCGGGATGCTGCAATGGCTTCCGGCCGTGGTGACGACGGCGCTCATATACTGGTTCTCGGCCCAGACGCCCTCCTTTATCACACGTGTCTTCGCGTTCTCGCTCACCTCTGGCTGGCTGATGCTGGCGAGCGCCGCGCTGCTGCTGTCGCAGCCGCGCCCGGAGCGGCCGCGCAGCAGCGAGGTGCTCGCCGGTCTCCTGCTGCTGATCTCAAGCTTCTACCTGTTGCGCCTGGTCGGCTATCCGGCGATCGGCGTGGAGCCGGCCACGACCGTGGTCGACGCGCGCATCTGGCTGAACCTCGTCACGCCGATCCTGATGAGCCTGATCCCGGTGGTCGGGACGACCTGCTTCCTGCTGATCTGCTCCGACCATCTCAAGCAGCAACTCGCGATCGCCGCAGCGACGGACTATCTGACCGGCCTGCCCAACCGCCGGACGCTGGCGAGCCAGGGCGCCCACGCCTTCGCGGCCGCGCGCCGCGAAGGGCGACGCCTGCTGGTGTGCGCCATCGACATCGACAACTTCAAGCCGATCAACGACGCCCACGGCCATGAGGCCGGCGACCGGGCGCTGGTGCATGTCGCGAAGGTGCTGGGCGAGACCTGCGGCACCGGCGGGGTTCTCGCCCGAACCGGGGGCGAGGAGTTCGCGCTGATCGTCGCGGACGCCGATGGCGACAGCGCGCTGGCGCTGGTCGAGACGCTGCGCCGGGCCATCGAGGCCTCACCCGTCATGCTCGCCGGCACGGCGGTGTCGCTGACGATCTCGGCTGGCGTCGCTTTCCAGGAGCCTTCGGACGCGAGCTTCGACGCGGTGCTGCGCCGGGCCGACCGTGCGCTCTACCAGGCGAAGGCCGCCGGACGGAACCGGGTCGAACGCAGCGACGGCCGCCCCCTTCCCGTGATGCGGCTCGCTCAGGCTGCCGCGGCGAAGTAGCGGATCAGGCGCTGCGCCTCGGGCGTGCTCCAGTCGGCCTCGCCGGAGAGATGGCCGGCGGTGCGCATCTCGGCGTCGAGCACATAGCTCATCGGCATGCCGTAGAGCTGGAACGGCGTCTGGATCAGCGATTTCGGCCCCGAGGCGACGAGGCCGTCGGTGTCGATGAAGCTGCGGAAGCCGCGCAGGCCGAGACGGTCGATGAAGCGGCGCGCTTTGGCGACCTCGCGATCGAGCGAGACCGGCAGCACCGAAAAGCCGAGTTCGGCCTCGCGCTGCTGCAACCGGTGCAGGATCGGCAGCTCGCGCAGGCAGGGCGGGCACCAACTCGCCCAGAAGGCGAGCAGCGCCGGGCGGCCGCGATAGCGCCGCAGCGGCGTGCGCTTCCCGGCGAAATCCTCCAGCACCATGCCGGCGACGTCCTCGCGCGGATCGAGCTCGATGAACTGGCCGCCGCGGGTGCGGAAGGGCGGCGGGGCCGCCAGCGCGCGGGAGGCCGGCAGCGGCGCAAGCGTCGAGGCGGCGGCCAGAAGCAGCGTCCGGCGCATGATCGCGCCCCGCCCGGCCGGTCTGTCCTCGCTCATGCGCTCGCCTCCCCGTGTCGTGTCCGAGACGCGACCTCGCATCGCATCGCGTCCCGAGCAAGGCAGCGCGAGCGGTTCGGCCTGCGCTATCGCGCCGCGTCGAGCTCGGCGCGGGTCGGCAAGGCCGGCTGGGCGCCGAAGGCGAGGCATGCCAGCGAGGCGCCGAGGCAGGCGTCGGCGCAGGCGATCTCGATCCCCGCCCCGCGCGACAGCCCGGCCGCGAGGATGCCGACGAAGGCGTCGCCGGCGCCGGTGGTGTCGACCGGCTCGATCGGGCGCGCCGGGACATGGCGGCTCGTACCGTCGGGGCCCACCACGAAGGCCCCGCGGGCGCCGGCAGTGACGATGCAATGCGTCGCCCCCTCGCGGGCGACGCAGGCCGCGGCGGCCTCGAAGCCCTCCTCCTCGCGCCCGAGCAGCACACTGGCGCGCAGCGCCTCCAGCTCGTTGACGACGAGGTAGTCGGTGCGACGCAGGATGGCGCGCAGATCGTCGGTCCCGAGGTCGTCGGGCACCGGCGCGAGGTTCCAGACGACCGTGCCGCCGGCGGCCTCGATCCGCTCCGCCATGGCGAGCGAGCCGGGCAGCGGCACTTCCATCTGGAAGACGCCGACGCAGCCCTGCACCGGCGCGTCGCCGCAAGCCGACGCGTCGAGCCCGGCATTGGCGCCGCTCGCGACCGTGATGGCGTTCTCGCCAGCCTTGTCGACGACGATGAAGGCGCAGCCGGTCGGCAGCGCGTCGTCGGTGCCGATCCGCTCCACGGCGATGCCGTTGCGGGCGAGGTTGTCGCGGCAGAGCCGGCCGAAGGCGTCGTCGCCGACGCGCCCGATCATCGCGACCGCGCCGGGACCGGCGATGCGGGCGGCGGCGACGGCCTGGTTGGCGCCCTTGCCGCCGAACAGCGTGCTGTAGCCGGCGCTGAGCACGGTCTCGCCGGGACGCGGGATCGACGCGACGGGCGCGACGAGATCGATGTTGATCGATCCGAAGACGAGGATCATGTGGTTTCTCGGTCGTTGGGCGCGCCCGCAAGGCGCACCGGCGGGCAGTTAAGCCCTATTTGAGGCCGGACGAGGCGATATTGCGCAGATAGACCCGCTGGAAGGCCAGGAAGGGCACCAGCGCCACCAGGCAGGCGATCGTCGTCGACGAGAACAGCCGGCCCCAGGAGGTCTCCTCGAAGGAGATGTTCCGGGTGATGGCGATCTGCACCAGCGTATGGTCGGGCGATGGTGCGGCGACCAGCGGCCAGAAGAACGCCTCCCACTGCGTCATGAACTGCATGAGCGCGCCGGTGACAATCACCGGCCAGGAGAGCGGCAGCGCGATCTTGAAGAAGATGCGGCCCCAGGAAGCACCGTCGACCCGCGCCGCCTCGTAGAACTCGCGCGGCACCGCCACGAAGAACTGGCGGAACAGGAAGATCACCAGACCGTTCGCCACCTCCGGCAGGATCAGCGCCTGGTAGCTGTCGACCCAGCCGAGCCAGCGGATGATCTGGTAGAGCGGGATGACGATCGCCTCGAAGGGCATCATCGCCGAGGCCAGCACCAGGATCAGCAGCAGGCCGCGACCGGGGAACTCGAACACCGCGAAGGCGAAACCGGCCGAGGCGTTGACCAGCAGGCCCAGCGCCATGGTGGCGACGCCGACGAACAGCGAATTGGCCAGCGCCCGGAAGAAACCGGTCTCGACCAGCGAGGTGTAGTTCTCGAAGGTCACCACGCTCGGCACGAAGGTGCGCCAGGTGAACTGGTGGCTGTTGGCGAAGATCTCGCCCGCCGGGCGGAAGGACGAGAGGACGAGCCAGATCAGCGGCAGCAGCAGCACCGTCGCGATCGCGATCAGCGCGGCATAGCGGGCGAGCCCGGCGCCGAAGCGCGCCGAGGGACTGCCATGGACGGTGCTCACGCCTCGTTCTCCCCATGCCTGAGCAGGCGAAGCTGCACGATCGCGACCAGGATGACGATCGCGAGGATGACGGTGGAATAGGCCAGCGAGCGGCCCCAGTTCATGAAGGTGAAGGCGGCCTCGTAGGCCTTGAACATCATCAGCGAGGTGGCGCCGTTGGGCCCGCCGGCGGTGATGATGTAGACCGGCGCGAAGAACAGGAAGTTCACCGCAGTGTCGGCGATCAGCACGAAGGTCAGCGGCCGGCGCATCAGCGGCAGCGTGACATAGCGGAAGCGCTGCCCGGCGGTGGCACCGTCGATGCGGGCGGCCTCGTAGAGCTGCTCGTCGATCCCGAACAGGCCGGCGAGCAGGAAGACCATCCAGTAGCCGCAGCCCTTCCAGCTGGCGACGGCGATCGCGGTGCCGAGCGCCTGGTTCTCGTCGCGGAAGAAGCCCTGCCGTGCGAAGCCGAGCTGCTCGAGCAGCGCGTTGACCGGGCCGATCGTCTGGTCGAGCAGCATCGACCACAGCACCGCGGTCAGGCCGATCGACAGCGTCATCGGCAGGAAGAAAGCGGCGCGGAAGAAGGTGATGCCGCGCCCGGGCTTCAGCACCAGCAGCGCCATGCCGAAGGCAATGGCGATCTGCAGCGGGTTGATGATGATGTTGAACAGCAGCGTCGTGCGCAGCGCGTGCCAGAAGCTGTCATCGGCGAAGAGCGAGGCGAAGTTCGCGAGGCCGACGAAGGCCTGGTCGCCCTCGAGGTTCTCGCGATAGAGCGCCCCGATGCCGGCGACGGCGATCGGGGCGAGGCGGAACACCAGCAGCCCGAGCAGGGCCGGGGCCAGGAACAGGGCCGCGAGCCCGCCCTGGGACCGGAGGATGCGCGCCAGGAGGCCCGGCGCGCCGTGATGCCGTGCTGCGGTGCTCATGATCAGCCGCGGTACTTGGCCATTTCGCGGTCGATGTCCTTCGCGGCCTTCTGCAGACGCGCGGCCGGGTCGGACCCGCCGGTGATCTCGCGGATGGCGATGCGCAGGATGTCCTCGTATTCGCGCCAGCCGGGGGTGGCGGGGCGCGGCACGGCGGTGTTGTCGAGCTCGTGGCGGATGATCTTCCAGCCCGGCGTGCCGAGCACGTCGCTCATCGAATCCCAGACGCTGCGGATGACCGGCGGGTTGGCGCGGGCGCGGGCCTGCATCTCGATCGTCGCCGGCTCGGCGAGGTAGCGCATGAAGGCCTCGGCGGCCTCCTTCTGCTTGGTGCGCGGGTTCATGCCGACATGCCAGCTGCCGGTCGGCGTCACCGGCTTGCCGCCGCTGAAATACGGATGGGCGGCGACCGTCCAGTCGAGCCCCTCGCGGCTGCCGAAGATGCTCATATTGGAGTTGGTGCCGAGATACATCGCGGCGCGGCCGGTGGCGAACAGCTCCTGGGCGAGATTGATCTCGAAGACGTTCGGCGGGCTGACCTGGTGCTTGGTGTAGAGCTCGCCATACCAGCGGAACGCATCGATGAAGGGCGCGCTGTCGACGAAGCCGGAGGCGGTGAGCCCGTCGGGTCCGATCACGGCCGCTCCCTTGGACTGCGCCAGCGGCAGCAGCTGATAGGGCCGCTCGGCCTGCTCGATGACGAGCCCCCAGCGGTTGCTCGACCTGTCGGTGAGCTTCTTGGCGGCCTCGACGACCTGCTCCCAGGTCCAGCGCCCGTCGACCGTGGCGGGCGGCGGGGTGATTCCGGCCTCGGCGAAGAGCTTCTTGTTGATGTAGAGCAGCTGGCTGCTGGAGAAGAGCGGCAGGGTGTAGAGCTTGCCGCGGAAGCTGCCCTGGTCGCGCGCCGCCTTGGTGTAGCGGTCGAGGTCACCGATGATGCTGTCCAGCTCCTGCAGATGCTTGCGCACGGCGTAGGAGGCGGTCAGCGGGCCGTCGGCGATGTAGATGTCCGGCGTCGGGCCGCGCGATTGCAGCCGCACCTCGGTCGCCTGGAACAGTTCGTTGAACGGCAGGCGCTCGTCGCGCAGCGTGACGCCCGGGTTCTTCTTCTTGAAGCCGTCGAAGATCGGCGTGACATGGGCGTCAGGCCAGGCCTGCCAGATGACGTTGAGCTCGCCCTTGGCCTGGGCGGAGGCGGCGCGCCCCAGCCCAAGCGAGGCGGCGCCGGCGGCGAGCATGGCGAGCGTATCGCGACGTGTGGTCATGATGGGTTTCCTCCGGATCGTTCTGATCGTGTCGTCAGGCGTCGTAGCTCAGGACCGCGTCGACCACGACGTCGACCACGGCGGCTCCGTCGATCTCGAGCGCCACCAGCGCATTGGCCGGCAGCTGGGTGCGGGCGGCGGCGGCGGGCGCCGACTTGAAGACGCGCAGGTCGCAGACCGTGGTGCCGCGCACCTGCGGGCTCGCCAGCTCCATGTGGACATGGCAGGCGCGGTGCTTGATCAGCTCCGGATGGACGAAGGGCACGACGGCGCAGGCGTCGTGCATCGGCGCGCCGGCCAGCCCGTACACCGCGCTGGAGCGCGTGGCGTAGAAGTCCTGGAGGTCGCCCATCACCTTGCCGACCGGACCGCCCGTGCCGTGCAGCCGCGCGACATGCGGGGCGCCGATCAGCGCCTGGCGGGTGACGTTGAGGCCGGCCATCATCACCGGGATGCCGCAGTCGAACACCGCGGCGGCGGCCTCGGGATCGGCCCAGAGGTTGAACTCGGCGGTGGGCGTGACGTTGCCGGCCGTGGTGCTGCCGCCCATGATGCTGATGCCCTTGAGCAGCTCGGGCAGTTTCGGCTCGAGCCGCAGCGCCAGCGCGACATTGGTCATCGGGCCGACGGCGATCAGCACCAGCTCGCCCGGCGAGCGCTTCGCCTCGCGGATGATGGTCAGCGCGGCATGCTCGCCGGTGACGTCGCGGTCGGGCTCCGGCATCTCGGCGCCGTCGATGCCGGACTTGCCGTGGAGTGTCTGCTTCTGCAGCTGCGGCTGGACCAGCGGGCGGTCGGCGCCGGCCGAGACCGGCACGTTCAGCCCGGCGAGCGTGCACAGCGACAGCGCGTTGCGGGTGGTGTGCTCCAGCGGCGCGTTGCCGTGGACGGTCGTGATCGCGCAGAGGTCGAGATGCTTGGCGGCGTAGAGAATCGCCATGGCGTCGTCATGGCCGGGATCGCAATCGATCAGCACTCTGGTCATCGGCCGCAGCCCTCGCTCGCGTGATTGCGCGGGACCACGGCGCCGACGGCCAGTTCGCGGAAACCAGGGCGCGAGACGGGTATTTCCTGCGGCGGAACGCCGGCAGAGCCCTCGCGACCATTTCCTCCGAGCGGACCGGGACGCTGCGCTCCCGCCTCGTTGCATACGTGTGCAACGCTACCCTTGACGCTCCCCGCGCGTCAAGACACACAAGCGGGATGAGCGATTTCGCCAACAGACGCTGGGTGACATCGCGGGAGGTGGCGGAACTCGCCGGCGTCTCGCGTTCGGCGGTGTCGCGCTGCTTCACCAAGGGCGCCAGCATCGCCCCCGAGACGCGCCGCCGCATCATCCTCGCCGCCGAGCAATTGGGCTACCGCCCCAACGCGATCGCGCGCAGCCTCAACACCCGGCGTTCCGGGCTGATCGGCGTGGTCGTCAGCGATGTCGGCAATCCGTTCTATGCCCGCCTGATCGAGGCGCTGGCGATCGAGATCCAGGCACGCGGCCACGCCCCCCTCGTCTTCGTCGCCAAGGACGCCGCTGCGACCGAGGCGATGCTGCCGGAGCTCCTGACCTTCCAGGTCGACGGCGTGCTGGTGGCGAGCGCGCCGCTCTCGCTGCAGGTCACGCGGCTCTACAACGCCGCCAAGACCCCCATCGTCCTGCTCGACCGCATGGCCGACGACGAGGAGGAGGTCGCGGGCGACGTCTGCGCCGACAACATCGCCGCCGCCGGGCTCGTCGCCAACATGCTGGTCGCCAGCGGCCGGCGCCGCGCCGCCTATATCGCCGGGCTGGAGAACACCTCGACCAGCCGCGACCGCGCCGCCGGCTTCGCGCAGGGGCTGGCCCGGCACGGGCTCGCCATCGTGGCGCGCGGCATCGGCCGCTACAGCTACGAGGGCGGCCGGGAGGCGGCGCGCGCCCTGCTCTCCGCGAGCGAGCCCCCCGACGCGATCTTCTGTGCCAATGACGAGATGGCTCTGGCCGTGCTCGACGTGGCGCGCGGGGAATTCGGGCTGAAAGTCCCGGACCAGCTCGCCGTGGTCGGCTTCGACAATTCGGCGCCGGGCGCGCTCGCGGCTTACGACCTCACCACGGTCGACCAGGGGCTGGAAGCCATGGCCCGCAGCGCCGTCTCCGTGATCGAGCAGATCATCGCCGGCGAGGACGCGCCCGGGCGCTCGATGCTGCCCTGCGCCATCATCCGCCGCAGCACGGCCTGAACCCTCAGCGCGCCAGCGGCTTGTCGAAATGCGTGCTGCCCTCGCCGGCCGCGAAGTCGCGATAGCCGCGCGAGCGCCAGAAGGCGATGGTGGCGGGCGTGCCGCTGTCGGCGTGGAGATAGAGGGTGGCGAAGCCGAGCGCCCTCGCCCGCCGCTCGGCCTGGTCGACCAGCCAGCGCCCGACGCCGCTGCGGCGATGATTGGCGCGCAGATAGACCCGCACCAGCTGCGCCACGGCCTCCACTGTGCCGTAGCGCCCGGTGAAGCCTGCGGCGAGCGTCGGCTTCAGGTCGAGGCGGTAGAGCCCGGCCGTGCCGACGATCTCGCCCGCGGCATCATGCAGGGCCCAGAAGGCACCGCGCTCCTCCGGCGCGAACCAGCCCGGCCCTGCCTCACCGGCCAGCCTGTCGAGATCGGCATGCCAGTCCGGCCGATAGGCCGTGCCATAGACCTCGGCGATCGTCGCGAGGCAGAAGGCGCGGGCGGCGCGACGCACGGTCTGCGGCGCCGTCGCGAGATCGCGGCAGCGCAGGCCGAGGGGAGCTTCGGAACCGTCTGCGCCCATCATGGCCGCCGCACCGGATCGTCGTAGAGGAACTGGATATGCGGCCGTCCGGCACGGGTGGAGCGGCCGATCTGGGCGCGTACGCCGAAGACCTCCCAGAGCAGCCCCTGCGTCAGCACCGCGGCCGGCGGGCCGGCCGCGACCACACGCCCGGCCTTCAGCACCAGCACGAGATCGCAGAATGCGGCGGCGAGGTTGAGGTCGTGCAGCGCGACGATGCTGGTCAGCGGCAGGCGCTCGACCAGAGCCAGGATCTCGATCTGGTGCTGGATGTCGAGATGGTTGGTCGGCTCGTCGAGCAGCAGCTCGCGCGGCTCCTGCGCCAGCGCCCGGGCGATCTGGACGCGCTGGCGCTCGCCGCCGGACAGGGTGTGCCAGGACTGGTCGCCGCGCCCGCCGAGATCGACCTGGTCGAGCGCACGCCGCAGGATCGCCTCGTCGGCAGCCGTCCAGGGCGAGAACCGTCCGCGATGCGGCGTGCGGCCGAGCGCGACGACTTCGCGCACGGTCAGTTCCTCAAGCGTCGCCGCCTGCTGCTCGACCACCGCGACGCGCTGCGCGATGGCGAGCCGCGTCAGGCTGGCCAGATCGTCGCCGCCGAGCGTGACGACGCCGCCCTGCGGCTGGCGCAGCCGGCAGAGCAGCTTGAGCAGGCTCGACTTGCCGGAGCCGTTGGGACCGATCAGGCCGAGCGTCGCGCCCTCCGGCACATCGAGGCCGACCGCGTCGAGAATGAGCTTTCCGCCGGCGCTCCAGCTGACATCGCGCACCGAAAAGCTCATTCGGGGCGCCTCGCGCGGTAGAGCAGCAGGGCGAAGGCCGGCGCGCCGAAGAGCGCGGTCACCACGCCGATCGGCAGGATCTGGCCCGGCACGACGATGCGGGAGAGGATGTCGGCGAGCACCATGAAGATGGCGCCGGCCAGCGCCGAGGCCGGCAGCAGCAGGCCATGGCCCGAGCCGACCAGCATGCGCGCGGCATGCGGGATGACGAGCCCGACGAAGCCGATCGAGCCGACGATCGAGACCATCGCCGCGGTCATCAGCGCCGTCGCGGCGAAGAGCACAAGGCGCAGCCTTGCGACGGGAACACCGAGCGCCGCCGCTGCCTCCTCGCCGAAGCTGAAGGCATCGAGCGCCCGCGCCTGGCTGATGCAGATGGCGAAGCCGGCGGCAGCCACGGCCGCCGCGAGATAGACGTCGGGCCAGCGCACGCCGCCGAGATTGCCGAGCAGCCAGAACATCACGCCGCGCGCCTGCTCGGCATCGGCCGAGCTGGTGACGATATAGGCGGTGAGCGCGTTGAAGAGCTGCGAGCCGGCGACGCCGGCCAGGATGGTGCGGTCGGAGCCGCCGCGGGCGCCGCGCGCCAGCAGCAGCACAAGAGCGAAGGCGGCGAGCGCGCCGAGGAAGGCCCCGCCAGAGAGGCTGAGTGCCCCAGCACCGAAGCCGACGATCATCACGCCGACGGCGCCCGTCGAGGCGCCGGCCGAGATGCCGAGCACATAGGGCTCGGCCAGCGGATTACGCAGCAGTGCCTGCAGCACCACGCCGCTCAGCGCCAGCGCGCCGCCGCAGCAGGCGGCGACGAGCGCCCGGCTCATCCGGTATTCCCAGACGACGCCGGCCTGCACCCGGCCGACCTCGTAGCCCGCGCCGAACAGGCGGTTGGCGAGGGTCTTGAAGGTCGTCGCCGGCGGGATCGCGATCTCGCCGATCGACACCGCCAGCGCGATCGCGGCGAGCAGCACGGCCAGGCCGGCCAGGGCGAACAGGGCACGCGGGCCCCACCCGCCGAGGCGCCGGGTCATGCGGGGCTCAATCGACCAGTTGGAGGCGCTTGAGGCCGGCCGCGACCGTCTCGATGCCGTCGATGGTGCGGATGGTCGGGTTCATCGCCTGGGCGCTGAGCTCGATGAAGCGCTTCTTCTTCACCGCGTCGATCTGGCTGACCACCGGATCCTTCTCCATGAAGTCGATCTTCACCTTCGGATCATCGGCCGGAAACTTGCGGCGGTCCATGGTGCCGACGACGATCACGGTCGGATTGCGCCCGACGATCGATTCCCAGCTCACCGCCGGCCACTCCTCGCCGCTCTCGACGGCGTTGCGGGCGCCGAGCACCTGCGTGATGTAGCCCGGCGCACCGAACTTGCCGGCGACCCAGGCGTCACCGTTGAGCTGCGAGGACGAGAACCAGTAGAGCAGCGAGACGTCCTTCGCCTTGCCGCCCGCCACCGAGGCCACCGCCTTGGCCTCGCGCTGCTTCAGCTCGGCGATGAAGGCTTCGCCGCGCTCCTGCACGTCGAAGATCTGCGCCAGCTCGGCGATCTCCTGGTAGATCAGGTCCATCGAAAACAGCTTCGTGCGCGCGCCGTCGCGCATGGAATTGTCCTTGGCGATACAGTCGCCCGGCGAGATATAGGTCGCGATCCCGAGCTCCTCGAACTGCTCGCGCTTGCCGACGACACCGTTGGGCCCGACGTCGAAGACGAATTGCGCGGCGACGAGGTCGGGATCGGTCTTCACCACCGCCTCGAAGCTCGGCTGGTTGTTGGAGATGCGCGGCACGCCCGCATTGGCCGCCTTGAGGTTCTCCAGCACCGGGCCGACCCAGACCGCGGTCGCGGCCAGCCGGTCGGCGAGGCCGAGCGAAAGCAGGATTTCGCTCGAGTTCTGGCCGATGGAGACCGCCTTTTCCGGCGCCTTGTCGAAGGTGATCTGCCGGCCGCAATTCTCCAGCGTCAGCGGATACTGCGTCTTGCCGGCGGCGAGCGCCCCGGAGGCGCCGAGCGCGAGGGTGGCGGCGGCGAGGAATGAAGCCAGTCTCATGACGAAGCCTTTCTGCTCAGGAGCGAGGCGTGGCGGCCAGGATCGCGTCGAGCCGGGCCAGGATGAAGGGGATGTTGGCGGGGTTGGGCGCGACGAGCGCGTCGTAGAGATGCGTATCGACGAGATGCGCCCGGCCATGGGCGACGACCGGCAGCGCCACGGCACCAGGCAGCGGCGCCAGCAGCTCCCGCACCGAGGCCGCCTTGCCGATCGGCGCCAGCAGCGCGAGGCCCGCGCCGCCGATGCCGCGCAGTTCGGCCAGCGGGCGCGGATGCGAGCCGTTGCAGTCGAACGCCCCTGCCCCCGCCGTCACCGGGCGCAGGCCGATGCGCCGGAACAGGTCGAGCGCCGGGGCGGTCTCGTCGACGATGGGATGGAAGGAGGTCGCGGTGACCTGCGCATAGGCGACACTGCGGCCGCGCCAGCCGGCATGGCGCGCGGCGAAGGCGGCGATCGCGGCATCCGTCTGGGCGACAAGCGTCTCCGCCGCCTGCGCCGGCGCCCCGGCGAGCCGGCCGATCAGCCGGGTGAGATCGCCATAGGGATCGCGCAGGTTGCGGCCGCGGCTGACCAGCGTCGGTGCGATCCGCGCCAACTGCGCATAATGGTCGCCATAGCTGTGATAGGCCGTGGCCGCGAGGATGAGATCGGGCTCCAGCTCGGCGAGCAGGTCGAGATCGACCCGGCCGGCCGGGACGCAGGCGATCTCCTGCGGCAAAAGCGGCTGGACCCAGGGGAAATTGTGACCGTCAGCCCCGGCGCCGTAGCGCATCGCGCCGACCAGCTTGACGCCGAGCGCGGCGCAGATCGCGACGTCGCTGTAGCCGACCGCGACGATGCGTTGCGGCGCCGCCGCCAGCAGCGTCTCGCCGGCGCTGTGCGCGATCCGCAGCGGGTACGCCCCGGCGGCCTGCGCGCGCCGCGGCCCGGCGCCGAGCAGCAGCGCGCCCGCTCCAGCGAGCAGCGCCCTGCGCGACCATATGACGTTCGTCATCTCCGCCCCCGCGCCCGCTCAGCCCTTCCGGGCGAAGGCGCTCTCGACCATGTCGAGCAGGCGCAGCGCCGCGAGATAGTCCGGGCGTATCGCCGATTCATCGAGCTCCCAGCGCCGGTAGCTGATCACCGCCTCGAGCTGGCGGAAGCCGGGATCGCAGCAGAGCTGGCCCATGCTGACCGGCCCGTTTGAGACCATGATCAGGTTGGGCGCGGTGAAGACCTCGAGCACCGCCGCCAGCGGCACCGGCACGCGCCCGTCCGCATCGAGCGTCCCGCCCTGCACCCTGGAAGCGGCATCGAACAGCCTGAAGCCGAGCCCGGCCAGGGTCCGGCCGAGCCCGCTCGTGGGAGAAATCGCGAAGGGATCCTCGTGGATGCCGCCGGCATTGGCCTGCAGCAGCGCGGTCTCGCCCTCCGGCAGCGCGATCTTGCCCGCGACCTGCGCCGCGCGCGCCTCGAAGGCGGCGATCAGCGCCGGCACCTTGTCCGTCCGCCCGAGCAGGTCGGCGACGAAGGCCAGTTCCTCGCGCCAGCCCGGCAGGTCGGCCGGTACGACCAGTGTCGGCGCGATCGCGGTGAGATCGGCGGCGCGCCCCGCGCTCGCCAGCCCGCCCGGATTGCGGCCGCCGGCGATGATCAGATCGGGCTCAGCCGCGCGGATCGCCGCGAGATCGACGCCGTCCGCCCCGGCCGGCAGCGCCACGGCCTTACGTGCCGCGGCCTGCCGGTTCCACAGCGGCGGGAAGCCGGTGCGGCGGTTGATGCGCGCGTCGGGAAAGCGGGGATCGGCGGCGACGACCGGCGCCTCCAGCGCGAAGGCGTAGCCGGCGATCCCGGCGTCGAGCACCACGATCCGCTGCGCCCCGGCCGCATCCGCCGGCCGGGCGGCGCCCGGCCCGGCCATGACCACCAGGGCGCCGGCAAGCACGCCTGTGAAGGCGCGGCGCGACGGTTCGACTGTCTTCGCGATGCCCATCGACATCGGTCCTTCCACGGCTCGACCGGACGCGTTTCGGGCGTCCGGTGCCGGGCTCGGGAGAACGGGAAACGGGCTCCGCCAGTCTCCGGGCACGGCAACATTCATCGAATGTCACCGTCACGGAGACGACCGCACCCTGGCACACCCCGTGCCGCGGGCTCAGGTGACAGGAACGGGCAGGTCTCCTGGCTTCCGGGTCAGCGCTTACCGTCTCCGCCTTCCCGGCGGCGCGAGAGGCGCCGCCAGTGGCTTCGTGGAGGGAAGCTCGCCGGTCACAGTTGCGGGGGCAGCCGCGGCGTCGAACCGCGTTCCCTTTTCATCCGCCTCGAGGCGGAACCTGTTCCGACGGCGACTGTAGCGTCAGCGCCGGCGGAAGGAAAGCGCGGCGACGAGGTGAAGAGCGGTCGCCGGGAGCCTCTCTGCCTCCCACGCCGGGATCATCGCGCCCATGGCCCGGCGCCGCGCTTCCGAGCCTTTTCCACACCGCCCAGCCGCGCCCATAACGCAAGGACAGGCCCCGACTCGACAGAGCGTTAAGGACTGGTAAAACAATCCCGCTTCGGGGGATTGGTCATGCGTATGCGTCTTGTTTTGGCGGTTCTCGCTGCATCAGTCTCACCAGCCATGGCGCAGTCCTTCGCGCAGACGGAAGCCCAGAAGCGCAAGCAGCATGTCCCCTATGTCCGGGCCGCGACGGACTGCGTGACCTCTGTGGTGCGCCGTGACGACGGTTTCGACGGCGCCGTCGCGTTCGACAGCTTCCAGCCGCTGATCGCCCGCGCCTTGTCCGTCTGCTCGCAATCGGTCGCGACGATGATCTCCACCCATGACGCGATCTACGGCTTCGGCGGCCAAGCCTTCTATGCCGGCCCGTATCTGAACGATCTGGAGCGGGCGGTCCGCAACCGCCTCGCCGGCCAGATCGCGGCGGCGCGCGCCAATGCCGACCGTCTCGCCGCCGAGCGCCAGGCGCGGCTCAACAAGGAAAGGGCCGAGCGGGACGCCGCCGCGGCCCAGGCGGAAGCCCGGCGCATCGAGGCGGAGACGCGCGAGAAGACCGCCCGCGCCGAGCGCGCCGAACTGCTCGAGAAGACGCGCGAGCTGATCCGGACGAAAACGCTCGGCTGCATCGGCAAGGAAGGCGCGACCATGCTGCTGACCGACGAGAAGGCCGAGGTGGTCGCCAAGGCGGCGATGATCTTCTGCCAGAACGACATCGACGCGCTGGTGAAGATCACCACCGAGATCGTCGAGACCGAGTCCGGTGCCCCCTTCGATCGCGCGCTGGTGCGCAGGCTCGCCGAGGACCGCGTCCGCGACGTCGTCACCGCCTATGTCATCCGCTTCCGCGGCGACCTGATCGGCAGGAACCTCAAGGACCAGCAGGCGCCCACCCGGCCGGCCGAGAGCTCGCGCAGCGCCCCGACGCTGTAGCGAGAGGCCATCCCCCGGCCGTGCACGACGGTCGCCGCTCGTTCGCACACCAGACGAGCTGGCGGGCGATCTTTCGCTTGCGCGGCCCGGCGCAGAGCCCGGCTTCGCGCCGCCGGCGACAGCCCCCTCACCGCCCCTGCTCGGCCCGCCAGATCAGTTCGCGCGGGATGTCGGCGAAGCGGCCTTGGCCGGAGAAGGCCAGGCAGTGGTCGATCTCCTCGCGCAGGATTGCGAGCACGTCGCTGGCCCCGGCTTCGCCGGCGGCAGCCGCGCCATAGAGCGTCGCCCGGCCGAGCAGTACCGCCTCGGCACCGGCGGCCTTGTACTTCACCACGTCGCTGCCGCGCCTGACGCCGCTGTCGGCGAGCACCGTCATGCGCCCCGCCACCGCATCGGCGATCAAAGGCAGCACGTCGATGGTCGCCGGCGCATAGTCGGCATTGCGCGCGCCGTGGCAGGAGACCACGATGCCGTCCGCCCCGTGCGCCAGGGCGGCCTGCGCGTCGGCGCGCGTCAGGACGCCCTTCACCACCAGATTGCCGTCCCAGATCCGGCGGATCTCGGCGACATCCTCCCAGGTCAGCCGGCGCGCCAGCTTGACATTGTTCGCCACCGCCTCACGCGTGATGCTGGTGCGGTACTCCGGCGGATAATGCGCATAGGTCGGCAGGCCTGAGGTCAGCATGGCGCGCAGCAGCACGCCCGCCAGCCAGCGCGGATGGGTCAGCACGTCGAGCACGCCGACGAGCGTCGGCTTGATCGGGATGCCGAAGCCGTTGCGCGTATTCCACTCCTTCTTCGGCGAGCGCGGCGTGTCGGCGGTGAGGACGAGCGTCTCGATGCCGAGCGCCCTAGCCCGGCGCAGCAGCTCACCGGTGAGCGTCCGGTCCTCGAAGACATAGAGCTGGAACCAGAGATCGGCGCCGTCGGCCCGCTCGGCGATCGCCTCCATCGCGGTCATCGACTGGGTGGCGACGCAGAACGGGATGCCGGCCCGGCGCGCGGCGCGCGCGACCTGGACCTCGCCATCGTGCCAGACCAGCCCGGCGACCGCCGTCGGCGCCACGATCAGCGGCACAGCGAGTCGCTTGCCGAAGAGCGTCACCGCCATGTCGGGCTGCGACACGTCGTTGAGCACGTGCTGGTTCAGCTTCACCGCGTCGAGCGCCGCCCTCACATCGCGCAGCAGCACCTCGTCCTCGGTGCCGCGGTCGATATACTCGAACATGCCGCGCGGCAGGCGCCTGCGCGCGAGATCGCGATAATCGGAAACGTTGAGCGGCTTCATCATGAGACATCCGGCAGACCGGCGCGCGGCCAGCGCCCCGGTCGGGCCGCGCCGTTGCGCCACTGGCCATGGCGGTAATCGCTCGGCGCCGCGGCGTGAAGAGGCCCGGCGCGTTTTGCGCGATGAAGGCGCGCCCCCGAGGGCGCGCGACTCACATCGGTTATCGCACCCAATGTGCTCGATCGTCAGTTCACCGCGACGCGTCTGAACCAGTGCTAGATCGCCGACTTCACCTATGTCCGGACGGCGGAAGGCTGGCTCTATGTGGCGGCCGTAATCGACCTGTTCTCGCGTCGTGTCATCGGCTGGTCGATGAAGGCCGAGATGGCGGCGGAACTCGTTACCGACGCGCTCATCATGGCGATCTGGCGCCGCGGCAAGCCGGAGGCGTTGCTGCATCACTCCGATCAGGGCAGCCAATATACCAGCCAGCACTTCCAGGAGTTGCTCGCCGAGAACGGCGTCATTTGTTCGATGAGCCGATCTGGCTACGTCTGGGACAACGCCGCGATGGAGAGCTTCTTCTCGTCGCTGAAGACCGAGCGGATCAGAAGGCAAGGTCTACCGAACCCGCGACGCCGCCAGAGCGGGCGTGTTCGACTATATCGAGCGGTTCTACAACACCCTCCGCCGGCTCTCGACCATCGGCTATCTCAGCCCGGCCGAGTTCGAAAAGAAGGTGGGATTAGGTTAACCGAGCGTCCACAGAACCGGCAGCAGGCCACAGGACGCCACGGCCGCCGATGTCGGGCCTATTCATGTCCTATCTATCGCTTTTGCCGACCCGGTCTAGCGAACCTTGCGGCCCAGTCGGGCCACGTCAGGACCTTCGCCGTGTCCAGCCCAAACCCGCCAGCCAATGCCGTCAGGATCCCGAACCCAACGCACGGAGGTCGGCCAGTCCTCACCGACGAGGCGCATGAGCTCGACGAAGGCGGTGACGTCAATCTGGATGAGGCCACGGTCACGTTCGTGATCCGAAGTCACCATGAACGCGTCGTAAGTCTCGGTGTCGCCCAGAACCTCCACAAAGACGAGACTGTGGACCAGGAGATTCAGGACCCTACGACGCGGAAGCGCGACCTGCTGGGCGGCCTTAAGATCGAAATGCTCATCAAAGCGGTGGTTGTTGAAGAGGTTGAAACCGGCTTGGGTCGGCGGAAACCGAAGGATACCCATCTCGGCACTGAGGAGGTCGGTCGATACCTTGAGGCCCTCATCCATCTTCCGTATGGCGTAGGCGGCGAGGAAGACCTTCCGCTCGATCAAGAACGAACGCCGTTCCGAGGGCCGCGGTCTCGACGCCCAGCGTTCGATGATCGCCGCGTCTCGAATTAAGTGAGTCTTCCACGGTGCGCTTTCGTGGATCATCCGATGCCCCCCAAGCAGGGGGAGGAGACTGAACTCGCGGGAGCAGCACTGCAAGGGCGGTTCCGGCGGGCGTCCAGAGCTACCGATAGTGCTCCTGCCAGTGCTGCCGGACGAAGAGTCTCTATCAATAAGCACTTGATTTTGTTTGCATATCTGCCACCCAAGAGTGGTGGCTGGGGGACTAGGACCCTCAGCCAGTTTCACGGCACCAATTTTATCAAGCGGTTACAGCTGCCGAGGTGAACGAAACAGGTCGGTTTTGTAGCAACCGATTGTAGCAAACGCGGCAGGAGCTAGCGAGTGCTCTCACCGCGGAACTTCCGGCAATCGGCGAGCATTGCCTCGGTATCGAAGAAGCCAGTTGCACCAGCGCTCTCGGCGAGGAGCTCACGCATGAGCTCCTCGAACTTCGCATTGGTGTCGTAGGCGACTCTCGTATCCCCGACGCGGAACTGAACGCTCTTCGCGCTCAAAACCCGGTCGATCTCGTTCACGGTCGCGGGTGTCCTGTCGAAGAAGAGCTCGGTGTCGATAGACTCGCCCGCGAGCGTGATCGCGCTGTTCCTGTCGATCGCGAACTGCCCTTCGATCTCGCCGCGGAACGGCTTGTAGGGCGCGCCCAGCGCGATCATGTCGTCGAGGTAGATGGTGAGATGCGCGTAGGTGCGCCGGCTCTTCGGGCAGATGAAGTTCATCTGATTGATCAACCTGCCAGCGTCCTTGTGCAAGGAAAAGCGGCCGTAGATCTTCTTGTCGCGCTGCGCGCCGGTCTTGGTCGTCGTCCAATAGGAGGTGACTGTCGCCTTGAGCTCTCGCTGTTGCGGTTCGGTCTGCGACTGGGCAGGGCTTGGGCTGCTGCCGAAAGCCGAGCAGGCCAGGGCGGCGGCGAGAAGGGTGGCGGTTTTGGTCATCGGGCACCTGGAGGCGGGAAACGATAGGATTCGGCCATGCGCGGGGCCGATCGCTCAGCGCATGTGCTGGAAGAAGATCGCCAGCATGCTGCCGACCTCTTCGCCCGTGCGTGGGTTGCCGGCGAAGTTGCCCTCCACGAAGACAAGCCGCTTCTCGTCGGGGTAGTGCTCGACGTAGAAATCCCAGGCTAACTTGTTCGGCGCCCGGCAACTCAGCGTCGAAGGGCCGGAGCTTGGCCCGCCGGCATTGTCGAAGGCGCAGGACCAGTTCTGCATCTTGGCGAACTCGTAGAAGATCCGGAACGGGCCGAGGTCGCGCTGCGTGCCCTGGACGGTCGCTTCCATGGTCGTTGCCGGCGGGAAATCCATCGGCCGCCATTTGATCCGCGGCACCTGGGCGACGGCGACGGTCGCCGCAAGGCAGGCGGCGATGATGAGGGGCAAGCGCATGGTCGAGCCTCGCGTTTGGACAAAGGGATGCGGATGGCAGGCGCGGGGCTCGCTCAGTCGTAGAGCACGGCAAAGATGTCGCTGAACGGCTTCCCCTTCCACGCATTGCTGTTCATGCTGGCCAGGCTGAAGCTGCGTCCGTCCGGATTGAGGGTCCACTGGATCTCGACCGGCTCGCCCACGGGCCAATAGGCGTCCTCGGCCCAGGTCTCGACCACCTCGCGCATCAAGGTGAAGGTCGCCCGGAGCGCATCGCATGACGCAAGGGTCGCCTGGTGCCCGCAGCCATGTTTGTCCGCAATTGGCTGAAGCCGGTTGCGGGCCTTCAGATGCTCGATCGCGGTCTGGTAATAGGGCAGCAGCGTATCGTAGCTGCCATAGCGCGCATTGATGTCGTTATCGTCCGCGGCCTGGTTGACCGGCCGCATGAGCTGCTCGATCGCGTTGGCGTGCAGGCTCGCATTGATGTTGCCTGTGAACTTGACCACCGTCGCGCCCTTGTCCGAGGTGAAGGACTGCCACTCGGCATTGTCGAAACTGGCGGCCAGCGCCTTGCCGATGGTCGTGCTGGAATAGCCGGTCATGTAGCCGTCGCGGACCAGCGCGACCGAGCCGCCCCAACTGGGCAGATTGAGATGCGGCACGACCGCCGCGGCGATGACGAGGGCGAACGCCACGATCGGCGCGACGAGATTGACGCCGCCAGTCTGTTTTGCCCTCGCCAGCGCTGCGGCCTGGTCCTGCTCCTGGCGCAGGGCTTCCCAGCGCTTTCGGACAACGTCGAGATACCAGGCGTTGCCGTAGAGCGCGAACACAATGCCGAGGCCGAAGGTGGCGAAAAGGAAAGCCCGCGCAACCGAGGTCGGCACGCTGTCGGGCAGCAGCACATAGGCAAGCTGGACGGCGAGCACGATGCCGCCCAGCACGTACATGCGACGGTACAGGAGCCAGCCATAGGGCAGGAACAGTGCCGGCCAGTTCCATGAACTGGTCGTCGCGATGTTAGCCGGATCGCCCCCGGCCTTCGCCAAGATGGCTCGCCACTTCGCGAGATGGTGCTCCTGCTTCCGGCCGATCAGCGCCTTGGTCAGCTCGCTGTAGAGGAAGTCGTTCGGCTCGAATGCAGCCTGTTCGGGCTTTGACGGAAGAGCCGGCGGCTCGTTCGGCGGCAACGGCGGTGGTAGGATAGGCTGAGGCGGGGCAAGCTCGGTATCGCCGAGCCGCCTCCACTCGCTGCCGAAGGCTGCCGTCCAGACCAGATTGGTGAGGCTGATCGCCCCGCTCGACACCATCGCCTTCAGCTCGTCGGCACTAACCGGCCCGCCGCGCTCGCCATTCTTCTCGAAAAACCAGTCGCTCACGCCAGTCAGCCCATCCCAATATTGCCCAGGATGGGGCAGCCCGAGCGCTCGCCCGGTTACGCGCCGGTGCGTCTTCGCTGATCCGCGACTTCCCCAACCCTTCCCGCAGGTTCACGCCTACGGGGATATGTTGCGTCGGAAGAGGAAGCCGCACTGCGTCGCGAAGCTGCTCTACCGTCGATTGTAGAGAATACTCCGTAGCCGAATACTCGACAAGGCGGTGCCGTCCCACGAATGGAAATTCGTGAGGTTCTGGCATTGAATCTGCGGAAGCTGCGGCAGGCACGCGGCTTGTCGCAGGAGGAGCTGGCACATCGGGCCGGCATCGACCGCACGTATGTCAGCTCACTGGAGCGCAGCGTGTATGCGGCTGGAATCGATGTCGTCGACCGGATAGCGAGGGTTCTTGGCGTCGAAGCCGCTGACCTACTGAAGCGGCCTGATTGAGAAAACGTTCGTCGCCGTCGACTAGTGGCAAGTTCCAGTTCGGAAACGCAACCGATCCACTAAAGAGATCGGCGGTGGATAACGTCGAGCCGGCAACGCGTACCGTGGCAGCGCAGGTCTAGGCCGAATTTGAGGATTTCCATCGCGACCTGATATCCTATCGCGCGGAAAAGCAGACGATTTCGGCGAGCGGAACGGCCAGGCCTACACGCTCGCTATTGTGCGGTTCTTCAACCGTCACCGTAAAGCATTCCAAACCCGGCGCTCAGACTCCGTGATCCAGTCGACGTCTTACACAGGAGCGAAGGTCATCGCGTATGTGGCCTTGTCGGGCCGGGCATCGAAGATGGCGATATCGGAATTGATTGACTTCGCTGCTTCCATGATCTCCGCGCGGAAGCAGCTATCCATGCGGCAGCCTAGGTACATCTCGCAAAGCTCTTTGGGAAAGAATTTTGAGAACCGGGCAGGCTGATCAGCCGCAACGCCATTGGGGAGCACAACCCTAAGCTCTTCCTCGTACATCCAATGGGTACTTTTGGACAGAGCCAAAGTGCGCCGGATGTCCGCGACGTCGTTCAGGCTAAACGACGGGTCGAGTGCGCTCAGATCGTAGATCGGTTGATAGAAATTGGGGCGAGTGTCGGTGTATCTGACCGGCTCCAGCATCATGAGGCAAGAATCCTCTTCGATATCCGTGCGAAACCCAAGCACCACGCCACGATGCTGCTGGGCATAATGAGCCCACATGAGCAGGTTGTTATGATTGCGGGTGGCGCAAAAAATGCCGGTGTTTTGGTATTGAGCGGCGATCGCTTTTTGCTGGCGTGCGATGCTTTCCCAGAACCCCGCCAGGCCGGGATACTCCTTGGCCAGCATATCGGGAGAAATCGCGCACAACAGCGCGGCCCGTTGCTCTGACGATTGCTCTTTCAGGAAACCGGCGCTCTTCCTCGCAGTTGCTGGAGCCGCATTGACAAGGGATGCCAGATGATCGGGATCAGACGCAATGCCGGCGATGACAGCTTCGATCGAACGAGCCTGGAGTTGCTTCGGATCCATGTTGAACAGATCATCGATGTAGAGGTCGAATGGATCATTCATGTCCGCGGGGCGACCGAACCTGAGCGTACGGTTTTCGAGGACTTTCCGCGCACCCTCCTGATCAACGTATTTGTACACAATGGTGGGAGGCGCTGACATGTGCTGTCCTGGCTGTTCTCCGGAGTACATAAGGCTTTCCAAAAGCAAGATCACCCGATCTCGATCCCATACATCGGCTCTTGCTTAGCAACTAGGGCTGAGACTCAATTGCTACCACGTGATTGCGGCGGCGATTCAGAAGGCTGAGAGCCTGACCCAGGCTAGAGCCCGAATTTTCCCGGCCGCGTTTGAACATGACAGCCGCTCGCCGGCATAACATCGGTTCCGGCACTTCGCCGGCGGAGCCAACCTTGGCTGCCGCCAACGGCATCAGTTGCGAAAAGCTCACACTCTCGCAAGACTCGCGGGAGGTGGTGGGTTTTTGGCGGATTGGGAAGTACGCGAATCGATTATTGTGCTAGCCACTCGGATACAATAGACGGGTGCAGGCGCTGATGGAATGAAGCTGGTCGAGCTATTTTGTGGCTGCGGCGGCTTTTCGCTCGGGGCACATAAGGCTGGTTTCGAAGTCGCTGCTGCCTACGACGTCGATCCGATTCTAACACATTCCTACCGCTTGAATTTCCCGCGGACGAAACTGGTCCTTCGCGATGTTGCGCCGCTTACTGGCGCAGAAATCGAGGCGGACGTGGGAGAAAAGCCCTTTGGGATTTTCGGGGGCCCTCCCTGTCAGGGCTTTAGCGACATCGGGAAACGCGACAAGGGAGATCCTCGCCGACAGCTGCTGCGGCACTTTTTTCGTATCGTATCCGAAGTTGAGCCCACCTTCTTCGTGATGGAGAATGTGCGCGGGCTGGCATACCAAGACGCTCGTCCTGTGCTCGACGACGCACTTGGTCTTGTCAGCGACCGCTACGATATTCTGGATCCGATTATTTGGGACGCGGCACAATTTGGCGCGGCCACGAGGCGCAACCGGATGTTTGTCATAGGGGTGCTTAAAGATCGTAAGGCCCCGATCACCAGGCAGGATGTCGAAGCGTTCAAACGAAAGCCCGCCACCGTGAAGCAGGCGATCGCTGATTTGATGGGGGCACGCGAGGCAGAGGAATCAGAGACCCTGCCTGGGTTTGATCGCTGGCGCATACACCGGCGCGGATTGCCGTCGGACTACGCTATGCAATTAAGGGCACCCGACAACATCTTTACTGGCCACCGACCAACAGCTCACACAGAAGTGGTTGTTGCCCGGTTCGCAAAGGTGAAGCCGGGAAAGACTGAACCGATCGGCCGACACCCACGTCTTAAGCAAACTGGTCAGTGCCCCACTCTCCGAGCAGGGACTGGATCGGACAAAGGCTCATTCCAGTCAGTAAGACCGATACATCCCACCGAGCACCGCGTGATCACTGTGCGAGAAGCAGCGCGTCTCCAGGGCTTCCCCGACGCACATGTCTTCCATCCAACGATCTGGCACAGCTTCCGGATGATTGGGAATAGCGTCTCCCCATTCATGAGTGAGGCAATCTTCCGTGCAATTCGGGCTCGATTGGAAAAAGTTACCAGCGATGCGGATGAGCCCGGCGAACATGAGCCGCCGCTCGAAGCCATGGATCAGTTTCCGCAGGCCGCGGAGTAGAATCGAATGGTGGACCGGCTGACGATTGAGCGAAGATCATGGCTCATGTCTCGGGTCCGCGGGAAGAATACCTCTGCAGAGATTCGAGTTCGCTCGGCAGTGCATGCTCGCGGACTCAGATTCCGGCTTCATCGTAAAGAGCTGCCGGGGTGCCCCGATATTGTCTTTCCGAAATGGCGCACCGCGATCTTTGTGCATGGCTGCTTCTGGCATCGGCACCTCGGATGCAAAAAGGCGACGACGCCCAAGAGCAATCAGGCCTTTTGGCAGGACAAGTTCGAACGCAACGTAGCTCGTGATAGTGCGAACTTGGCTGCTCTTCGATCGAACGGATGGCACGCCGAAATTATTTGGGAGTGTGAGACAAAGTCACCGCTGGCATTAGCGGCCCGTCTCGATCAAATTTTCGATAACGCCCAAGTACAGGGCGATGCGGTATGAAAGCCGTATTGGACACCAAACCTGAATCCGCTTACGACGACGAGATCGCCAGCCGCTATCATTTCCCTCCGCGCTACCTCGGTATTATGAGCGACTGTGTAGGCGACTGGGTTGTTTTTCGTCGACCTAGGGCAGCGGGCGAAGGCATCGCATACTTCGCAACTGGTCGGGTGACAGCTATCGTGCCTGATCACAAGAATGTCGGCTACAATTATGCGATGATTGAAGATTTTCTTAAATTCGACAAGCCGGTCGCGTGGCGAGCCGATGGCAGATACGCCGAATCTGCGTTGCGCGCTATGGCGGATATTTCTCAAGTCGGTCTCTATCTCCGAGGCCGATCATGCCGTGAATTGCAGGAAAACGACTTCGCACTCATCGCCAGTGCCGGGCTTTCGGACACGCTCGACCCGGCAAATGCGATTCAGCTCGGGCTCGACGCGGCCAACGTCGATGCCGCGACCTGGGGCATTCTGCACGACCCTTCCTGGCCGGTTGAGCGACGGATCGTCGCGATGCTCATCAACAGGAAGATTCGCGATGCGAATTTTCGGCACGCGATCTGTCGCGCATATTCTAAGCGCTGCGCCGTCACCGGCATAAGAATAATCAACGGCGGAGGGCGGGCCGAGGTACAGGCGGCACACATAGTGCCGGTAGATAAAGGCGGCCCAGATACGGTTCAAAACGGGATTGCACTGTGCTCCACAGCCCACTGGCTGTTCGACAGGCATCTGATCTCGATCGACGAGGAGTATCGTCTTCTTGTTTCCCGTAACAAGATTCCTGCCGAGCTGAAGGGATTGTTCCAACCGCAATGTGAACGCGTGCTCTTGCCGGACGACAGCCGCCTTTGGCCCAGCCAACACTACCTCGCCGACCATCGGCAACAGTTCGGCAGCCTGTGATCCGACGTGCTTATGCCGTCAGCCAATATGACTATTCGCTTTGAGACGACGTTGTGTGTGATCCACCCCCGTTGAATTGGTCCACCCTGAACTATGTCTTTTGGCAGACAGGAGGACTGAGATGCCGAAGAAGCGCCACAAGCCGGAAGAGATCGTCGCGAAGCTGCGCCAGGTCGATGTGCTGGTCTCGCAGGGCCAATCCGTTGCCGATGCGATCCGCTCGATCGGCGTGACGGAGGTCAGTTACTACCGCTGGCGTCGTGAGTTCGGCGGCCTGAAGTCAGATCAGGTGAAGCGGATGAAGGAGCTTGAGGCCGAGAACGCCCGGCTCCGTCGCGCCGTCGCGGACCTGACGCTCGACAAGCTGATCCTGAAGGAGGCCGCTTCGGGAAACTGGTAAGCCCCGCGCGTCGCCGTGCCTGCATCGAGCATGTCCGGCTCGCTCTGAAGGTTTCGGAGCGACGGATCTGCCGTGTACTCGGGCAGCACCGCTCGACCCAGCGTCGGATTCCGCGCGGACGCGACGATGAGGAGCAACTCATCGCCGACATCGTCGAACTGGTCCGCCGATACGGACGCTACGGCTATCGCAAGATCGCCGCGCTGCTGCGCTCGACGGCAGGCTGGGTCGTCAACGACAAGCGGGTCGAGCGGATCTGGCGACGCGAGGGGCTGAAGGTTCCAGCCCGACAACCCAAACGAGGTCGGCTCTGGCTCGCGGGCGGATCCTGCATCCGCCTTCGCGCCGAGCGGCCCAACCATGGCTGGTCCTACGACTTTGTCGAGGACCGCACCCATGACGGGAGAAAGTATCGCATGCTCAACATCATCGACGAGTTCACGCATGAATGCCTGGCGATCCGCATCGACCGAAGGCTGAAGGCGATCGATGTCATCGACGTGCTCTCGGACCTGTTCATCCTGCGCGGCGTTCCGGAGCATATTCGCTCGGATAACGGGCCGGAGTTCGTCGCCAAGGCCGTGCAGGCCTGGATCGGCGCGGTTGGCGCCAAGACCGCCTACATCGCGCCCGGGAGTCCCTGGGAGAACGGCTTCATCGAGTCGTTCAATGCTAGGCTCCGCGACGAGCTTCTCGACGGCGAAATCTTCTACACCCTCGCGGAGGCGAAGATCATCGTCGAAAGCTGGCGGCGGCACTTCAACACCGTGCGCCCGCATGGCTCGCTCGGATACAAGCCTCCAACCCCGGAGGTCTTCATCCCAGCCATGACCGCACGGGCGGCTGCGCAACCCGGACCCGCTACGCCGCCCGCGCTGGCCGCGCTGGCCGCGAGGCCAACTCTCCACTAACAATCGCTTTGGACCAGTCGGCGGGGGCGGATCATGTGGATATACGCAACCAAGAACTGCAGGGGGGGATATGGCACAACTCGTTCCGACCGATGAAGGCGATCTCACAAAGGTCGATGCGTCGCCCACGAAAGCATTCTTCGTTGAAATCATTACAAAAGACATACAGTTAGACGAGGCGATTCAGGACCTCGTCGACAATTGTATCGACGGCGCTAAACGCCTTCGTCCAGGCTCCGACGCAAACTATAATGGGCTGCGGGTTTCTATTGAGCTCAACGCGCAGGGCTTTGTGATCGAAGACAATTGCGGCGGAATCCCCCTCGATATCGCTAGGAAGTACGCATTCAAATTTGGCCGCGCCAAAGGGTTCAAGCGAACTTCGCACTCCGTTGGCCAATTCGGCGTCGGCATGAAGCGGGCGCTATTCAAAATGGGCGATCTCTTCAGCGTAAGCTCGACGGAGCCTGAGCACAGCTTTCGTATCGAGGTCGACGTTCCGACCTGGGCCAACGACGACACAAACTGGGATTTTGATATCACAGAGTTGGTCGACCGCCCTTATGCCGTTGAGCAGACGGGTACCCGGATCCAGGTGAGCAACCTTGACCCAGCAGTTGCGACAACCTTTTCCCAAGCAGGTTTCGTAACCAAACTGCGTCACGACATTCGTGTCGTACAACAGCACCCAATGCGACTGGGGCTGCAGATCTCGCTCAACGGCCAGGCGATCATACCTACTGAATGGCAGCTCAAGGAGGGGGCTGGAATAGCTCCAGCATTCCGTCAGTTCGAGGATGATCTCGGTGGCGACTCTCCCCTTAGTACACGCCTATACGCTGGCGTTGGCGAATCCAGCCGCGCACACGCCGGTTGGTACGTGTTCTGCAACGGGAGATGCATTCTCGAAGCGGATCAGGAGGCGACAACGGGCTGGAGTGAGCTCTCGGACGACGGCGTTGGTGTTCCAAAGTATCACGGCCAATTCGCGCGCTTCCGAGGATACGCTTTTCTGGATTCCGATGACTCCAGAATATTACCCTGGAACACAACGAAAACGGGGCTTGACCTTGAGTCTGATGCCTATCGAAGGCTACGAGGCAGGCTAATTGAAATAACACGGCCCGTTATTGATTTCTTGAATAACCTAGATGCCGAAAAGGACCTTGAGGAGACAGATAAAATACTTACTCATGCGCTTGCAAAGGCGGCGCCTGTGGCGCTCGAGAGGCTCGTCGCCCGTCCGGTTTTCGTTTACACGCCGCAACCGCGTCGTGGGCCGCCCCTCGCACGTATCAGCTTCCAAAAACCCAAAGCGGAAGCCGATCGGCTGAAAGAGGCACTATCGGCTCAAAGCAATCCTGACCTCGGTGCGAAAGCCTTCGAATATGCTTACGCTAATCTCATAGAGGAAGATTGAGATGGCGGGGACGTTTAAGAAGATAGATTATCGCCTGCGCCCCGCCAAGCATGCGGAGCGCATTATGCTGATTGATCTGTTTAAACGGATGCGGTTTGCGCCGATAGAAACTTACCAATATGTGGGATTTGGCTCGGTTGCTTTCATTGATTTTCGAATGGTCCACAAGTCGCTGGGCATCAAAGATCTCATTAGCATCGAGGCCACGGATGACCCTGAGGAGCGGACTCGCTTTGAGCGCAACAATCCTTATGCCGGGCTGACGCTGCATTTCGGGCATTCAAGTGCGGTTCTTCCGACACTTAATTTTCGGAAGCGTTCGTTAGTTTGGCTTGATTATGATGGGACACTATCGCGCTCTGTGGCCAATGACCTGGCGACGGTTGGCCGTCACGCGCATAGCGGATCTTTCGTGGGCGTTACGTTCACCGCAGCTTTTCCGACCTCGGCAAAGGAACGTGACAAGGAGCTAGGGAGGCTGAAAGATGAGTTTCCTGATTTCCTCGCCGAGGACACAAAAGCAAGCTCGTTCGATGGGCCGAAATGCGCCGAGTTCGGGCGATCAACGCTCGGCGCGATACTTGAGAAAGCCGTACTCGATGCCGATGCAGGGGAACCAAATTTAGCGCTGAAGAGGAATGTTCGCCAAGTCTGCTTCTTTAGATATAAAGACGGCACGCTGCCTATGGTTACGGTCGGCTGGATTATTATTAATAACGCGGATATGGATGCATTCGAGGCATCTCACTTCCCTGCCTTGCCATTTTTCGAGACGAAAGCACGGCATTTCGTATTACAATTCCACTGGTTACACCTTTCGAGATTCGAGAAATGGAGCTTAGGATCCCGAATTTAGCCACGACATCAGATTTGGATTGGATTCCTAAAGAAGATCGTAGAAATTTCTGGAACGTGTACCGCTATTTACCTCAATTTTCTGCCGTCGAGCAGATTTAGGTTAAGTTATTATTCAATGAATCTGAAGCGTGTCGACTCAAAGAAATACTTGATTTGGCATGGTCTTGAATTCGATTATTCACTCTCAAAGTCTAAAGTATACGCTCGCGACCCGTCGCCTGATATAATCAGCGCCCCCCCTCGAAGGGGCGGCCGCAATGACAGGTTGGGGAAACCGTTCGCGGCTAAAATGGCATCGGTTATACCTTTAGGAGATTGTCTCCAGATTAGGTACGCTTGCTCAATCCGACTACCTGGAAACGGCGTTGACCAGTCAAAGCCCTGGAACATCTTAAATTTGGCTAGAACGCTATCGCTAAGGTAATAATAATTGCTATCAAGCAAGTTTCGCCGTTCGCCATCTACGAACAAGCGGCCATATAGGTCCTCCATGATATCGATTTTTTCGCCACCCTGACCGTCCATCGGCATGTTCAGGTCGGGTCGACCATTATAGCCGCGATGAACTATTCGATGGCAGCCGTAGCAAAGAGTTATCCCATTTCCTACTTGAAATGCTGCCTCTGGCATGAAGCTTTTGCGGCATATATGGTGTGCCGAGACGCGATGTTCGCTGCCGCAACGCACGCATGAAAATCCATCTCGCAGTCGAACAAAATGGCTCCAAAGTTGTAAGCAGCTTTTTCCGGGGCGCCTTCTCTCAATGGAGACGTCCAGTTTTAAGAGCGCTCTGTCTAGCACGCCCCTGTCGGCAGCTCCATTGAAATCTCGATAGGAAACTTCTCCGTCAATAGATCGATATTTCTCGTATGTCTCACTCAGCAGATTATCAACGTTCTCAAAACCGTTGCCTGAAATCATATAGCTATCCTTTCCAAATAGGAATCTGGTCGACTTGGGTGTCGTGCCGAACACTACTTGTCCTAAGAGAATCGGACCAGCGGCGGTTCTGAAGCAGGCCTGAGTGCCGCACCGGCAGTTTGCCGCAGTCTCGAAGAGTTCTGACCAGATTCTTGAATGTTTCGAAATGAGCCTTCGGAACTTCGCCACTCACATAGACGCTCGTGATGCAGGAGAGAGGAATTGGTAGTTCGTAGGTAGCGGCGGCATGTTCCAAGGGTGGCGCAGCGATCAACCTATATTCTCGTTCGGCCCGATAGACCTGACGCTTGATAAATGGCAGAGACGTTTGGACTGAAATAACATCGGGAAGTTTGCGCCAGTTTACATACGCGACCTCTCGATGTCGGATGTGCGGATCGGCTGAAACGGCCTCGACCAGTCTCCTTTTATCAAAGACTAGGCATGCGCCCATACCGCGGTCGGCAAAAACTTGCCAATGATGTGCGGTTTCACCGCCCTCCGCCAAGCAATAGGCAAACACCCGACCGCCTGGAGTGCCCCCAGCGAAATGCGCCATCACCTCACGATCGTTCCGATCAGCCCACGTCGCTGGATTGAGTAGCGTGATGCGCCGATGCATGAGCGTATCAAGCGCTGCTAGCGTGCTGGTGTATCGCCGCAATGCCCCGAATAGGACCAAGCTATCTCTCCTCTGAAGATCTGTATCACCTCAACGTGGCATTTCGCTGGTGAAAGATCACTAGGAGCTGGGGCATCTTCGCTTATGCAGAATTGGATAGGTTAGCGTGAGGTTGTCCTATTTGGTCCGCTAGTGTTTATCCCGTACTCGTGCGCTTGCCTAGGCAGAGAAAACGTGGGCGTCTTCGAGACGCCGATCACCCGGCCGGAAGGGTGCGAAGCTGGAAGACACGCTGGAAAAGCGCAATTTGATCGATCATTAAAGGGGACCATTGTGCACTGGTTATTCGGTCGCCCCTTCCAAGGCAGCTTTCACCCGGCCGGCGCCGAGCCTTGGTCGTAGAGATAGGCCGTACCCGGGAACGGCCATTCCCGTTCCGCCCGCAGGACAGCCTCACGAACGGTGGTGCCGTACTGCCAGGCCACGGCGAAGTAGGCCCCGCTGTTGGCCGTCTCGTCCCAATCGAAGAAGGGCTCGCCGCGGCGGCGCTGGTCATCATGAACGGAGGGCTCGAACACCGCATCGACATGCGGATTGAGGCGGTCCGTGCGGTGGTCGACGATGTTGCCGAGCATGATGGTCCCTATCGCATCTTGGTAGCGCTGGCGGCGATCTGCGCGAGGATGGTGGTGCGCTCGTCGTCGCCGATGGTCTGGAGTTGGCTGCGGAGTTGCTGCCAAAGGTGAGCGATCAGCTCATGGTCGGCACCGGCCGGCTCGAAGCCGAAGTGCCGATAGCGGCGATGCTCGTAAAACGTGCACAGCCAGAGCTCGATGGCGGTGGCCCGCCACGAGCCCGTCATGGCAGCTTCGTCGGCGCGCTCGTTCGCCCATAAGGCGAGTTCGCCGAGACCAAGCGCCACCGACACATCGTAGTGCAGGAGATGGGCAAAGGCGGCGGAATCTTCCCAGGTGAAAGCTTCCGGCATGGCCGAGAAATCCCCGTGACGAACCCGGTCAAGCCAAGGGGGCTCGTTGCCTGCGTTATCGCTCACGCAATGATCCTTCCCTGGGCGCGGGCTTCCGCGGCATAGGCGGAGAGCGGTTTGTCCGGGCGGAAGTGCTCGTCCCGTTCGATCGGCAGGCCGAGACTTCCGCGAACGCTCGCGAGCTCGGCCAGCGCGACGAAGCCCAATTCCGGCGAGCCAAGGCCGAGATCGCAAAGCCCGAAGGCAATGCCCGGATCGTCGGCATCGAGCTCGGAGATCAGCCAGACCGCGTTGGCGTCCGGCGTGAACAGTTTCACGACCGGGAGCGGATCAAGGTCTTCGCCTGCGGCGCTAAGCCGGCCGTTGGCGAGCAGGCGCTCACGCTCGGCCTGGGGGATGATGAAGGTCGCGCTCATGCGCGTCCTCCCGGCAGGAGCTTCAGCGGGCCGGCCGCCGTGACGGCGGCGGGGTCGCTGGCCGTCCCGATCGGGCCATCGCCGGCCCAGAACAGGTTGAGTTCGCCGTCGACGAGCTGGAAGTCGCAATACCGGCGATACAGCCTGGCCGCGTACTGCTCCTCGCCGGCCATGGCAAGGGCGACGATGGTGTCTTCCAGGGTGATGCCGGCGAAGCCGACCTGATCCTCGCCGGCCGGCTTGAGCTCGGCCTGGTAGCCGGCGATGGCAGCCGCGACCAGGGTGTTGAGCTGCGGCGAGATGACGACGAACCGGGCTTCGTCGGCGTCACCACGCATCAGCATCGTCTGCGCGAGCAAATGCTCGCGGAAGAGCTGCTGGTACGGGTTCGTCCGCAGCGCCTGCTTCCGGGGCTCGACGAACAGGCCGGAGACCTCGGCCAGGTCGTCATAGCGCGGCCGGATCACCGGGACAGGCTCCTGGCAGGACTCGCTGTACTTCACCTCGATCGCAACGAAGCCCCTGCGTCCGGTTGGCGTCTCGTAGCGGAGGAGCACGTCGAAGGCGGAATGATCGCCGGTCAGGACCGGATTTCCGCGGCCGGGCGAATGCTCGAACAGCACGGCTCGGACCTGTGCCCCGGCCAGGTCCTGGAAAAGTTCGCCGAGGACGCGGGAGGCAAAGGCGAGGTCGAGCTTGAGCAGGCCGAAGACATTGAAGGCCAGAGGCATCGAGCTCAGCAGGTTGGCGTAGAGCCGGCCCTCGTCGATCATCGCGGCGGGCTCGCGATAGGCCAACTCGCGACGCACCAGCGCGGCGATGGCGGGGGCCATGAAGTTCCCGCCGGACTTGGCGGCGGCGGGGCTGATGCGCGAGCCGAGCTTCTTGCGCTTGCCGTCGACCATATAGCTGCCGATCGGCAATTCGCGGTCCTGGCGCCACATGCTTTGCATGAGACGCGCGGCGGAGCGGAAGCGGTGGTCCTGCGGTTCGAAAATGTGGTGCTTGCGGAGGAGTTCCTCCGGCAGCAGCGGGACGAACGGGAGCGGTTCGAGAACGTCGGGCGCCATGAGGCCTCCTGCCTGTTGTGGTGTGGCGGAGGTTCAAGGACGCCGTTTGGAAATTGACGCTGACGCCGGAAAGACGTTCCTCTTGGGGTAAAGCGGCTCGCCTGCCGGACGGTCTTCCGGCAGGCGTAGAGAAAGGCTGATTCTTGGAGTCAAGCTCCAACAATTCCGTTTATTTTCAAATAGATAGATGAATTTTTACTGATTCTGGGGTGCGGCATAAGTCTCATATTCAGTTCGAAACAGCTTCCCTATCGGTTCGTCTCACTCATCGTTCGAAACATCGTGGTCATCACGCCCGAGGGTTGAGAGCGCAGCGCGCAACTGCAGCCCCTCATAGGTGACTTCCAGCATCAGCATGTTCCGGGTGGTCTTGAGCTTCACCTTCTCCGGGAACTTCATGGCGGCCAGGACCCTCTCGATGGTCTGATGGTCGACGCGCCCAGCTAGAGGCTGAACGCACTCCTGCCGAGCACCGGCGCGCTCTCCCTCCTGCGCGGTCAACCCGTCGGCCTCGTCTGCCAAGAGGATGGGCGCACCGTGACTGAATCGGCCGCGTGCGTTCTGTGCCTTCCACAGAATGCGCTCGTCTCGGCGCTCGAAATCGAGCTCGACCTTGAACCCCTTGCCTCCGAGAGGCCCGGCGATCCCCAAGCCGAACAGCAACGCATCGTGCTTCAGCTCGATCGCATCGTCGAACGGGGATGTAAGGGAGGCCGGAATCGTAGGCTGGCTAACCTTCGGAATCATTATTGCGAGTTCGAGATTGCTGCTCGTGATGAACCGAAACTCGCCGGCCTCCCAGAGCTGCGTATCGTGCGGATTCATGCGCTTGAGGATCCGGCAGGCATGCGGAATATCATTCGCCGCCATCGAGAGGTCGACCCCGACCAGAGCTTCGCCGGACGCACAAGCGATCGCATTGAGCGAGCAACCCCGCGCCACACCGTCCTTGATCTCAACGCTGGAGAATTGTCCGGCGCCGCCCTTGTCTGCCCCCAAGGCGGCAAAGGTCAATGCTTCGCGAAGGACTTTGGGATCGATCTTGGAGACAAGGCGGCGGTCGGCAATGCGCCACGGCTTGATGTCGCCGGGATCAGGCTCGCTCAACGTAAGATTGATGCTGGCATGGCCGGGAAGCACGCGGACACCCCAGCACCTGGAATGTGTCTCGATGCGCTGTGCGACGGCGATCGTGTTCTCCGCCAAGCGATCGACGAGAGCCAGCGGATACTCAAAAGCGATCTCGCTCGTGGGAATGATAGCTGCTGCGTCGACCAATGGCACGCGGGCACGCGCGAACACCGAGCGCCGACGCATCGAGACCGAGAAGCTATCCTGGGAGATGGCGAAGATCGCGCGCTGATCCGACTCCAGGTCGACGTCTCCGCAGAGCCGAGCCTCGCTCAGCACGTTACGAAGCAGGCTGCCAGGCATCTTGAAGACGGCCAAATCGCCGCTGCCGGTCATCTCGGTGGAAGGCTCGCCATTGGCGAGCCAGAACTCCGGCTTCACATGCTCCTGCGCGTCGAACTCGCTTCTGTATTTAAGTCTCAAGATTGACCTCCTATATGCGGTGGGGGACTTGCCAGCATTCACTGGAACGTTTGGAGACGAGCGCGGATCAGCGCTTCGGCCTCGCGAAGCTCGACTTCGCTCAGCGTGTCGATGATCCGAGTGATGAGGGAGGACGTCTCGGTCGCCGTTGCTGAACGACTACGATAGGTCGCCCCGAACGAGAACAGCGGGTCCTTCGCGACACGGACGCCGGTCTGATCGACCTCGAAGCCCTCTTCGGAGAGGATCGCTGCGCAAGCGAGCCCGCAGAATTGGCGCATCATCGGCGCGGTCATGACCGACTTGCCGAACATATCGACCAAAGCGCTGCTGACGGAGGAAGCCGGGACACGGCCTTCCTCAGCCGCCGCGATCAGCTGCGACCGGCCACGCTCGCGCAGAAATTCATAAACCTCAGCCCGATTGGCATCGGAGCGCGCCATGCGCTCGGCCCGCTGCTGCAATTTCTGCATCGAACTTGCCCTCATTGATTGTAGCCATACATATCAATCAATGCCCCTCTTGCAAGGGAAGTCGAGAATGACACTGTCCGAGAAATTCAGGCCGACGACATTCGAAGCCGTTATCGGCCAGGCCAAGACCGTGAATTGGTGCCTCGCTCAGCTCAGCAAGTCGGTCGCCGGCAGCATCGTGATGCATGGGCCGAAGGGAACCGGGAAGACGACGCTCGCCCGGCTCTACGCGGCCGCGCTGCTCTGCGAGAATCGGCCGGCATCGGGCTCACCGTGTTGGCGGTGCAGCTCCTGCAAGGATTTCGCCGCCGGCAATCCGCTGAACTGCGTTACGCTGAACTCCCCGACATTAGACGTCGCAGCGGTTGTCGGCCTTGTCGATTTGTCGCGATCAAACCCAATGGGAGCGGATCACCGTGTTTTCCTGTTTGACGAAGCGCACGGATTGCCCAGAAAAGGTTTTGAGAGCCTTCTGACAGTTCTGGAACGGCCGCGCCGGAACGTCTTTATCTTCCTGACGACTGAGATCGCCAAGATTCCGCTGACAATCCGAGATCGCTGCTCAGACCACCATCTCGACCTGATCAATCGGGCGACGGCAGTCAGACATCTCGCCGACATCTCTACCAAAGAGCGGATGCAGGCCGAACCCGAAGCGCTCGATCTGATTGCCGAGCTTGCCGGCGGCCATGTGAGAGAGCTTGTGAAGCTCCTTGAAGACGCCACCGAGAACGGTGCGGTGACGGCCGATGGCGTTCGCCGTCGCTTCGGTCTGGACTTCTGCGATCGGCTCACGGCTTTCCTGCAGGCCGAGCTCGACAACGGGGCCGGCGAAGCGATAGCCGTGCTGGAAGCCTGGCAGGACACACCCACCCAGAAGCGAGAGCTCATCCACGCCGGGATCGTCGACCTCTATCGTCGCGATGTGCTCAAGCTTCGCTCATGAGCGCGATCTTCCGCGGAATGAAGGCGGAGGAGCGGGCCGCCATCGTCAAGGGCATGAGGGCGCGCGCATTTGCTGCTGGGCTGTCCGAAAACCAGCTCTGGCAGGCCGCCATCGATTTCTGGGCTCCAGCCGCGATCGTGACGCCGGCCTCGCTCGTCGCCGACGCGATCAAGTTTGCGGGCCTCCTGAACAATGCGCCGAACGTCTCTCCTCCGGCGTCGGCACACCGACCTCAGAAACGTCGGGCGCGTCTTCGCAAGCCAAGGGCGATGAAGGGGAATGAGAATGGCCTGGACTATTGGTCACGGGCCACGGCGGCGGCAGTGTTCGACGCCGCTAGCGCCCTTCCGCAGCTCTTTGGCGTCCACTTCAACGTGCTGATCGTCCTGCGCCACGATTTGCTGGATTGCGACGAAGCGCATGGGGCCATTGAGGCGTCCGATCTCATCCATGAAGCGGCTCAACAGTTTCGGCGTCTTGCCGGTGTCCAAGCGCGACTGCATTCCATCTATCGGCACCGCAAGACCGACCGCGACGGTTTCACGACGGCCATCATCTGCCACATTCCGCCCCTGTGGGCGGATGCCATGCGAGACTGGGTCGACGGGTTCATCGAACGGCGTTTTGGCACGCGGCGCGACCGCCGTGCCGTTCATATCCGCATGACGGAACACCCCGATATGAAGGGCCAGGTTCGTCGGCATTGGCGCCTCGTCCGCGGTCTTGCCGGCGCCCTCGATCCGACTCTCGAGATCGTACATGAAGGCAGGAGGCGGTGGCTTGTCGATCTGCTTGGTGTTCCGCGCGCTCTGCGTCGTCCGGGCCAGGCGCTGTCGCTCGCGCAGCGCTACCGGATCTCCGAGACGATTGGCGCCAGCGCCCAGGCTCGTGCGCGCCGCGAGCGCCTGGCGTGCCTCTCGGCCTTTCGCGATCAGGCCTGGGGGGCGCTGACGACGGGATGGGAACTCGCAGGACATAATGAACGCCTCCGGGAGCTCGATGAACGTGACCAGAAGCGCGCTGTGATCATGGCGCATTGGCCGAAAGGTCGCGACCCGCTTCATGACGAAGTCCGGGCGTCTGAACTCGAACGGCTTCGGTCGTCATGGCCGGAGGACCCGCGCCAGCGGCCAAGGGCATGGCGGGGGTGGTGGCTGCCTCGGGAGCTTTGACCGATCTGATCCGTTCCGTTGATGAACCGCGGCAGGGGTGACGTGGTGCGGGACGGACTGTTGGGAGTCGCCGCTTCCATCAGCTTGCATATCATATTGGCCTGCCTGCTGCGGTGAGAGGATTGGATATTCCTCTTGCCCCCCAACCTTGGTGATTGCTCGAGGTGGGCTGCCCTTGCCGAAGGCAAGGCTTCGCCTGGCGGCGGCGAAGCCTCGACTGACCGATCCCGGTTCCGAACCTCGGAGCCATGCCGTCGGCAAGCCGCTGGATGGTCGCGTAACCCTGCTACGGGTAGGCCGGGGTCAGGCGGTCGGCCTTTACACGCGTCTTCTGATCTGGCGCGGACGGATCGGGCCGCACCATCCGTAGACAGCCCAATCGTCTGGGAGTCGGGGCGACCCGGAGCTCCCTCCTGCGACTTGGTCGCCCATGTCGCTTTTTTACCGATGCCCTTCGGCGAATATCCGGTGGTTCCCTGATCTCGCCTGGCTAGCGTCACGGACCGGAGCCCATAGGGGGCTGGCGATGCACCAAAGCGTGAGAACGATGTCGTTCACAGGTTAAGGGGATCGCCCAGAGCATTTTGCCGGGCTTCTCTCGAAAAGAAGTGGCGGCGTCTGTGCGGCTGTCTTGTCGGAGAGTGCGGTCGGGCAGTGCGGTGCACTGCCCGAGGCAGACAGAGGGAGTGCTGATAGAGGTATGGGGGCTGTAAAGGTAGATAGCGTGGCGCCCAAGGCGCTGCACAGAATCCAACGCGGTGACCGCGCGTCAGCCCCAGAGCGTTTGATTTGACCAATCGCAACCCGCATCAAGGGACGGGGCGAGCAGCCCGTATACGATAGCTACGCCCCTCCCAGATACCATCGAACAGATAGGCCCGATCATCTTCCACTGATACGTTCGGATCGCAATGGAGCGGGTTGAGTACTCCTCCCTCTCCCTCCAAGCGAACATACCAATTCCTTTTGACGGAGATGGCTGTTCCAAATTTTCCATCAAGGCTAAGTAGCTTAGGGGCCTTAATGTTGTTGGAAATAGTTCGAACCATCGAATCCGTTTCGTATGCAATAGATGCGGCCTCAGCGTGAACAGCTTCCTTTGCTTCTCGAACGAGTTTTACAGACTCCTTATCGAAGGTAACTACGTTGCCGTTCCCCACGACAAATATGTTTAGTTGCTGAGATTCGCCTTGAGCGATCGGCTTCTGTAGCGTCTCGATCATCCGATCATCGGCTGCCTTGTTTCTTCCTGAAGCGAGCCCTTGCGCAATGGAAAGAGCGTTACTTACAAAACCGATAAACCCGTAGAGCGCCTCGCGATGCTGCATCGCTGCCATTGTCGTGCTGGTGCCAAGCGCAATGAGGTCGGCGATAAGGCTGCCCAACTCGACACGCTGGACGGCCAAGTGCAGGCCTCTTTGACGCAAGTTCATCCGCGAATAGCGCTCGAACCCCTTGCTCACCTCCATTAGAATGGCGCCCACGTCGGCGGCAGGAAGCGGAGCCTGGCTATCATAGTGCAGTCTGAGCACAGGCTCGTTGTCGCTAACTTGAACCGGCAAAGCTCCCCCCATTTCTAGCTGTGCTCTTCCCGGCGCTTTAGCTCGCGCGGCCAAAAGCACTTCGAAAACCTAATCGTAACAGAGGCAATCCCTGCGGCCCCACTAATGCTGCCTCAGCGCAGAAAGGTCCACGCCCGCATCAATAGATTCAATCGCGGCCTTGAGCTGGGCGATGTCCGTGCTCTTCGTATAGCGCGCCGTTTCGCCGGGCGTGGTGTGGCCGGTGAGGCGATCGACGATGGAATCGGAAACACCGCCCTGGTGCAGGAACGTCGTGGCGCTGTGCCGGAAGGAATGGAAGTCTTTCCCCACCTCGTAGAGTTCGACGTCGCGTCGGTACCGCGTGAACCATTTAGTGAAGCCGTGACCGAGACGATCGTCCGCCCCGCCAGGATGCAAATTGGGGAAGATCCGGGCGTTTCCCGCTTTGCGCTGCTCGTCGACATATCCCAGGAAGCCAATGCGGATCAGTTCCTCATGGATGGGCACCTGGCGAACTGCCGAGCGGTTCTTCAGCTTGCGCGGTGGTCGGGCGTTGATGTCGAAGAGCCAGATGCCTTCCTCCTGTCGGATGTCCTCGACGTGGAGCTGGCAGATTTCCTCCTGGCGCGCGCCGGAGAACACGGCGATCAGCGGCAGCCAGAACTTCTCATCGCGGATGACAAGGCTGCCAGGCGTGCTGCGCCGGCCTTCCGACTTGCAGCCTGCCCAAACCGGCGTCTTGAACAGCCGCGCGAGATCGGCGCGCGTCCACATCGGCCGCTGGTCCTGCGCGCGCTGCTGCAGCGGGAACTTGAAGCCGGAGAAAATCTTGTCGGCGGCATTGCCGAGCGGAATCGACTCGTCCCAAAGCGCCGACAATGCAGACAGGTGGCGCTTGACGGTCTTGATCGAGAGACGCTCGCCCTTGCTGCCGCTCTCGGTGTCCAAGGCCAGGATCTCGTCAGGCGTCTTGCCCGCGTACCGCGAGGCCTTGCCGTAGTCAGCCGGTAGCCGCTCGAGCACGTCCTTGAAGGTCGCGGCGTCTCTGCGGGTGTAGGAGCGCAATGGCTTATTGCCGCAGATGGCCTCGAAGAGCTCGTAGCTCTTCTCGTTCTGCGCGGCCGTCTGCTTTTCCCAGCGCCGCAGTTGCTTCTGCTTGGCGACGAAGCGCTCCGCTGTCTCGGCGAACAGCGCCCCGCCTTTCACCTGCGCCGCATCTTTCGGCGGCTCGGGAGGCGCGGTTGGGGACTGTTGCGGAGGTGCTTGAGGCTGGGCGGCGGCAGGCTGCGAGAACAAGGTCTCGACTTTGCGGGCCAGGAGCTTGTCGCGCGGCTCGAAGGTGAAGTCGCCTTCGTAGCGGGCGCGGACGGCCTCGGCGAGCTCGATGCCGCCACGCATCAACATCTGCGATAGTTGGTTCCGCCCCGTCTCATCGAGCTGGCCGGCGAGCTTGTGCTTGCGCACCATGGCCTCGGTGATGAAGGCGACCGTCCCGAACTCGTTGGCGCCGAGATCGGTCCGCGCTCGCTGGGCAACGTCGCGGAAATGCTCTGCACGCCGGGCTCGAACCTCCTCCGGAATACGCCCAAGCTTGAGTCGAAGCTTGTTCTCCTGATCGAGGACGTAGCCGTAGAAGTCCTGCACGATGGCCGCGAGTTGGTCGTCCGAGAGCATGGGATCGCGGCGGCTTTCCTCGAAGAGCGATTCTGCTGCCAGATATAGCTCTCGCGCCCTGATCCCGGCGAGGTGCAAATCGGAAGTTCGCAGCGAGCAGGTGATCTCGCGGCGCCCGAAGCGAGGGCGCAGGTCGAGCGGAATGCCGCGGCGGAAATGGAAGATGCGGTTGCGCTGGACGACGTTGCGGAGGAGACGCGCCAAAACGGTGCCCTTTGTAGCAACCGGACGGGCAAATCGCTTTGCCGGCCCAGAGAGGGCAGAAGAACCGCTTTGAAATCAGCTACTTCGGGAAAAGTGGCTGGGGGACTAGGATTCGAACCTAGACAACCAGAGTCAGAGTCTGGGGTCCTACCGTTAGACGATCCCCCAACGAGGGCGCCGGGCGCCGCGTCGGATGGGTGCGATCTAGACAACCTCGCGGCCGGTTGCAAGCCTTCTGTGACGATTTCTTTGCGCGGGCGGTTTCGCGCTTGTGGACAGAGCCCGCCGGCATCGCCGGATCGGCGTGGGCTTTCGTGTCTGGCAGTCGCGCCCGGGCGGCCTTGGGCGCAGTTGTTTTCAGCTCGTCATCGGCTGGCGGCCGCTGGGCCGTCTCGCGCGAAAGCGTGGATAGGCTGCAGAAGCCCCCCGCGAGCGCAGGTGGTGGCAGGGCGGCGTCGAGCCCTGTGCGGTCGACTTCCCCTGCCCTTGCCCTCTGTCCCTCGCGGCGCGCGTCGGTCAGCGTGCGGCGGACGGCGTCGCGCCAGCCGTCGACCAGCGTCCTGCGCAGCTCGGGGCCCATGCCGGGTGTGAAGCGGCGCTCCACGCGCCAGCGGTCGGCGAAACGCTCAGGACCCGGCAGCAGGGCGCCGTGGAGCGCGGCGCGGTGTTGGCTGCGCCCCGCCCCGGTCCCTCCCGGCGCGCGGCGTTCAGGCGCCGGTCAGCGTGCGGCGGACGGCGTCGCGCCAGCCCTCGACCAGTGTCCTGCGCAGCTCGGGGCCCAGGCCGGGCGTGAAGCGGCGCTCCAGGCGCCAGCGGTCGGCGAAACGCTCCGGGTCCGGGAGCAGGCCGGCGTCGTGCCCGGCGAGATAGGCCGCGCCAAGCGCGGTGGTCTCGAGCACCTCCGGGCGATCGACCGGCGCGGCGAGGATGTCGGCGAGGCGCTGCATGGTCCAGTCGGAGGCGACCATGCCCCCGTCGACGCGCAGCACGGTGCTCGCGCCCTCCGCGTCGGGCCAGTCGGCGCGCATCGCCTCCAGCAGGTCGAGCGTCTGGAAGCAGACCGAATCGAGCGCGGCGCGGGCGAATTCGCGCGGGCCGCTATTGCGGGTCAGTCCGAACATCGCCCCCCTCGCCTCCGCGTCCCAATGCGGCGCGCCGAGGCCAGTGAAGGCCGGCACGAGATAGACCGCCTGCGCGGGATCCGCCTGCGCCGCCAGCGGGCCGCTGTCGGAGGCCTTCTCGATGATGCCGAGCCCGTCGCGCAGCCATTGCACCGCGGCGCCGGCGATGAAGATCGAGCCTTCCAGCGCGTAATGGCGTACGCCGCCGAGCTGGTAGGCGATGGTGGTCAGCAGCCGGTTGCGCGAGGTCACGGCCTGCGTGCCCGTGTTCAGCAGGGCGAAGCAGCCGGTGCCGTAGGTCGATTTCAGCATGCCGGGGGTAAAGCAGGCCTGGCCGACCGTCGCCGCCTGCTGGTCTCCGGCGATGCCGCGGATCGCGATCGCGCCGCCGAACAGCGCCGGCTCGGTGTCGCCGTAATGCGCCGCGCAGTCGCGCACCTCCGGCAAGAGGCTCGCGGGGATGTCGAAGAGCGCGAGCAGTTCCTCGTCCCAGCAGCCGCGATGGATGTCGTAGAGCATGGTGCGCGAGGCGTTGGTCGCGTCGGTGGCGTGGACCGCGCCGCCGGTGAGACGCCAGAGCAGGAAGCTGTCGACCGTGCCGAAGGCGAGCTCGCCGCGCCGCGCCCGCTCGCGCGCGCCGGGCACGCTGTCCAGGATCCAGGCGATCTTGGTGGCGGAGAAATAGGGGTCGATGCGCAGGCCGGTACGCTGGGCCACCAGGGCGCCGTGCCCTTGCGCCTCCAGCGCGGCGCAGCGGGCGGCGGTGCGCCGGTCCTGCCAGACGATGGCGCGATGGATCGCCTCCCCCGTCGCCCGGTCCCAGACCAGCGTAGTCTCGCGCTGATTGGTGATTCCGATGGCCGCGACCTCGCCGGGCAGGATGCCGGCCCGCGCCAGCGCCTGCCGGCAGACCGCCAGCGTGCTCGTCCACAGCTCCTCCGGCTCGTGCTCGACCCAGCCCGAGGCCGGATAGAACTGCGCGAATTCCTGCTGGGCGCTGGCGACGGGGGCGAGCACGTCGTCGAACAGGATCGCCCGCGAGGAGGTGGTTCCCTGGTCGATCGCCAGGATCATCCGCCGTTTTGCCATGGTGCTCTCCTCCCGGGCCGTCCAGCGGCGCCTGCGCGGCCGCAGGGCCGAGCTTTGCCGGCTCGCGCCCCCGCAGGCAACAGCGCAGGCCGCGACGCGGCATCCGGGCATCTTACGCCCTGCCCGCGGGGCAGGTTCCGCTTGGCAGTCGCGGCAAGCTGTTGCTACGCTGCCTTTGAATTGAAACGTTCCGGCCTTCGTGCCGGACTCCGGCAGCCCGCGATGGCGAGGCCGGTCGAGGACATGGCGCCGTGACGGTCGAGGACCGCCAGGAATCCGGTCGCCCGCTGCTTGCGGGGGCCGCCCCGTCGGAGGAGCGCAGCGCTCCGCCGTCCGTGCCCGTGCGATCCTCCCCCTCTCCCGCCGTGCGCAGCCCGCTGCGCCAGCAGCCGACCTATGCGGCGCTCGATCTCGGCACCAACAACTGCCGCCTGCTGATCGCGCGGCCGGCGCAGCACGGCTTCCGCGTGGTCGACGCCTTCTCGCGCATCGTGCGCCTCGGCGAGGGGTTGAGCGCCAGCGGCCGGCTCTGCGAGACGGCGATGGAGCGGGCGGTCGAAGCCCTGAAGATCTGCCGCAACAAGATGGAGCATCGCGGCGTCACGCGGGCGCGGCTGATCACCACCGAGGCCTGCCGCGCCGCCGCCAACGGCGTCGACTTCGTCCGCCGCGTCGGCCGCGAGGCCGATCTCGATCTCGAGATCGTCGACCAGCGTACCGAGGCCTCGCTGGCGGTGACCGGCTGCGCCTCGCTCGCCGCGCCGGACGCCAATGCGGTGATCGTCTTCGACATCGGCGGCGGCTCGACCGAGATCGTCTGGCTCGGCGGGCGCGAGCGCGGCCGCGACCCGGCCTCGCGCATCCGCGAATGGGCCTCGCTGCCGATCGGCGTCGTCTCGGTCGCCGAGCGCTATGGCGGCATCGATGTCGGCCGCGAGACCTTCGAGCGCATGGTCGCGGACTGCTCCGAGATCCTGCGACCCTTCGCCCAGAAGGCGGCGGCGGCGCATCGCGCCCGCGGCTTCCACCTGCTCGGCACCTCCGGCACGGTCACCACCGTCGCCGGCGTGCATCTCAAGCTGCCGCGCTACGACCGGCGGCAGGTCGACGGCTTGTGGATGCGCGAGGCCGACATCATGCGGGTCATCGACGAACTGGTGGCGATGGACTATGCGCAACGGCAGGCGAACACCTGCATCGGCCGCGACAGGGCCGATCTGGTGCTGGCGGGCTGCGCGATCTTCGAGGCGATCCGCCGTGCCTTCCCGAGCCCGATGGTGCGCATCGCCGATCGCGGCCTGCGCGAGGGGATCCTGTTACGCATGATGCACGAGGACCGCGCCTGGCGGCGCCGGCAATGAAACCGTCCAAGCCCAGCGGCGGCGCCCGCGATCTGCGCGTCAAGGTCAAGAAGCCGGCCAAGCGCAGCCATTCCTCGCAGCTCTGGCTCGAGCGGCAGCTGAACGACCCTTATGTGAAGCGGGCCCGCGAGATGGGCTATCGCTCGCGCGCGGCGTTCAAGCTCGTCGAGATGGACGACCGCTATCACTTCCTGAAACCGGGCCAGAAGCTGGTCGACCTCGGCTGCGCGCCGGGCGGCTGGTGCCAGGTGGCGGCGCAGCGCATCGGCCTCGACAAGGGCAAGGGCCGGATCGTCGGCATCGACCTGCTGCCGGTGGACCCGATCCCGGACGTCGAGCTTATCCAGCTCGACTTCATGGCCGACGAGGCCCCTGCCCTGCTGACCGAGGCGCTCGGCGGCAAGGCCGACGGCGTGATGTCCGACATGGCGGCCAACACCACCGGCCACAAGAAGACCGACCATCTCAAGATCATCGGCCTCGCCGAGGCCGCGGTGGAATTCGCCAACGAGATCCTGGCGCCGGGCGGCTTCTTCCTCGCCAAGCTGTTTCAGGGCGGCGAGACGGTGACGCTGCTCAACCAGCTCAAGCGCGACTTCGCGACGGTCCGCAACGTCAAGCCGGCGGCCAGCCGCGCCGATTCCTCCGAGCTCTACGTGCTGGCGACGGGCTTCCGCCGTAAGCCGCAGGCGGAGGCCGAGGCAGCGGCGGACGAGGCCTGAGCCCCGGCCTGCACATCCCCTTCCCGCGCCGCGTCACGGGGGCTTCATGACGGTGTTCGCGACGCTCGGCCCGGCCGGGACCAATCACGAGCTGGTCACGCGGCGCTATCTCGCCCATCACGTGCTGGACGCGGCGCGGATCGTGCTGGTGGGGGATTTCGCCGAGGCGGTGGCGGCGCTGCGGGCCGGCACGGTCGACCATATCGTCCAGTGCGCCGTGCATCCCGAGACGCCGCGGACGCTGGGCGAGAACTTCCGCGACGTCTTCGCAATCGACAGCTTCGTCGCGCCGGGCAAGCCGCTCGCGATCCTGACCCGCAGCGAGGTCGAGGCGCCGCGCTCGATCGCGCTGGTCTCGCCCGCCACCGATTCCTATGCCGATCTCGGCCGCTGGGAGCGCCGCTGCCCCGAGGCCTCGATCCCGGTCATCGTCGAGAAGCTACTTTCCGGCGCCTATGATTCCGGGCTGGTGTATCTCGATGCCGCGACGCGTCATCCCGGGCGCTTCCGCGTCGAGGAGGTGATCGGCGCTCCGGACGACGTCTGGATCGTCTATGGCCGCGAGCGGCTTTGCGCGGACGGCATCCTGGCGCGGACGGACGGCCCCGCCGCGGCGCTCTACCGGCGACCTGCCAGGCCCTGACACGGCGATGGCCGGGGCAGCCCTCGCCGCCCCGGCCATCATGATCCCTGGATCGTGCGCGCGCCCGCTGGACGCGCCTGCGACGCTCAGTCGAGCTTGAACTTCCCGAGTTCGCGATGCTCGCCATAGATGCGGCGCACGGTGCCGGTGATCGAACGATAGACGATCGTCTCGGTCTCGATCACGTCGGGGCCGAAGCGCACGCCCGACAGCATGCCGCCATCGGTGACGCCGGTGGCGCAGACGATGACGTCGCCCGAGGCCATTTCCGACATGTCGTACTTCTTGTTGGGGTCCGAGACGCCCATGGTGGCGGCGCGCTTGCGCTTCTCCTCGGTGTCGAGGATCAGGCGGCCCTGCATCTGCCCGCCGACGCAGCGCAGCGCGGCCGCGGCCAGGACGCCCTCGGGCGCGCCGCCGATGCCGAGATAGAGGTCGATGCCGGTCTTCTCCGGCTCGGTGCAGAAGATCACGCCGGCGACGTCGCCATCGGTGATCAGGCGGATCGAGCAGCCGGTCTTGCGCACGGCGGCGATCAGGTCGGCATGGCGCGGCCGGTCCATGATCAGCACACTGATCTCGTGCGGCTTCACGCCCTTGGCGCGCGCCAGCGACTGGATGTTGTCGACCGGCGAGGCGTCGAGGTCGATCACGCCCTCGGGATAGCCCGGGCCGATCGCGATCTTGTCCATGTAGACGTCGGGTGCGTAGAGCAGCTGGCCGGCGCCGGCCATCGCCATCACGGCGATCGAGCCCGGCATGTCCTTGGCGCAGAGCGTGGTGCCCTCGAGCGGGTCGACCGCGATATGGACCTTCGGGCCCTGCCTGTTGCCGACCTTCTCGCCGATATAGAGCATCGGCGCCTCGTCGCGCTCGCCCTCGCCGATGACGATCTCGCCGTCGATGGGCAGGCGGTTCAGCTCGCGGCGCATGGCGTCGACGGCGGCCTGGTCGGCGGCCTTCTCGTTGCCGTGCCCGCGCAGGCGGGCGGCCGCCACGGCGGCGCGCTCGGTGACGCGCACCAGCTCCATCGAAAGATAGCGCTCGATGATCTGATCGGGCGAGATACGGAGATCGACGGACATGGGGCCTCCCTAGGAACGTATGACGGCGGATGACAGGCGTAAGGCTAAGAGCATGGCGTCAGCGTGACGAGGGGTCGCGGACAGCGTCTGCGCCGTGCCCGCCACGCGCATCACTCCCGCTCGATCCGGATGACCTGCGGGTTTTCCGAAATGTGGCCGTCGGCGCTGACCTTGGCCAGCGCGTCGCGCAGCGCGCGCTCGGTGGTGGCGTAGGTGATCAGCACGACCGGCACCGGCGCGCCCGAGCGGCCTTCCGGATCGCGCGCCGCGGCGGCTTCCGAACGACGCTGCACGATGCTCTCCAGCGAGATGCCGGCTTCCGCCATGCGGGTGACGATCGCGGCCGCGGCGCCGGGACGATCGGCGACGGCGAGGCGGATGTAGTAGCCGCCCTCGTGGCGCTGCATGGCGCTGCGCACCGGCTGCTCCAGCCGCGAGACCGGCAGGCCGAAGGGCAGGCCAACCGTGCCGCGCGCCACGTCGGCAATGTCGGCGATCACCGCCGAGGCGGTCGGCCCGCCGCCGGCGCCGGGGCCGACCAAGGTCAGCTCGCCCACCGCATCGGCGTCGATCGTCACCGCGTTGGTGACGCCCATCACCTGGGCGATCGCCGAGGTCTTGGCGACCATGGTCGGGTGCACGCGCTGCTCGATGCCGGTCTTGGTGCGCTCGGCCACGCCGAGCAGCTTGATGCGGAAGCCGAGATCGTCGGCCATGCGCAGGTCGAAGGGCGTGATCGAGGAAATGCCTTCGACGTGAATCGCTTCGGCGTCGATCTTCGTGCCGAAGGCGAGGCTGGTCAGGATCGCCAGCTTGTGGGCGGTGTCGAAGCCTTCGACGTCGAAGGTCGGGTCGGCCTCGGCATAGCCGAGTCGCTGCGCGTCCTTCAGGCAGTCGTCGAAGGTCAGGCCCTCGGTCTCCATCCGCGAGAGGATGTAATTGCAGGTGCCGTTGAGGATGCCGTAGAGCTTGCTGACATTGTTGCCGGCCAGCGCCTCGCGCAGCGTCTTCACCACGGGGATGCCGCCCGCCGAGGACGCCTCGAAGGCGAGCGCCGCGCCGGTCCGTTCGGCCAGCTCAGAGAGCGCGAGGCCATGGGCGGCGAGCAGCGCCTTGTTGGCGGTGACGACGTGCTTGCCGGCGGCCAGCGCCGTCTCGACCGCGCGGCGCGCCGGGCCGTCGGAACCGCCGACCAGCTCGACGAAGCAGTCGATCTCGGGGTCGCTCGCCAGCGCCACCGGATCGTCGAACCAGCGATAGCCGGCAAGGTCGATGCCGCGATCGCGGTTGCGGTCGCGCGCCGAGACGGCGGTGACGCGGATCGGCCGGCCGCAGCGGGCGGCGAGCTGGTTGGCCTGGCGGTTGAGGATGCCGGCGACGGCGGCGCCGACGGTCCCGAGCCCGGCGATTCCGACGCGGAGCGGCATGATCTCGGGAAGCGGAGCGTGCATGGTCATGGCGCGCGGGGTCGCATGGGGCGCAGCCGGAGTCAACGGGACCAAAGCGGGAGACGAGCCGGGGCAGGGCCGGCCAGCGCGCCCTCCCCGGCAGTCAGTCGAAGCGGCAGATCACCTCGGAGGCCTGCTTGCGCAGCTTGCCGTCGGAGAAGCTCAGATAGATGCGCAGGAGCTGGTTGCCGAAGGCGGTGGTTTTGATGGTGCGCAGCACTTCGAGGCTCTCGCCGCTCCAGACCGCGGTGTTCTGGTCGACCGGCTTCCAGAACCAAGGCTGCGGCGGACGGATCAGCGTCTGGGCGAGAAGCGCCTCGACATCGCCCTGGGCCATGCCCTCGGGCAGGTATTTGGCGACGACCTCGGTGGCGTCGCGGCCGCATTCGCGCGCGGTGGTCGCGGTCAGCACGTCGCCGATCAGGGCGGAATCGGTGTCGACCGTGCGGCCGCGCGAGAAGTCATAGGTCGCGAACAGGCAGGCCAGCGCGAACAGCCCGAAGAAAACGCCGATGATCCGGCCCTTTGAGACCATGCCAGCCCGAACTCCGTTGGCTGCTGCGGAGCGCGACCAAGGCAGCCGACTCCCGTCCGGACGCTGGGGCATCCGGACGCCTTCGGTTCCCACGTTTCGGCGGCGCGGTCCAGCCCCGGCGCGGTCGCAGGCGCCGGGGCTGGAGGTCGCGGTCGATCAGCCGGTGGCGCGCGGCATCTGGATGACGTTGTGCAGCGTCTGGTCGGCCGTCTTGAGGAAGCGCCCGACATTGCGCGCCGCCTGGCGGATGCGCTGCTCGTTCTCGACGATGGCGATGCGGACAAAGTCGTCGCCGTGCTCGCCGAAGCCGATGCCCGGCGCCACCGCGACCTCAGCCTTCTCGATCAGCAGCTTGGAGAACTCCAGCGAGCCGAGATGGCGGAACTTCTCGGGGATCGGCACCCAGGCGAACATCGAGGCCTGCGGCGCCGGGAAGTCCCAGCCGGCCTTGCCGAAGCTCTCGACCAGCGCATCGCGGCGCTTGCGATAGACGTCGCGCATCTCGCGGATGCAGTCGTCCGGGCCATTGAGCGCGGCCGCCGCCGCGACCTGGATCGGCGTATAGGCGCCGTAGTCGAGATAGGACTTCACCCGCGCCAGCGCCGCCAGCAGGCGCTCGTTGCCGACGGCGAAGCCCATGCGCCAGCCGGCCATGGAGAAGGTCTTCGACATCGAGGTGAACTCGACGGTGACGTCCATCGCGCCCGGCACCTGCAGCATCGAGGGCGGCGGGTTGGCCTCGTCGAAATAGACCTCGGCATAGGCCAGGTCGGAGAGCAGGATCAGCTCGTGCTTCTTCGCGAAGGCGACGAGGTCGCGATAGAAGTCGAGCGAGGCGGTGAAGGCGGTCGGGTTGGCCGGGTAGCAGGTCACCAGCGCGATCGGCTTCGGCACCGAATGCATCACCGCGCGCTCCAGCGCCGGGAAGAAGGCCGGCGTCGGCTCGGCCGGGACCGAGCGGATGACGCCGCCGGCCATCAGGAAACCGAAGGCGTGGATCGGGTAGCTCGGATTCGGCACCAGCACGACGTCGCCCGGCCCGGTAATGGCCTGCGCCATATTGGCGAAGCCCTCCTTCGAGCCCAGGGTCGCGACGACCTGGGTGTCTGGGTTTAGCTTCACGCCGAAGCGGCGCTCGTAATAATTGGCCTGGGCGCGGCGCAGGCCGGCGATGCCCTTGGAGGCGGAATAGCGGTCGGTGCGCGGCTTGCCGGCGGTCTCGACCAGCTTCTCGATGACGTGACGCGGGGCCGGCAGATCCGGATTGCCCATGCCCAGGTCCACGATGTCGACGCCACGAGCTCGCTCGGCTGCCTTGATCTTGTTGACCTGCTCGAAGACGTAGGGCGGCAAACGCTTGATGCGGTGGAAATCGGTCATCTTGACATCGGGTCCATAGGGTTCACACGCGACGGAAGGCGAACGCTCACATTCCTTGCGTGGACCGGGTTTAGCACCGCAGCTTCCGCCGAGACAGGGCTAACCGCGCAAGAATCGTCGAAACAATGCCGCAGGGCGCCGATGTGCGCGGCCGCGACGCCCTACTCGGCCGGCGGCAGCTTGGCCGGGGCCGGCGGCGCGGTCTGGCCGAGGCTCTGCGCCTGCGTGCCGGCGGCGGCGTTGGAGACGCGCTTGGCCTCGAGCTCGGCCTCGAGCTTCTTGAAATCCTCGACGGTCATGCGCTTGGCGTCGCGGCTGACCGTGGTGCCGACCGGGATGTAGCGGGCATCCTGCGGGCGGGTCTCGACGACGAAGGGCTTGGCCTCGCCCGGCTTGGTCGCCAGATCGGCGAATTCCGCGACGCCGCGGGCAGCTTCGCAGCCCGCCAGGGCGGTTGCGAGCAGGCCCGTGACGGCGGCCGCCTTGCACATCTCCCGGAAGCGATCGTCAGCCATTGCCCAGCTTTCGTAAATTTCTTTTGTCACCCATAACGGTTACGTCCTTAATAGGTCCAAAATGGGGTGTCCAACGCCCCGCAGCCACGACGCCCGAGGAGCCGCGATGAGCCCGCCCGCCACCGACAGAGCGCAAGCAGGCGCCAGCCCGGCGAGCAGCGCGCCCGCGGATGCGCCGCGACTGCCTGATTTCGACGCCATGGCGCAGAATATGGGCCGGCTGGTCGAGGAGGCCGGCAAGGTCACCGCCGCCTATCTCAAGCCGATCGAGCGCGGCGAGGCCAAGACCGGCCAGGCCGACGAGGCCAGCGAGATGGTCAAGGTGCTCGGCCGCGTCGCCGAGCGCTGGATTAGCGACCCGCGCCGGATCATCGAGGCGCAGGCCTCGATCACCGGCGATTTCCTCAGCCTGTGGAGCAACACGCTGAAGCGCCTCGGCGGGGAGACCACCGAGCCGGTGATCGAATCCGAAGGGCGCGACCCGCGCTTCGCCGATCCCGAATGGCGCGAGCATCCGGTGTTCGACTTCGTCAGGCAGGCCTATCTGCTCTCCTCGCGCTGGGCGGAGACGCTGGTCGACAAGGCCGAGGACCTCGACCCGCACACCCGCGACAAGGCGCGCTTCTACGTCAAGCAGCTCGCCGGTGCGCTCTCGCCCTCCAACTTCATCGCGACCAATCCCGAGCTGCTGCGCGAGACGCTGGCGCAGAACGGCGAGAACCTGGTGCGCGGCATGAAGATGCTGGCCGAGGACATCGAGGCCGGCGGCGGCGAGCTCAAGATCCGCCAGTCGGACGCGCGCGCCTTCGAGATCGGCGTCAACATCGCCATGACGCCCGGCAAGGTCGTGTTCCGCAACGATCTGATCGAGCTGATCCAGTACGCTCCGGCCACCGAGACCGTGCTGAAGCGGCCGCTGCTGATCGTGCCGCCCTGGATCAACAAGTTCTACATTCTCGACCTCAACCCCGAGAAGAGCTTCATACGCTGGTGCGTGGCGCAGGGGCTGACCGTCTTCTGCATCTCCTGGGTCAATCCGGACGAGCGCCACGCCGCCAAGGATTTCGAGAGCTATATGCGCGAGGGCATCTTCGCGGCGCTGGAGGCGATCGAGCAGGCCTGCGGCGAGAAGAAGGTCTCGGCCATCGGCTATTGCGTCGGCGGCACGCTGCTGGGGGTGACTTTGGCCTATATGGCGGCGACCCGCGACAAGCGCATCGACAGCGCCACCTTCTTCACCACGCAGGTCGACTTCACCCATGCCGGCGAGCTCTCGGTCTTCGTCGACGAGGACCAGATCCGCGCCCTGGAACAGCAGATGTCGCAGCGCGGCTATCTCGACGGCTCGCGCATGTCGGGCGCCTTCAACATGCTGCGCCCGAACGATCTGATCTGGTCCTATGCGGTCAACAACTATCTGAAAGGCAAGGCGCCGAGCGCCTTCGACCTGCTCTACTGGAATTCGGATTCGACGCGGATGCCGGCGGCGAACCATTCCTTCTACCTGCGCAATTGCTATCTCGATAACACGCTGAGCCGGGGCGAGATGAGCCTCGGCGGCAAGCGGCTCGACCTCGGCAAGGTCAAGATCCCGATCTACAACATCGCCACCCGCGAGGACCATATCGCGCCCGCCAAGTCGGTCTTCATCGGCTCGCAGAAGTTCGGCGGCCCGGTCGACTATGTGCTGGCCGGCTCCGGGCACATCGCCGGCGTGGTCAACCCGCCCTACAAGGTGAAGTACCAGTACTGGACCGGGCCGAAGCCGGAGGGCGCGCTGGAGGACTGGACCGCCAAGGCGCAGGAGCATCCCGGCTCCTGGTGGCCGCACTGGTTCGGCTGGCTGGAGGCCCAGGCGCCAAAGCGCGTCGCGCCGCGCATTCCCGGCGCGGGCGGCCTCCCCGCCCTCTGCGACGCACCCGGAACCTATGTGAAGGTCAAGGCCTGACGCAGCGCAGGCGGCCCGCCACGGTCAGGTCGCCCCGCCGTCCTCTGCGGCGAGCGGCTTGCGGAAGAAAACCACCCGCTCCGTCTCGACGAAACCGAGCGCGCGATGGAGCGCGAGGCTCGCGGCATTGCCGATCGCCGCGTCGGAGGCGAATTCGGAGCAGCCATGCCCGCGCCCCCACGCTTCGACGGCACGGCAGAGCATGCGGGCGACCCCGGACCGGCGGTGCGGCCCGGCGACGAAGATACCTTCGAGAAACACGACCGGCGAGGTCTCGCAGCCATTGACATAGTCGCTGCGCAGGGCGGCCTCGGCGAAGCCGATGCAGGCGCCCTCGCCCGTCAGGGCGACGCAGGCGAAAGCGTGGTCGCGGCCGGCGGCCAGGGCCGCCTCGATCTCGGCGCGATGCTCGGCCGCATCCGCCTCGGGCCAGAGCTCTGCCCTCAGCGCAGCCCAGGCGGAGAGATGCGCCTTGCCGGCGGGTTCGATCGTGATCGTCATGCCCTGCTCCACGCCGCGGTGCGTGACGAAGCTGCGCCGCGAAGCCCCAGAATCCGGGCAGAGACGGCCGCCAGACAACGAAAAAAGCCGGCCCGCAGGCCGGCTTTCGAGATCTCGTGGCGATTGGGCGATCAGTACTTGCGCACGACCGGGTCGCGCACCGGGACCGTCTCGGTCGGGTTGTCCCAGCGCCAGGTCAGCGCCGCCGAAGCGACGTGAATATAGGGCTCGGCCGCCGCGGTGTAGATGACCGGCGAGCCGTTCTGCTGCGGATGGAAGCCCGTATAGTTCACCCGCGCCTTGTTGACGTGGATATAGGTGTAGCCGAGGTCGAGATTGAGCTTCTCGGTGACCTTGTAGCTCAGACCGGCCGACAGCCAGAGGCGGTCGTTGTCGGAGATGAAGACCGTGCGGTTGCGGTCGTTCACGGCCGAGAGCTCGTAGCCGACACCGGCGCGCAGCGTCAGGTCGGAATTGTACTTGTACTCGAGACCGCCCGAGAAGAACCACGAGTCGTCATACTCGAAGTTCAGGCTGGTGACGGGCGCGCTGCCGAAGCGGGTGACGACCGGAATGCGGTTGAAGCGGCTCCAATTGGTCCACTCGACGCCGATATGCGCCTGCCACTGGTCGTTGATGACCTGAGACACGCCGACGACGACGGAGTCCGGCAGGTTGAGGTTGGCCTTGACCGGGAGCACCGGCGGAGCGCCGGGCGAGCCCATCAGCTTGCCTTCCAGCGTCTGGCGGATCGAGGAGCGGTAGGCCACGCCGATGGTGGTGCCGTCCATCGGGGTCAGGGTCGCACCGACGCGATAGCCGAAATCGATGGTGTCGCCGTCGAGGATCACGTTGCCGGCAGTGGCGGTGATGCCGTTCGCCTGCTTCAGGTTGGCCTTGAAGTACTGGATCTGCAGCGCGGCACCGATCGAGAGCCAGTCATTGACCTTGTAGCCGATGGTCGGCGCCACGTTGATCGAGCGGACCTTGGCCGAGCGGCCATAGACCTGGCCGGCATGGAACTGGTTGTCGGCCTTGGAGCGCAGGCCGAACGGCGCGCCGGTGGTCAGGCCGATCCAGAGCCGGTCGGTGAGCTGCCAGGCGGAATAGCTCGCCGGGATGAAGGCACCGTCGCCGCCCAGGTCGCCGGTACCGAACGGGCTGCCGCCGAAGGCCTGGATCGGGAAGCTGCCGACAGGCGTGCGGACCGTGGTCGGCGACGTCGGCTTATAGTCGCCGTTGGCGTAGAGATAGGTGAAGTTCCACTGGCTGTTGCGGCCGGGGAACATGGTGATCGTTGCCGGGTTCCAGGCCATGGCGCCCATGCCGATGCCGCCCGAGGCCGCGCCCGCATAGCTCATGCCGAGACCCTCGGCGCTCTGGCCGCTGCGGATCGCGAAGGAGCTGGCGGAGGCGGCGCCCGCGGCCAGGAGGGCACACAGCGACACGGTGGCGGCGGTGAATGTGCGGAGGCTCGACATCGCGGCTTCTTCCCCGGAAACGATTTGTTCTCTGGGCCCGTGCGAAAGGACCGGGCGAATCTGGATTCACCATGCCGTTCCCGCAGTTCCGCCGCAATCCCGCCATCGGAGGCGGCCTAATCGTGCAGGAGCAGCAATCTTCCGCTAGGGAAGGCGCGAATTCGGCTCGAAACGGCGCTGTTTTCGCAGCGACCTCCTAGAGATAGCTTCCAAACGAACAGTTTATATCGAAACTTTCGCCGGTTCTTATTGTGCAACGCACAAATTGAGCCGCATCCACCGTCCCCCATCTTTGCCGATTACCCGATTCCGTTGCAGAAAGAACACATTCGCCCGCCCCTCCACATGGGGATGGGGCATGCGCCTGACCGGACTTGCGCCGGCCCCGTGGTCCGCTAAGGATCGCGCCGGTCCATGCGGGCGTTCACCGGCCCGTTTCAAACGATTTGAGTATGGAGGAAGCGACGTGAAACTGGTTCGCTACGGAGCGTTCGGCCAGGAGAAGCCGGGCATGATCGATGCGGCGGGCAAGCTGCGCGACCTGTCCGCGCAGGTTCCGGACATCGCCGGCAAGACCCTGACCGCGGCGTCGCTGTCCAAGCTGAAGGCGCTGGACCCGGCCTCGCTGCCGCTGGTCGAGGGCTCGCCGCGCATCGGCGCCTGCGTCGGCGACGTGCGCAACTTCATCGCGGTAGGCCTCAACTTCGCCGACCACGCCGAGGAGACCAACTCCCCGATCCCGAAGGAGCCGATCCTCTTCAACAAGGCGCCGAACTGCATTGTCGGCCCGAATGACGACGTGATCGTCCCCAAGGGCTCCGAGAAGACCGACTGGGAAGTCGAGCTGGCGATCGTCATCGGCGATGGCGGCTCCTATATCGAAGAGAAGGACGCGATGGCGGCCATCGCCGGCTTCTGCGTCTGCAACGACGTCTCCGAGCGCGCCTTCCAGATCGAGCGCGGCGGCCAGTGGGCCAAGGGCAAGGGCTGCCCGACCTTCGGTCCGCTCGGCCCCTGGCTGGTCACCCCCGACGAGGTCGCCGATGTGCAGAACCTCGCCATGTGGCTCGAAGTCGATGGCGAGCGCGTTCAGAACGGCTCCTCGAAGACCATGATCTTCGGCGTGACCTATCTGGTGCACTACATCAGCCAGTTCATGCGCCTGGATCCGGGTGACGTGATCACCACCGGCACGCCTCCCGGCGTCGGCCTCGGCTTCAAGCCGCCGCGCTTCCTCAAGGGCGGTGAGACGGTCAGCCTCGGCATCGAGGGCCTCGGCACCCAGACCCAGAAGTTCAAGGCCTATCAGGGCTGACGAATCCAGCGCCGCCCGGGACTTAAGTCCCGGGCGGCGTCTTTTTCTGAGCGCCCATTGGCGGGGGCCGCGCTCCCGCCCGCTATTGCCGGCGCAGCCAGTCGATTACCTGAGCCACCGCGACGCGCGGCGTCTGCGCATGATCCGCCTCGACCACCAGCCGCGTGCCGGAATAGGCCGCGCGGTCGCCCATGGCGGGCCGGTCGGCGGTTCCCACCACCCAGAGAGACGGCCCGCGCAGGCCGCTGCCGCGCGCCGCAGCGGCCGCCGGCCCAGACGGGTCGAAGAAGCTGAGATAGGCCTCGGCCGTCGTCGTCACCGGGAAGACCTTGCCCTGGTTGAAGTCGAGGAAGCGCGCCTTCTGGCCGCCCTTCCCGGCCGCCACCAGCGCCTTGGCCTCGGCGACGCTCTCGCCGGTCTGGCCGGCGATGAAGTCCGGCCGGTGGCCGGGCGCGAGCGCGACCACGGCGTCGACGCCGCCATAGCGCGCCGCATAGCCGATGGAGAGGTTGGCGCCGAGGCTGTGGCCGGCCAGCACGATGCGCGAGGCACCGCCCGCCTTGAGCTTCGCCACCGCGGCATGCACCTCGCCCAGCGTCTGGTCATAGGTGCGATAGCCCGACGTCCAAGACATGCGCGGCAGCATGACGGTGGCGCCCTGCGCCTTCAGGGCCTGCGCCAGCGGCTGCAACGGGCCCTGCCCGCCGGCCTTGCCGTGGATCAGGACGACGCCGGTGCCGCGCAGCTCGAAGGCCTGCGCCGTCACCGGCAGGAACGCCGCCGCCGCGGCCAGAGCGAAGACCGGTCGGCGCAACGCGCGCAACAGCGCGGCCCGCCTCCGGAAAGACAGGAATCCTGACATGATGAGATGACCCCTCCCCGTCGGCGGCCGGTCGATCCGGGCGCGACGAGCCCTCATCCTAGCGCCGATTTCGCGCCGTCGCGCAGCCCCTTCTTTCGGAAGGGCGCGCGACGGCCGGGGGAGGTCGGAGTGGCCCCGCAGCCGGTCGGGCTCAGCCCTGCGGCAGGCCGAGCATCAGGCGGATGTTCTGCACGGCAGCGCCCGAGGCGCCCTTGCCGAGATTGTCGAGCCGGGCGACCAGAACCACCTGCCCCGCCGCCGCATTCCCGAAGACGCGCAGCTCCAGCCGGTTGCTGTCGTTCAGCGCCTGCGGCTCGATCTTGCCGTTGGCCTCGGCCGGGACGACGGTGACGTAAGTACCGCCGGCATAGCGCGCCGTCAGCGCCGCCTCGAGATCGGCGGGCTTCGGCCGGCCGGGCAGCGTGTCGAGATGCAGCGGGATGCTGACCAGCATGCCCTGCCGGAAATTGCCGACGGAGGGCACGAAGATCGGCCGCCGCTGCAGGCGCGCATAGGTCTGCAGCTCCGGTAGGTGCTTATGAGCGAGGCCGAGGCCGTAGAGTTCGAAATCCGGCGCCGTGCCGGCCTCGTAGGCCTCGATCATCGCCTTGCCGCCGCCGGAATAGCCCGAGACCGCGTTGACGCTGACCGGATGGTCGGCCGGCAGCAGGCCGGCATCGACGAGCGGGCGCAGCAGCGCGATGCCACCGGTCGGATAGCAGCCGGGATTGGAGACGCGGCTCGCCTGTGCGACCGCGTCGGCGAAGCCGGGCTCCAGCTCCGGGAAGCCGTAGGTCCAGCCCGGCGCGACGCGATGGGCCGTCGAGGCATCGACGATCTTGGGCGCGTCGGCGCCGAGCTCGTCGGCCAGCGCGACGGATTCCTTGGCGGCATCGTCGGGCAGGCAGAGCACGACGAGGTCGACCTGCTGCATCAGCGCCTTGCGGGCGGCCGGGTCCTTGCGCTTGTCGGGGTCGATGCTGCGGATCTCGACCTCGGGCACCGTGGCGAGGCGCTCGCGGATGCCCAGCCCAGTGGTGCCGGCCTCTCCGTCGATGAAGATGGTCTTACGCGTCTGGCTCATCGGACCCTCGCAAGGCGTCTGGTGGAAGGCCGGCTGTCGTGCCTTGCCGGCTCAGGGCATAAAAAAAACCGCGCTCCAGGGCGCGGTCGCGGGCGTTCGGATCTAGCCGAGCGTCATCGCGGGCGCGCCGGGGCGGCCATGGCGAAGCGACGTCGGATCAGGATCGTGGTCATGGCCGGTATATGTTCGCTGCCGGCCGCGCTGTCAATCGGCGGGCTAGCGCGGCGGGTGGGCGCCGCCGCCCCCCAGGCGGCGAAAGCGCAAGGATCGGAATCGGATGCGTGCGATCGCGACGAGACCGATTCAAGCGCTTCGCAAACCGATTCAACCGGCCTTCTTCTCGGCCAGGGCCTGGATGTAGTGCTGCGCCACGGCGGCGCCGGCGATCGCGGTGGCGTCGGCATGGTCGTAGGGCGGCGAGACCTCGACGATATCCATGCCGCGGAAATCGAGGTCGCGGATCGCCCAGACCATGCGCAGCGCCTGGGCCGAGGAGAGCCCGCCGGCGACCGGCGTCCCCGTCCCCGGCGCGAAGGCGGGATCGATCGCGTCGATGTCGAAGGTCAGATAGGCCGGGCCGTGCCCGACACGCTGGCGCACCCGTTCGGCAACACCCGCCGCACCGAGCGCGTCGGCCTCGTATCCGTCGATGATCGCGATGCCGCAATCGCGCGGTGCCACCGTACGGATGCCGATCTGGATCGAGCGCTCGACGTCGATCAGCCCCTCGCGCACCGCCTCGAGCACGAAGGTGCCGTGGCTGATCGCGCCGACGCCGTCGTCCCAGGTGTCCTGGTGCGCGTCGAACTGCACCAGCGCCAGCTTGCCGTGGCGGGCGACATGGGCACGCAGCAGCGGCAGGGTGATGAAGTGGTCGCCGCCCAGCGTCACCAGATGCGCCCCGCCGGCAATGATCGCTGCGGCCTCGGTCTCGATGGCCCGCGCGCAGCCCTGCAAATCGCTGCGCGGCAGCAGGCAGTCGCCATAGTCGACGGCCGAGAGCCGCTTGAACGGGTCGCGGCGCGAGGGATATTGCGCGTCGCCGTCGAAGATGGCGCTGACGCGGCGCAGCGCCTGCGGCCCGAAGCGGGTGCCCGGGCGATTCGAGACCGCGAGATCGAAGGGCACGCCCCAGATCACCAGATCGCAGCCCGAGACGTCCTTGCTGTAGCGGCGGCGCATGAAGGAGAGCGCGCCGGCATAGGTCGGGTCGTGCGCCGGGCCGAGGCGGTCCCCGGTGAAGGCATGGTCGATGGTCGGGGTGTCGGCGGGTTCGGTCATGGCGGCAGGTCCGGGAGGGTTCAGCGGCGCCCGGTCAGCCAGACATAGAGGCACCAGGGCAGGATGAGGGCGAGGCCGGTCAGCACCAGCCGGAGCGTGGTCCAGGCGACGGGGTTGTTGAGCGCGCGGCCGTCGAGCTCCGGTACGCCGTGGATCAGGCCGAGCGCGAAGGCCGGGGCCAGGAACACGACGAGCGCCCCGCCGATGCGCCGCCCGCGCGGCAGATCGGTACGGGCGAGCGCCAGCAGGGCCGGCACGGCCACCATGCCGAAGGCGATCAGGACGAGGATGACGCGCATCGCAGCTCCCGGACGGCTGACGCATCGCACCGAACAGCCGGCTCCATTCCTCGGAATACGCCGATGCGATGACAGTTGGATGGATCACCGTGCTCGCGCCCGGTCGGACGCGCAGCGATCCGGCGGACGCCGTTTAGCATGTCGCGCGTCCCGCCGCAGCGGTTTCGGCGGGCCTAGCGTCCGCCCGCGACCCGCAGCGTCACGCCGGTGGTGTAGGAGGAGGCCTCGGAGAGCAGGAAGAGCACGGATTCGGCGATCTCGCGCGCCTCTGCCGGGCGCTTGAGCGGCACCAGCGCCGAGAGCCTGGCGACGCGCGGCCCGTCTCCGGTGGAGAGCGCGTGGATCTCGGTGTCGGTGACGCCCGGCGCCACGCCGTTCACGCGGATGCCATGGCGCGCCAGCTCCTTCGACAGGCCGATGGTGAGCGAGTCGATGGCGCCCTTGGAAGCCGCGTACCAGACATATTCCTCCGGCCCGCCGAGCGTCGCCGCCGAGGAGGAGATGTTGACGATGGCCCGGCCGGGCTGGCCGGCATTGGCGATCAGCGCGCGCGAGGCCTCGCGCGCCACCAGGATCGCACCGGTGACGTTGAGGTCGATGCAGGCACGAATGACCGTCGTCTCGGCCTCGGCGAACGTGCTCGCCTTGCCGGTGATGCCGGCATTGTTGACCACGGCAGTCAGCGGGCCGAGCGCCGCGGCCGCCTCGGTGAAGACGCGGATGATGTCGGTGGCGCTCGCCATGTCGCCCTGCAGCGCGACCGCCTTCGCACCGGCCGCCTCGCAGCGGGCGACGACCTCGGCCGCGGCCTCGGCATTGCCCTGATAGTTCACCGCCACATCGTAGCCGCGCTCGGCCGCGAGCACGCAGGTCGCGGCGCCGATGCCACGGCTGCCGCCGGTGACGAGAAGGACGGGACGGGTCATGGCGGGCTTTTCTCCGGCTCGGGGCGCGACAGGGGAACAGGAATTCGCCGCGCGCGGCAAGCGCGGCCCGCCCTGCGCGGGGACAGTGCACAAATGAAAAGGGCGGCTCGCGAGAGCCGCCCCGATCGATGACCGGCACGAGGCCGGCCGAAGGCGTGAAGGATCAGCGCTTCGAGAACTGGAAGGAGCGGCGGGCCTTGGCCTTGCCGAACTTCTTACGCTCGACGACACGCGCGTCGCGGGTCAGGAAGCCTTCCTTCTTGAGCGGGCCACGCAGCTCGGGCTCGTAATGGGTCAGAGCCTTGGAGATGCCGTGACGGACCGCGCCGGCCTGGCCGGAGAGGCCGCCGCCCTTGACCGTGACGATGACGTCGTACTGGGTCAGGCGATCGACGATCTGCAGCGGCTGCTGCAGGATCATGCGAAGCACCGGACGCGCGAAGTAGACTTCCTGGTCGCGGTTGTTGACGGTGACCTTGCCCGAGCCGGGCTTGATCCAGACGCGGGCGATCGCGTTCTTGCGCTTGCCGGTGGCATAAGCGCGGCCGAGCGCATCGACCTTCTTCACATGGACCGGAGCCTCGGGCTGGGTGCCCTTGGCGACCTGGCCGAGATCTTCGAGAGACTGGAGAACCTCAGCCATCGTCAGACCCTCGCATTCTTGCGGTTGAGCGCCGCGACGTCGAGCGTCTCGGGCGACTGGGCGGCGTGCGGATGCTCGGAACCCTTGTAGACGCGCAGGTTACCGAGAATCTGACGGAAGAGCGGGCCACGCGGCAGCATGCGCTCGACGGCCTTCTCGACGACGCGCTCCGGGAAGCGCCCCTCGAGGATGAACTTGGCCGAACGCTCCTTGATGCCACCCGGGAAACCGGTGTGGTGGTAGTACACCTTCTGGTCGCGCTTGCGGCCGGTGAAGGAGACCTTGTCGGCATTGATGATGATGACGTTATCGCCGCAGTCGACATGCGGGGTGTAGGCGGCCTTGTGCTTGCCGCGCAGACGCATCGCCACGATGGAGGCGAGACGGCCGACGACGAGCCCGGAGGCGTCGATCACAACCCACTTCTTCTCGACGTCGGCGGGCTTGAGCGAGATGGTCTTCATCGCGGCACCCTTCGGCAGACTGGAAAAAGGACAAGCCGCCGGGAGCCCGGCGGCGGTGTGTGGCGGGGAATAGAGAGCGCCCCGCGATTTGTCAACGGCTCGAAAACGAGCCGAGGCAGAAAAACATCAGCATTTCCAGTTTATTAGAAAAACAGGTAACTGGATACCGCATCTTTTTTCGACGGCTTGCCAGATGTTCAGCCGCGCAAGCCCTGCCAGATCAGGAAGGCGCCGCCCAGCATCACCACCGCGTCGAGGATGCGGGCATGGCCTTCCAGTGAGAGGGAGGCGGCCATCCGGCGCGCCAGGAAGGCGCCCGGCACCGCACTGACGCCGATCAGCAGCGCCATCACCACGGCCGGCCAGGGCAGCGCGCCCTGCCAGGCGAAGACCGCCGACTTGACGATGCCGACCGGCAGCGAGATCGCGGCGTCCGTCGCGATCACCGCCATGCCCGTCAGGCCGGAGGAGAGCAGCATCGCCAGCAGGACGATGCCGGAGCCCGAGGTTCCGCCGACGAGCAGGCCGTAGCCCGTGCTCGCCGCAGCGAGGCCGGCATCGCCGAGATGGCCGCGGCGCCCGGCGAGCCAGCGGCGCACCGGCACCAGCAGCACCAGCGCGGCGCCGATCACCAGGGTCGCGGCCGGCCCCGAGAGCAGCGTGTAGCCCCAGGCGCCGAGCGCCGTGGTCGGCAGCGAGCACAGCGAGATCAGCACGGCGCGCCTCATGTCGAGATGCGCACGGAAGGCGACGAGCCGGCTGCCATTGGTCAGCAGCGCCGACAGGCCGATGACCGGCACCACCGCCTCCGCACCGATGATCGGGATCAGCACGGGCGGCAGCAGCAGGCCGGTGCCGTAGCCGGCGATGCCGCCGACGACAGAAGCGAGGAAGGAGGTGACGGCCACCAGCAGATAGGCGGCGAGCCCGGGATCGGCCGAAAGACCCGCCAGCAGCGCCTGCGCGCTCACGGGCCGGCGGGAATCGAATAGGTGCCGGTCGCGTGGCAGACCAGCTCGCTCTCGCCCTGCGAGCGGATCGCGACCTCGCCCACCGCCAGACGCCGGCCGAGCTTGAGCAGCCTGCACTCGCCGATGAGCGCCATCGGGGCCGGCTTGCGCAGGAAGTTGTAGGAGAGGCTCGTCGTCACCGCAAGCGGGACCGGGCCGATCTGGGCCAGGATCGCGGCATAGAGCGCCAGATCGGCCAGCGCCATCATGGTCGGCCCCGACAGGGTGCCGCCCGGGCGCAGGTGCTTCTCGTGATAGTCGCAGCGCATCCGCGCCGACATCGGGCCGACCGCCTCGACGAAGAAGGTGCGCCCGCCGTAATGCAGCTGCGGAAAGACCTCGTCGAGATAGGCATCGAGCTCGGCGGCGGTCATCTTGGTGGTCATGGTGCGCAAAACCGGGAGCTGGACTGACGACCCTCCCCTTGCGGCATGGCGACGCCGCCTCGACAATAGCGGGACCAGCGAAAGGCCGCCCCATGAACGCCCATCATCTCCAGCCGGCTCCGGTCCTCCTGCGCGAGGACGCCGACGGAATCGCGCAGCTGACGCTGAACCGCCCGCAATCGCGCAACCCGCTGAGCGAGGCGATGCTGGCCGCCCTGTCGCAGGCCTTCGCCGCCATCGCCGAGGACGGCTCGGTGCGCGCGGTAGTTCTGGCGGCGGCCGGTCCGGTGTTCAGCGCCGGGCACGACCTCAAGGAGATGAGCGCGCATCGCGCCGACGCCGACCGCGGCCGAGTCTATTTCGCCGACATCCTCGGACGCTGCTCGGCGATGATGCAGCAGATCACCGCCCTGCCCCAGCCGGTCATCGCGGCGGTCGAGGGCACGGCCACGGCAGCCGGCTGCCAGCTCGTCGCGAGCTGCGACCTCGCCGTCGCCGGCAGCGGAGCCCGCTTCTGCACGCCGGGCGTCCATATCGGCCTGTTCTGCTCGACGCCGATGGTGGCGCTGTCGCGCAACCTCTCGGCCAAGCACGCCATGGAGATGCTGCTGCTCGGCGAGATGGTGCCGGCGCCGGAGGCCGCGCGCATGGGGCTGGTCAACCGCGTCGTCCCGGCCGGCGAGGCGCTCGCCGAGGCGAGGCGGCTCGCCGCGACCATCGCCGCCAAATCGGCGGTGACGGTGAAGACCGGCAAGCGCACCTTCTACGAGCAGCGCGAGATGGGGCTGAAGGCGGCCTATGACCACGCCTCCGCCGTGATGGTGGAGAATATGATGGCGCGCGACGCCGAGGAAGGCATCGGCGCCTTCATGGAGAAGCGCCAGCCGGTCTGGGAGCGCTGAGGCGCCCTCCCTTTCGCGAGACTTTCCGCCGGCGGCCGAGCCCGCCGCAAACCATGAGCCAGACGATGACGCCCCTCGCCTATCCCGACCATCTGATCCGAGACATCCTCAAGGCCTCGAAGCGCATCGCGCTGGTCGGCGCCTCGGCCAACGAGGCGCGCCCGAGCTGGATCGTCACCAAGTACCTGCTCGACCGCGGCTATGACGTGATCCCGGTCAATCCCGGCCTCGCCGGCCAGACGCTGCTCGGCAAGACGGTGTATGGCTCGCTGAAGGAGATCCCCGGGCCGATCGACATGGTCGAGATCTTCCGCAATTCGGAAGCGGCCGGGCCGATCGTCGACGAGGCGCTGGCGCTCACGCCCCTGCCCAAGGTGATCTGGATGCAGCTCTCGGTCCGCAACGACGAGGCGGCCGCCCGCGCCGAAGCGAAGGGGCTGACCGTGATCATGGATCGCTGCCCGAAGATCGAATATGGCCGGCTCTCGGGCGAGATCGGCTGGCAGGGCATCAATTCCCGCATCCTCTCGTCGAAGAAGCCGGCGCTCGCCGGCAAGGGCTTCCAGAAGCTGACGATCGACCGTCCGGGCCTGCGACGGCCGCCCTCCTCCTGAACCCCATCCGATTGACGCCGAACAAAGCGTTCGGTAAATCGAACGAAAGCAGCACACGACCAAAGCGCCGAGGGAGTACGCCATGACGGACCGCGCACCGGGTTTCAACACGCTCGCCATCCATGCGGGTGCCGCGCCCGACGCCGCCACCGGCGCCCGCGCCACGCCGATCTACCAGACCACCAGCTTCGTGTTCGACGATGTCGACCACGCCGCTTCGCTGTTCGGTCTGCAGGCCTTCGGCAATATCTATTCGCGCCTCGGCAACCCGACCAATGCGGTGCTGGAAGAGCGCATCGCGGCGCTGGAGGGTGGCACGGCCGCGCTCGCCGTCTCCTCCGGCCACGCGGCCGAGTTCCTGAGCTTCCACACGCTGCTGCAGCCGGGTGACGAGTTCGTCGCGGCCCGCCAGCTCTATGGCGGCTCGATCAACCAGTTCAACCATTCCTACAAGAACTTCGGCTGGAACGTGATCTGGGCGGATGTCGACGACCTCGAGTCGTTCGCCGCCGCGGTGACGCCGAAGACCAAGGCGATCTTCATCGAGTCGATCGCCAATCCGGGCGGCGTGATCGTCGACATCGCCGGCATCGCCAAGATCGCCAAGGCGCACAACATCCCGCTCATCGTCGACAACACGATGGCGACGCCCTACCTGATCCGCCCCTTCGAGCACGGCGCCGACATCGTCGTGCACTCGGCCACCAAGTTCCTCGGCGGCCACGGCAATTCGATCGGCGGCCTCCTGGTCGACGGCGGTTCGTTCAACTGGGTCGGCGACGACCGCTTCCCCATGCTCTCCAAGCCGCGCCCGGAGTATAACGGCATGGTGCTGGGCGAGACCTTCGGCAACTTCGCCTTCGCGATCGCGGCGCGCGTGCTCGGCCTGCGCGACATGGGCCCGGCGCTTTCGCCTTTCAACGCCTTCATGATCCTGACCGGCATCGAGACGCTGCCGCTGCGCATGCAGCGCCATTGCGACAACGCACTCAAAGTCGCGACCCATCTGGCGCAGCATCCAGCGGTGGAATGGGTCAGCTATCCGGGCCTGGCCGACGACAAGTACCATGCGCTGGCGCAGCGCTATACGCCGAAAGGCGCCGGCGCAGTGTTCACCATCGGCCTCAAGGGCGGCTACGACGCCGGCGTCAAGCTGGTGTCGAACCTCGCCCTGTTCTCGCATCTGGCCAATATCGGCGACACGCGCTCGCTGGTGATCCACCCGGCCTCGACCACCCATCGCCAGCTCACCGACGCGCAGAAGACTGCGTCGGGCGCCGGCCCCCAGGTGGTGCGCCTGTCGATCGGGCTCGAGGACGCCGAGGACCTGATCGCCGATCTCGACCAGGCGCTCGCCTGAGCCGACGAGGCGACCGGCCCGCGCCGGCCGCGTCCTTTTACGCAGAGAGCTCGCCGCGGATGCGGCGGGCCGTCTCGTCCAGCTCTTCCGGCGCCAGGCGCGGCAGCGGACGAAAGGTGACGACCTCCTCGGCGAAATAGCGCCGCGAGGTCACGTCGTGCTTCTCCACCATCGGAATCAGATGCCCATGCGCATGGGCGACATCCGTCCCCGTGAACATGAAGGCGACGCGCGGCACGCCGTAGAGCCGCTTCAACGCCCTGGCGATCGGCTGGGCCATCTGCACGAGCTCGGCCGCGACATCGGCCGGCATGTCGTCGAAGAACGGGTGATGCGCCCGCGGCACGATCAGCACATGGCCCGGCCGCACCGGCGCGATATCGAGAAAGGCGACGAGCCGCTCGCTCTCGGCGACCTTGTGCACCGGGATGCGTCCCGCCGCGATGGCGCAGAACGGGCAGCTCTCAGACACGATCGCGCAGCCCGGTCTGCGTGCGGGTGACGTGCACCACCGCCATGGCGAGCACGGCGAAGCCCAGCGCCTGATGCGCCAGCCCGGCCCAGAGCGGCACCACCAGCAGCAGCGTCACCACGCCGAGCGCCGCCTGGGCGAGCACGAGGCCGGCGAGCGCCGTCGCCCGTTTGGCGCCGCCGGAGCCGGGCGCGGCGTTGCGCAGCGCCAGCATGTGCCAGAGCGCCACGGCCAGCAGCACATAGGCGCCGATGCGGTGGTTGAACTGCACCAGCGCGACATTGTCGACGAAGTTCTCCCAGAGCGGCGTACCGGCGAAGAGCGTCGCCGCCGGCGGCACCAGCCCGCCATCCATCAGCGGCCAGGTGTTGAAGGTGAAGCCGGCGCGGGAGCCGGCGACCAGCCCGCCGAGCGCGATCTGGACGAAGACCAGCAGGAGCAGCAGCCAGGCGCCGCCCAGGCTGCGCGCGGTCTCGATGCGGCGCGGCGGCGTCAGCCAGGTGGCGAAGGCGATCACCGCGCCGAAGAACAGGCCAGCGAAGCTGAGATGCAGCGTCAGCTTGACCGGCGCCACCGCGACCATGCCCGGCTCAAGGCCCGAGGCGACCATGATCCAGCCGATCGTGCCCTGCAGGCCGAGAAGCAGGCCGAGGCCGAGCAGCACCCCGACCTGGCGCCAGGGCAGCAGCCGGCGCAGCGCCACGACCAGGAATCCGGCAAGATAGACCAGACCGATGAAGCGGCCGAGTTGGCGATGGCCCCATTCCCACCAGTAGATGAACTTGAACTCGCCGAGGCTCATCCCGGTATTGAGCAGCTGGTATTGCGGGCTGGCGCGATATTTCGCGAACTCCTCGGCCCAGGCGCCCGCCGAGAGCGGCGGCATCGCGCCGGTTACCGGGCGCCATTCGGTGATGGAGAGGCCCGAACCGGTCAGCCGCGTCGCGCCGCCGACGACGATCATCACGAAGACGAGCAGGGCCACCGCCCAGAGCCAGCGCCTGATGCCGGCATGCGCCGGGGGAGCCGGCACCGCCTCGATGGGCTGGTCGAGCACGATCGTCACGGGATGGAACCTCCGGTCGCGGGGGATAGCGCTTCACAAGCGCGGCAGCGGGTGACAGATAGTCCCGGCCCCCGCGCCGAACAACGCCCGCAATGCCGCAGTCCGGATGAGAAAACCCCATGAGGCAGACCCACCGCAAGCTGATCGGGACCGTGGTGATCCTGATCTTCGTCTGCGTCTACGCGCTCGTCGCCATGGCGCTGGCCCAGGGCCGCATCACCGAGGCGGCGAAGCCGATCCAGACCATCGCCTATATCACGCTGGGCCTCGCCTGGATCCTGCCGCTGCTGCCGCTGATCAAGTGGATGGAGCGCAAGGACGGCTGAGCCTGCCGCCGCTCAGCCGACATTCAGCCGGCGGCCGCGGTTCCAGGCCAGGAAGGGCAGCCCCGAGAGCAGCGCCCTGAGCGCCGCTTCCGACTGGTGCAAACCGTTCAGCGAGACGCGCGGCAGAGCGTGCAGGTGCTGCGCATGGGCGGCGAAGAGATGCCCCGGGCGCGTCGTCACCGCGCTAGCGAAGCCGAGCTCGCGCGCCAGCGCGAACTCCCGCGGGCCGGCCGAGCCGGGATCGCCGACCGGATAGGAGAGATGCCGGATGTCGAGGCCGAGCGTCTCGGCGAGCCAGCGCCGGCTCTCCGCCATCTCCCGCCGCGCCGCTTCCTCCGGCAGGCCGGCCAGCATGGGATGGCTCATCGTGTGTGCGCCGATGGTGACGCCGGGCGCGCCGGCCAGCCCCTTCAGCGTCTCGACCGGCAGGCATTCGCGCTCGACCAGCGCGACGGGATCGACGCCCGCCCGCGCCGCCAGCTGCGATATCGCAGCCAGCAGAATCGCTTCCGGCCCCTTGCGCAGACGCCAGTAGAGCGCATCGAAGGCCCTGCCCTTTTCGGCGTCGTCGCGCGTCGCGGCGCTGAAGCGGCCGTCCGGCAGGTCGAGCGTGATCTCCGGCAGGATGCGGATCGCCTCCTCCAGCTCGCGCCACCACAGCCTCGCCGTGCGCTCGGCGAAGCCCGGCACGACATAGAGCGTCCATGGCGCCTGGTGCTTCGCCAGCACCGGCCAGGCACGGTCGAGATTGTCGCGATAGCCGTCGTCGAAGGTCAGCGCGACGAAGAGCGGGCCCGGCCGCGGATCGGCGAGCCGGTGCAGCGCCTCGTCGAGCGGGACGATCTCGTAGCCCTCGGCGCGGATGAGTTGCAGCGCCCGGTCGAGGAAGCCCGGCGTGATCTCCAGCAGGCCGTTGGGGCGGAAGCCCGAGCGCAGGGTCGGCCGGACGTGATGCAGCGTCAGGATCGCGCCACGCCCCTGCGCCAAGCCGCGTCCCCAGCCGGCGGCGCCGGTCAGGTCGAGCGCGGTGAAGGCGGCCGAAAACAGCTTGTGGCGCAGGCTCATGGCGACGCTGCCCGATAATCCGATTCAACCATTCGCTAACGGTGTCCCGCGAAGTCCCGCCCGCTCTGGCGCCGGGATGGCCTGTCCGTTCACAATGCCCGATTAAGCAGTTCGCGTCGCGCCGTCGAGAATGCCGCCATGACAGAATCCGACCCCGCCTCCCCCCGGCCCGCCGGCACGCCTGCGCCGGACGGCCGGCGGCTGCGGGTGGAGCACGATATCGCCGCGCTCGAACCGCTGTGGCGGGCGTTCGAGCGCGAGGCGCTGGTCACGCCCTATCAGGCCTATGACTGGGTGCGGCCCTTCGTCGAGACCGTCGGCCGGGCGGACGGGATGCAGGCCCGCTTCGTCGTGGTGGAAGCCGCGGACGGCACCATCCTGGCGCTTCTGCCGCTGGCGATCGAGCGCCGGCTCGGCGCCTCCCTCGCCGCGTTCATCGGCGGCAAGCACGCCAATTATCATATGGGCCTCTATCGCAAGGACTTCGCCGCGGCGCTCGACGATGCCGCCGCGGCGCGGCTGTTCCAGGCGGTCGGGGCGTTGCTGGCGGTGGATGCGCTGGCCTTCGTCAACCAGCCGCCGGACTGGCAGGGCGTGCGCAACCCGGCAGCGCGGCTCCCCGGCGGGCCGAGCCCGAGCCGGTCCTACAAGCTCGCGCTGATCCCCGGCGACGGCGAGGCGACGCTGCGGCGCGCCATGAGCAAGCATGCCCGCAAGAAGATGACGACGAAGCACAACCGCTTCGCCGAGTTCGGCCCGTCGCGGCTGCTGCTGGCCGGCGATGCGGCCGAGATCGAGCGCGTGCTCGACGCGTTCCTGCTGCAGAAGGCGGCGCGCTTCGCGCAGATGGGCCTGCCCGACCCGTTCGCGGCGCCGGCGATGCGCGCCTTCTTCCGCCAGGCGGCGCTCGCCGGGAACGGGCAGAAGCCGGTGATCGAGCTGCATGCGCTGGAACTGAACGGCGGCATCGTCGCGACCTATGTCGGGGCGGTCCAGGGCGGACGCTTCTCCGGCATGGCGACCTCCTTCGACCTCGATTCGGTCGCGGCGCGCACCAGCCCGGGCGAAATCCTGCTGATCGAGCTGATCCGGGCGAAGTGCGAGGAGGGACTGACGATGTTCGATCTCGGCGTCGGCGAGGCCCGCTACAAGACGACGATCTGCGACGACAGCGACGCGCTGGTCGACAGTTTCCTGCCGCTGACGGCGAAGGGCCGCGTGCACGCGCAGATCGGCCGGGCCCGGCGCGCGCTGAAACGGACCATCAAGGGCTCGCCGCGCCTGCTCGCGCTGGTGCGCCGCGTCCAGGCGCTGCGCACGCGGGCGCGCCCGCCAGCCGACGAGGCGTGAACCGCATCGCGGCCCCGGCTCAGGCCAGGGCCGGGCTGCCGTCCGGCGACAGGGGCGCCATTTCGACGGGCTTCGCCTGCGCGCGCTTCTCGGCCATGACCAGCGCGATCGGCGCCTTGGTGATGTCGGCCAGCCGATAGGCGGCCTCGACGGCATGGCCGTTGCCGGCATGGCCGGCGACGACCAGCGCCGCCCGGGCGCGGGCCGCCAGCGGCGCGAGCACGCGGCTCTCGTCGGTGGAAGCGGCGACGACCACGACCCAGTCATAGGTCTCGCACAGCGCGTCCAGCGCCAGCTCGACCAGTTCGGGCGCGGCCAGCACCGCCGCGCGCCCAGCCCGGCCCGGCGCGATCTCGTGCAGGCGCTGGTTCGGACGGCGGGTGATGACGTCGGAGAACATCGCCTCGCCCGAGAGCAGTTCGGAGAAGCCGGCCTGCTGGCGCTCGTCGTCGCTGGCGAGATCGACCAGCACGCAGCGCGCCCGCTCCGAGAGCATGGCGGCGAGGTCGCGGGCCGAGACCTCGGTCGGCTCGGCCGCGTCGAGGGCGAGCAGCAGAGATGCGCTCGCGCCGCCGGGCTCGCCGAGCCGGCGCGCGATCTCGCTCAGGCTGGCATCGGCGTCGGCGAGATCAAGATGCAGCTGTCCGACCCGCCCGCCATGTGTGAGCAGGCCCGCAACCGGGCGCGGCGGCATGTCGGGACCGGCGGCGACGGGCGCGCCGACCTCGTCCTCGCGCGTGCCGGCACCGACCCAGCCCGGGCTCTTGCGGCGGGGCTTTTCGGCCGGCGCCGAAGCGCCGCCGTTCAGCAGCTCGCGCGAGACCACCAGAGCCAGCGAGACCAGGAAGGTCGCGAGCGTCGAGACCAGCACGATCGGCAGCTTCTTCGGGAAGGAGGGCTGCGTCGGCTCGACGGCGCGCGAGATGATGCGCGCATCCGCCGGCTGGGCACTGAGCGAATCGCGGGCGAGCGCCTCGCGATAGCGCAGCATGTACTGCTCGAGCTGCTCGCGCTGGGTCCTGGCCTCGCGCTCCAGGGCACGCAGCTGCACCTCGCTGTCATTGGCGCCCGAGGCGGTCTTCTTCTGGCCTTCCAGCGCGGCCGCGACGCTCTCGACGCGCTGGCCGGCGATCTTGGCCTCGTTCTCCAGCGTGCGGACCGCACGCTCGGCGGCGGCGCGGATCTGGCCTTCGAGGTCGGCGAGCTGGGCGTTGAGCTCCTTGATGCGCGGATGCTCGGAGAGGAGGCTGCGCGACTCCGCCGCGAGCTGCGCCCGCAGGTTGACGCGCTGCTCGATCAGGCGACGCACCAGCTCGTTGTTGGCGACGTCGGGGATCTCGAACAGCCGGCCACTGCGCAGTGCCTCGCGGATGATGCCGGCCTTGGCCTGCGCCTCCGATTGCTGGCTGCGTGCCGCCGAGAGCTGCGTCGAGAGATCGGCGAGTTGCTGCGAGGTGATCGTGGTGTTGTTCGGCCCGACGAGCAGGCCGTTGCGCGAGCGGAAATCCTCGACCTTGGCCTCCGACTCGGCGAGGCGCTTGCGCAGCGGCTCGATGGTGGTCGACAGCCAGGAGGAGGCGCTGCGGGCGGTGTCCTGCTTGGCGGCCTCCTGCATCTCCAGATAGAGCGCGGCGATCTCGTTGGCGCCCTTGGCGGCCAGCGCCGGATCCTGCGAGGTGAACTCGACCGCGACGATGCGCGAGCGCCCGACCGGATAAACCAGCAGCCGCTCGTAATACTTCTCGAGCACCCGGTCCTCCGGCGAGCGATCGGCCGGATGGGCGCCGATGCCGAGCAGCACGCCGACCTTCCTGAGCGCGCCGAGCGCCCCCGCCCCGGAATCGAACTCCGGGTTGCCGACGAGGCCGATGCGCTTGATCGCCTCGCGGGCGAGGTCGCGCGACATGATCAGCTGGACCTGGCTCTGCACGCCCTCGCTGTCGAATTGCGGGCCGGCGCCATCCGGGCCGGGGCCTGGACGGGTGTAGTAATTGTCGCGGTTCTCGAGATGGATCTGGGCCTCGCCGGTATACCGGGGCGTGATCACATTGACCGCGATGCTGGACAGGGCAAGCGCGGCGAGCGTCGGCCCGATGATCCAGCGCTTGCGCGCCTTGATCGCGGCCCAGAGCGCCGACAGGTCGAGCATGTCGCCGACGCGACCATCACCCATGGCGGGAGCAGTGTCATAGCGAGATGTCATGACGCTTCCATTCACGCAATACTCTCTGCGCCCCGGCGAGACGCAGCGTTCAAGAGACGACATTAAGGTTATTGGCGGGTTAAGACGGCTTCCGCGGTTGCACGGCGCCGATTTGCGCCTCGGCCGGGACGGTCGGCAGCCGGCGCGGCTCAGATTTTGTTAACCATATCGCCCCTAGCATTGCGGCAGTCCGTGAACAGGTCCGCCAGTGATGATGCTTCGACGCCATGTCTGTCTTGCGCTCGCGACCGCGCTGGCGGCGTCCGCTTGCGCGCCGCGGGTCTCCGCGCCCGATATCGCCATCGACGATCGCCAGCCCTACCGGCTCGCCAGCGGCGACCGGCTGCGGGTGATCGTGTTCGGCCAGGACAATCTCTCGAACGTCTACGCGGTGGACGGCTCGGGCCGCATCGCCATGCCGCTGATCGGCACGGTCGACGCGCAGGGGCGCACCACCGACATGCTGGCGCGCGCCATCGAGGCGAAGCTGCGCGGCGGCTATCTGCGCGAGCCCAAGGTCTCGGTCGAGGTCGATACCTACCGGCCCTTCTTCGTGCTCGGCGAAGTCACCAATTCGGGACAGTTCCCCTATGTGAACGGGATGACCGTGCAGACCGCGGTGGCGATCGCCGGCGGCTTCACCCCGCGCGGCCAGCGCGAGCAGGCCGAGATCACCCGCGTGATGGACGGACGGCAGGTCACCGCCACCGTGCCGATCACCTATCCGGTGCGGCCGGGCGACACGATCGTCATCAAGGAACGCTGGTTCTAGCCGGCCCCGCCCCGTCGCCAGCGCCTGCGGAGGACCGACGATGTCCGGCGAGACCGGGGCCGCGCCCCTCAGGATCCTGCACGTCTTCCGGGCCCCGCTCGGCGGGCTGTTCCGCCATGTGGTCGATCTGGCCAACGGACAGGCGGATCGCGGCCATCACGTTGGGATCTTCTGCGATTCCTCGACCGGCGGCACCCGGGCCGACGCGCTGTTCGCCGAGCTGGCGCCGCGCCTGACGCTCGGCGTCACACGCGTGCCGATGTCGCGCTATCCCAGCCCGACCGATCTGCGCGCCCAGATCGCGGCGATCGCCACCCGTCGGTGCCTGGCACCGCAGATCGTGCACGCCCATGGCTCGAAGGGCGGACTCTATGCGCGGCTGCCGGCACTGTTCTCGCCGAAGCGCAACTTCACGACGGCCTATACGCCGCATGGCGGCAGCTTCAACTACCGGCCGGGCAGCAGGGCCCATCGCCTCTACATGGCCGTCGAGCGGCTGCTTGAGCCGGCAACCGACATGTTCCTGTTCGAGAGCGCCTTCATCGCCGGGCGTTTCGAGGCGAGCATCGGACACCCGCCGCGCTCGGCCCACCGCATCGTGCTGAACGGCATCTCCGAGGCGGAGTTCGCGCCGATCGACCATGGCGGCGCGACCTTCGACCTGCTCTATCTCGGGGAGCTGCGCTCGGCGAAAGGAGTCGACACGCTGGTCGAGGCGCTGGCGCTGCTGCGCCAGGAGGCCGGACTGACGCCCTCCATCCTGATCGTCGGCTCCGGGCCGGACGAGGCGCTGCTGCGCGAGATGGCGGCGGCACGCGGCATCGCCGCGCAATGCACCTTCGAGCCGCCGGGGCCGATCCGCGCCGCGCTGACGCGGGCCCGGCTGATGGTGCTGCCCTCGCGGGCGGAATCGCTGCCCTACGTCGTCCTGGAAGCGGCCGCGGCGGCGCAGCCGCTGATCGCGACCGATGTCGGGGGAATCAAGGAGATCTACGGGCCGGAGAAGGCGCACAGGCTGATCCCGCCGGACGAGCCGCGCATCCTGGCGCAGGCAATTCGCGGCGTCCTCGCCACGCCCGAACAGGAACGCCGGGCACAGGCGGCGGGTCTCGCCGCCCATGTCCGAGCGCATTTTTCGCTCGACGCGATGGTCGAGGGGGTGCTCGGCGGCTATCGCAGCGCCCTGGCGCAGCGCGGCCTCGGACCGGCGCCGCTCAGCCGAGCTTGAGTGCCAGCACGCCAGCGATCACGCAGGCGATCCCGAGCCAGCCGGCGGGCCGGATGCGCTGGCCGAAGGCGAGCGCGCCGACGACGGCCGTGAGCACCAGGCCGACACCGCCCCAGACCGCATAGGCGACCGAGAGGTCCATGCCGCGAATGGCCTGGGCGAGCGCCGCGAAGGCGCCGATGACCAGCAGCACGCCGGCCGCGCCGGGCAGGCGCTGCTTCAGACCGTCGGAGATCTTGAGCAGCGCGGTGCCGGAGACCTCGAGCAGGACCGCGAGCGCGAGCCAGCCGAGGGCGAGGATCTGCGGAGACAGGGAGATGCTCACACGAGCCTCCCGCCGGTCACCTCCGTCGGGTTGCGGGCCGTGGGGATGTCGGGCTCGCGCGCGCCATCGGCGGCGCCGTCACGTCCGACGCCACGCTCGAGCAGCACGATGCCGGCGATGATCAGCGCCAGCGCGAGAATGCGCGAGACCGTGAGATGCTCGGCGAAGAGGATATGGCCGATGACGGCGATCCCGACGATGCCGAGCCCCTCCCAGACCGCATAGGCGACAGCCATCGGGATGACCCGCAGCGCCAGGCTCAGAAGCGCGAAGGACAGGCCGATGAGGAGGAGAGGCAGGATGGCGGCGAAGAGAGGCGCGGAGACGAAGGCCTTCAGCGCCGATGTGGCGGCAACCTCGACGACGACCGCCGCGAGCAGAACGAACCAATGAAAAGACATAAGACACACATGGACGCCGACCCAGGGCGCCTGCGTCGCGGGGGCGACGGAGACGGGGGGCGTATCGTTGGCATTTGGGAATGGTGTTCGAGAGCGCGACCGGGTCACTCGACCGTGGTCACGAAATGATCGCATGCGCCGCGAGCAGTGGCGGAGCGATCATGAACAGCAATGTGTTTCTCAGACAACCATCAACGCTGTAAATGCCCCAATTTGCGCTTTCTGTCAACCGATCGGCTGTTTTGCCGGCTTTTCGAGACCGAAACGACGCTTTCCGAAAGCTTGGCGCAACTGTAGCATCACCTTGCGAGCACGACGAAAAACGCCATCCGCCCGCCCCTTCGCCACGCGCCGCGGAGAAGCATGGCGGGCCTGGAACTGACGTAACGGCGGATTAAACGTTCCGAGAGCAATTGGTGCTAGGTCACGACCGCGACGCAACTTCCACGGATCGGCGCAATCCGGCGAGGACGGGACGAGATGGGCGCTTTCGACGTTCGCGACATGATCAAGGCGGATACCGGCGACGGCCCCGCGCCGGGCGTCATCGCCGGCACGACCCGGGCGTTCCATCCGCTGGCCGCGAAGATCGCGGCCCTGCCCGTGAAACGCAGCTTCTCCCATGAGCTGATCGAGGGCCTCGTCCGACTGGCGGACCTGCTGACGGTGATGATCGCTGGCACGCTGGTCTACTGGCTCTACGTCCACGGCAACACCAAGGACCCGCTGCTCTACCAGATCACCATCCCGCTGACGGCGGTGGGCGCGATGGCCGCCTTCCAGGTGCTGCATCTCTACCAGATCGGCGCCCTGCGCCAGTTCGCCGGCGGGATCCTGCGGCTCCTCACCGGCTGGACGCTACTGTTCCTGCTGGTGCTCGCAGCCTTTTTCTTCTTGAAGGTCAGCGACCTCGCCTCCCGCGTCTGGCTGGCGGGCTTCTACGCCACCGGTCTCGCCGCGCTGCTGTGCGAGCGGGCGCTGGTAACCCAGATCGTCCGGCGCCTCACCCGTGCCGGCCGGCTCGACCGCCGCACCGCGATCGTCGGCGGCGGCCCCGCTGGCCAGGAGCTCATCCGCGCGCTGGAGGCGCAGGAGGATTCCGGCCTGAGCATCCTCGGCGTCTTCGACGACCGCAATGACGACCGGTCGCCCGATCTCGTCGCGGGCTACCCCAAGCTCGGCACGGTCGACGACCTCGTCGAGTTCGCCCGGCGCACCAAGCTCGACCTGGTCATCTTCACCCTGCCGATCTCGGCGGAGGCGCGCATGCTGACCATGCTGCGCAAGCTCTGGGTGCTGCCGATCGACATCCGCCTCTCCGCGCACATGTCGAAGCTGCGTTTCCGGCCGCATTCCTATTCCTATATCGGCACCGTCCCGGTGCTCGACGTGTTCGACCGGCCGATCGCCGGCTGGGACCTCGTACTGAAATGGCTGTTCGACAAGGTCATCGGCAGCCTGGCGCTGCTGCTGCTCTCGCCGCTGATGCTCGCCACCGCGATCGCCATCAAGCTGGATTCGCGCGGTCCTGTGCTGTTCCGCCAGAAACGCTACGGCTTCGACAATGAGAGCATCGACGTGCTCAAGTTCCGCTCGCTCTATCACGAGATGGCGGACCAGACGGCCGCCAAGCAGGTCACCAAGGACGATCCGCGCGTCACCCGCGTCGGCCGCTTCATCCGCAGGACCTCGATCGACGAGCTGCCGCAGCTGTTCAACGTCGTGTTCAAGGGCAATCTCTCGCTTGTCGGCCCGCGGCCGCACGTGATCCACGCCAAGACGGCCAACCGCGCCTATGAGCAGGTGGTGGACGGCTATTTCGCCCGCCACAAGGTCAAGCCCGGCATCACCGGCTGGGCCCAGGTGAACGGCTGGCGCGGCGAGACCGATACCGACGACAAGATCCAGAAGCGCGTCGAGCACGACCTCTACTATATCGAGAACTGGTCGGTGCTGTTCGATGCCTACATCCTGCTCCGGACGCCGCTCTCGCTGCTGACCAAGAACGAGAACGCCTATTGAGCGCGCTCGCGCAGGCGGGGTCCGGCCATGCCCCGCCTCGGCGCGGGCTGGCGATCTCCTATGCCGCGATCAAGCGCGGCGTGCTCTGGCTGTTCGTGGCGCTGAGCGGCTTCGCGCTGATCGAGCCCTCGCCCTATGAGTTCCTCTTCCCGCTGGCGCTCTTCGTCTTCGCGCTGACCGGCATCCGCCTGTCGCAGAAGCTGATCCCGCTGGCGCTGCTGCTGCTGCTCTACAATCTCGGCGGGGTGTTCGCGCTGATCCCCTGGATGGACGAGACGCCGTCGGTACGCTTCACCGCGGTCTCGGTCTATCTGATGCTGACGGCGATCTTCTTCGCCGCGATCATGGCCGAGGACGCGACAGGGCGGCTCGACACCCTGCGCAAGGGCTATCTCTTCGCGGCCTGGTGCGCCGGGCTCGCCGGCATTCTCGGTTATTTCAACATCGGCGGCCTCGGCGGCGCCTTCACCCTCTATGGCCGTGCCTCGGGCACGTTCAAGGACCCGAATGTGCTGGGTCCCTATCTCGTCCTGCCGATCCTCTACTGCCTGCACGGCATCCTGACCCGCCGCCTCGGCCTGATCCGCGGCTTCCTCCTGATGAGCGTTCCGCTGCTCGCGCTGTTCCTGACCTTCTCGCGCGGCGGCTGGGGCAATCTCGTCGCCTCCGCCATGCTGATGACGGCGCTGAGCTTCCTCGTCTCGGCCAGCGCCGCCCAGCGCCGGCGCATCGTCGTGCTGACCGCCGTCTCGCTCGGGCTCGTGGTGGTGGCGCTGCTGGTGGCGCTTTCCTTCGAGAACATCCGCAGCGTCTTCGAGGTGCGCGCCAGCCTCGACCAGAGCTACGACCAGGGCGTCACCGGCCGCTTCGGCAGCCAGCTGCGCGCCATCCCGATGCTGCTCGACGTGCCCAACGGCTTCGGGCCGTTGCGCTTCCGCTTCTTCTTCCCCGAGGATCCGCACAACGTCTACGTCAACGCCTTCGCCTCCTATGGCTGGCTCGGCGGCATCGCCTATCTGGCGCTGACGGCGGCGACCTGCGTGGTCGGCTGGCGGCTGGTCTTCACCCGTGCGCCCTGGCAGGGCCATGCCATCGTGCTCTGGTCGGTGCTGTTCGCGACGATCCTGCAGGGCATCCAGATCGACACCGACCACTGGCGCCATTTCTACCTGCTGCTCGGCCTGGTCTGGGGACTCTCCGCCCTCCCCCGCCGGACCGTGCCGGTCGGCGCGGCACGGCCTCAGGGCGCCTTGCGCACCGCGACATAGGCATAGGTCGTCATCGCCGCCCAGCCGGTCTTGGCCGCAAAGCGGTTGAAGGCGTGATCGGCCTGGCGCAGAACCGGCATCCGCTCGAAATAGCCATGGCCCCAGAAGGGCTGGACATGGACGTCCTCGAAGCCGACCCGGTGCAGCATCGGCGCCAGCCGCGACCGGCTGCCCCGGCACCAGTCGTAGAAGGCGGGGAACTTCGGATCGCCGCCGCCGTCGCGGCGCGCCGGGAACAGTGCGTGCACGATGGCGCGCGAGGCCTTCTCCGGCAGCACGTGGTTGAGCGCGAAGACCGGCGCCCACAGCGTCGGCATGAAGGCGAGGCCGACGCCGCCGGGCGCCAGCAGCGCGTGGATATTGGTCCAGGCCCGCTCGACGTCGTGCACATGCTCGAAGACCATGCGCGAGACCATCATGTCATAGCCCCCGCGCTCCACGTCGGGCTCCGAAAGGTCGCCGGCGATATCGAAGCGCGCCGTGCGCAGGCCCTTCGGCGTCAGGGCAAGCTCGCCGGCGTCGATGTCGTTGACGACCAGCTCGAGCCCGTGCCCGCGCGCCTCCTCCGGCGTGAACAAGGGATCGCGGCCTCCGCCGATCTCGCAGAGACTGCGCAGGCCGAAGCGTTGCGCCAGCCCCAGGATCGTCGATTCGTAGTGGTCCCAGGCCCAGCGCGAATGCCAGTCGGGCCCCAGCCCGGCGAAGAAGCTCTCGAGCGAGCCGCCGCCCGCCTTCGGCGCGCCGACACGACCGGGCTCGCGTTCAGGCACGGCGATGGCCATCGAGATCCCTTCCCTCCGGAAATGCGATGGCGAACCCTGCGCCCTCGCCCACCGCCGCGCAAGCGCCACCCACCGACGCGGTAAACGCGGCCGGGTCGGCCAGCGCCGCGGCCATGGCGAGGGTTGCAGCTCAACAGCCATCGCGAGCACGGCACGCCCCTCGGCCATCTCACCGAAATCCACCCGCTGACCTGGCGCGCGAAGCGGGGGGCGAAAGCAGACGGAGGCGGCGCTGGACTGCGGAAGTCTGTCCGCAGTCCAGAGCGCTACGTGGCCTCACCACTCTCCTAGCGATGCTGCCCTCCCGACGGGGCGAACCGGCGGAGGGGCACGAACGGCGTCATACCGACCGCCTCGCAACCCGCGGCGATGCCCAAAAGGCCGCTCATCGATCTACCAGGCAGCCGCACGCGCTCCGATTCGCCGGCGACGGGCTCGGACGCGCCCTAGGTCCCAGCGAACGCCTTCCAGCGACCACCCCGGCGTGCCCGAAATCCCCTAAAGTCCGGCGACGTTCGCCGTCATCGAGGGAAACTGGGCAAAGATGCATCTGCCGCGTTGCATCGCGCGAACGCCCACACTATAAGCCGAGCCGTCGGAGCGTAGCGCAGCCCGGTTAGCGCACTTGTCTGGGGGACAAGGGGTCGGAGGTTCGAATCCTCTCGCTCCGACCATTTTTCCTAAATATTCTCAGCAACATGTCTTATCGGCCCAGAATGGTCGATCCGTTGTTTCGCATACCTTAGTGCCGCGGGATTGCGCCAGGCGCTTACGAGTCCCCCATCTGACCTGTCAAAGACCTCTGCCTTGCACGCGGCCGCGCGCGGGGTCGCACCGTATCAGCGCCGCCCTCCCCAAGCGGTTTCGCGATAGATCCTCACGACCGGAGTCGTGGCTTGGGACAACATGACTTCACGGTGAGGATAGGCGGCGCATAATCGAATCTCCGCCGGACGAATCTCATCGGCCCTCAGCGCCCGCGACAAGCACCCGAAAGGCCCCTCATGAAACCCGCTCTCGGCCTCGCCTTCGCCCTCGCCACATCCTGCTTCGCTCTCCCGGCGCAGGCTGCGGTTTCCGGGTTTTACGACAGTGCGGCGCAGGTCGAGGTGTTGATGCAGAGCGGTGCGCTTGCCGATGCGGTTCGCCAGTTGCCGATCCGGGAGTTGACGCGGGCGGGGCAGCGGCGGTCGGACGGGGCACTGCGCTGGCGGGTCAGGACCGAGCGCTGCAAGCTCGTGGTCTATCTTGAGGCGATCCCGCCCCAGGGCGTCGGCAGGACGCGCTATGCGGTGAAGGAGGTCGGCTCCTGTCGCTGAGGGCGCCGGAGGCGAGAGCGCGCGGCAGAAGAAAAAGGCAGGCGTGGAGCGTCGGGCGCCGGACGAGGCGTCGCGCAGCACGGAGGGCGGCGAGCACCACACGCCAGACGCCAGACGCCGGACGCCAGACGCCAGACGCCATACGCCATACGCCATACGCCATACGCCATACGCCATACGCCATACGCCAGAGCTGGCAGCACAGACAGCGCCGCGCAACCCTTTCCAGGATCTGAACGAGCGCTCGCAAGCGTAAGATTTTCTTAATCGATTCCGTTCAAATCCGGTTCAGACAATCAAGCTTATCGTAACGATGCTGCCCTGCGTGATGGAGGCTTCGTCATGACATTCGACTGGCGCAACGGGATGATGATCGGGTTCATCGCCTCGGTGTTCGTCGCCTGCCTGTTCGGGCCCTACATGATCTCGGTCATGCTCGGCTCGCTGGGCCTGCTCTGCTATCTCTCCCGTCACCTGCGGACGGGCGCCTGAGCGCGCGGCACGCGCTGAGACCGCCGGCATCGGCGCGGCGATACGAGATCTGACGATTCGAGGCCGGGGCACGCGGGGCGTGTCCCGGCCTCTGTCGTTCAGGCATTCACGGCGCGGCCTGTGTCGGCCAGCCAGCCGGCGACGATGCCGATATCCGCCTGGCCGAGGCCATGGCCGCCGGGCAGGCTGCGATGGGTCACCGCCGCACCGGCCTTCGCCAGCGTCGCGGCCAGCCGCTCAGCATCCTCTCCCGCCACGATCGGATCGAAGCTGCCCGACAGGATCAGCACCGGCTTGCCGGCGAGGTCGGCCGCGGGCGGCGCCGCGAAGGGCGACATCGCCCGCAGCAGCACGCCGCCGGCCAGCGCTTCCGGCCGGAGCAGCAGCGTCGCGGCGGCGATGTTGGCGCCGTTCGAGAAGCCGAGCGCCAGCGGCGCGGCGATGCCGTAGCGCGCGCGGGCCGCCAGCACGAAGTCGGCGAGCTCGTTGGCGCGGCGCGTCAGGTCGGCCTCGTCGAAGACGCCCTCGGCGATGCGGCGGAAGAAGCGCGGCATGCCGCCTTCCAGCACCTTGCCGCGCGGCGAGAGCAGCGCCGCCCCGGGCAGGACGGTGCGGCCCAGCGAGAGCAGGTCGGTCTCGTCGCCGCCGGTGCCGTGCAGGAGCAGGAGCGGCGGCAGGCCGGGCGCGGTCGCCGGCTCGAAGCGGTGGATGAAGGACGTGGTCGCATCCATGGTGACATCTCCTCGTCGATGGCGATGGGAGCGGGCGCCCGGCGCAAGGCTGGGCGCCCGTCCTTGTCAGTCGAGGGCCGGCAGCACCGCCTCGATCTCGCTGCGGCGCGCCTCGTAGCGGGCCGGCAGCTTGAGGGTGCCGCCGAGGCTGTCGGCCGGCTCGTCGATGGCGAAGCCCGGATCGTCGGTCGCGATCTCGAACAGCACGCCGCCGGGCTCGCGGAAGTAGACGGACCGGAAGTAGTTGCGGTCCCTCTGCTCCGTGACGCGCAGGCCGAACCGCTCGGTCAGCAGCGCCACCATGCGCGCCTGCTCGGCATCGTCGGCCGCCCGGAAGGCGACGTGGTGCACCGAGCCGGCGCCCATCCGGGCCGGCAGGAAGCCGCCCGCACCGCGCAGATCGACGATGCCGCCGACAGGGCTGCCCGGCGCCCGCATCCGCACGATGCCGCCCTCGCGTCCGGCTTCGGCGAAACCGAAGACCTCGGCGAGGATCGCCGCGGTCGGCTCGGCCTTGTCGAGCAGCAGGGTGACGCCGTGGAAGCCGCGAATGGCGACCTCCGCGGGGATGCCCCCGCCCTCCCAGGCCGGCTCGGCCTCGCTGCCGGGCACGCCGACGAGCGCCAGCCGCATGCCGTCCGGGTCGCGGAAGGCCAGCACGGTCTCGCCGAAACGCTTCTGGGGCACATCATGCACCACGCCATGAGAGACGAGGCGATGCGTCCAGTAGCCCATGGCGGCGGCGGGCACGCGGAAGGAGGTCTCCTGCGTCTCGCCGATGCCGAGCCGGCCCGGGGCGGCATGCTCCCAAGGGAAGAAGGTGAGGATCGTGCCGGGATTGCCGCCGGCGTCGCCGAAATACAGGTGCCAGGTTGTCGGATCGTCGAAGTTGACGGTCTTCTTCACCAGGCGCAGCCCGAGGACGCCGGTATAGAAATCCAGATTGCGGCGCGCCGGGCCGGCGATCGCCGTGACGTGGTGGATGCCGTTGATCTGCATGGCTTGGGTCCTCTCGGGCCGCGGAACGCCGCCCTCGTTGCCGACAAGATGGGCCATCGGCCGGCAAAATCCAGATGCCGGACATTGCACTCCAGCAATGTCTTCCTGACGAATTCGAAAATTGAATTGCGCAACAGCCGCGATCACTCTCCCGCCACGATCACCCCGATCGCCTGGAGAGTTCCATGATCGATACCCGCCTCGCTCCCTACGGAGCCCTCGTGCTGCGCCTCGCGCTCGGCCTGATGTTCCTCGCGCACGCCTATCTGAAATACAGCGTGTTCACCGTGCCGGGTTTCGCCGGCTTCCTCGGCCAGCAGGGCCTGCCCGGCGCGGTCGCCTGGCCGATCATCCTGGCCGAGACGCTGGGCGGCATCGCCATTCTCCTCGGTTTCTATGGCCGTTTCGCCTCGCTGCTGCTGCTGCCGGTGCTGCTGGGCGCGCTCGCCGTGCATGCGCCCAATGGCTGGCTGTTCACCGCCGCCAATGGCGGCTGGGAGCATCCCGCCGTGCTGGCGGCACTCGCACTCGCCCATGGCCTGATCGGCGACGGCCCCCTGGCCCTGCGTCCCGGCCGCCTGCCCGAGGCGGCGCGCTCCGCCCTCGCCTGAGCCCGATGCCGGACGGCGGGTTGTTGCAGCCCGCCGTCTGCGGCATGGTCCGGCAGCAACCGCCGGAGAGCCCGCCTTGCCGTCCGCGCCCCATCCCGTGTCCTGGGACGATTTCCGCCTGATCAAGGCGATCGCCGAGGCGCGCAGCCTGCCGGCCGCAGCCGAGCTGATCGGCATCAACCATTCCACGGTGTTCCGGCGGCTCGGCCAAATCGAGGAGGCGCTCGGCACCCGACTGTTCGAGCGCCATCGCAGCGGCTACGTCACCACGCCCGCCGGCGAGGAGATGGCGGCGCTGGCGGCGCGGCTCGACCAGGACATTTCCGGCTTCACCCGCCGGCTCGCCGGACGCGAGATCCAGCCCGCCGGGGAGTTGCGCGTCACGACCAACGATTCCCTGCTGATCGAGCTGCTGACGCCGCTGTTCGAGCGCTTCATGCGCGAATGCCCGGACATCAGGCTCGACGTGCTGCTCGGCAACCAGGCGCTCAATCTCAGCAAGCGCGATGCCGATGTCGCCATCCGCGCCACCGATGCGCCGCCGGAGAACCTCGTCGGGCGCCGGGCTGCGCGGATCGCCTGGGCGCTCTATGGCCGTGCCGCCGACCATCCCGACGCGCAGGCACTGACGGAGGAGCACTGGCCCGCGCAGCGCTGGGTCTCGCTCGGCGACCAGTTCACCGGGTTCAAGGTCGTGCAGACCGTGCAGAAGGCCGTGCCGCCCGAGCGCCTGGTCTACAAGCTGAATTCCGTGCTCGGGCTGGCGGAGGCGATCGAGACGGGGATCGGCGTCGGCTTCGTGCCCTGCTTCATCGGTGATCGGCGGCCCGGGCTGGCGCGCCTCGGTGCGCCGCAGCCGGGCTATGCCGCCGATCTCTGGCTGCTCACCCATCCCGACATGCGCCACACCCCACGGGTGCGGCTGTTCCTCGACTTCATGGCGATGGAGCTGGCACGGCTGCGCCCCCTGATCGAGGGGGCGCAGGACGCGGTGGCGCCGGCCGACTGAACGGCGCGGCGCCCCACGACGACCGCGATCAGGCGGCCTTGCGGTTGATGCCGCCGGTGGCGAGCTTGGTCAGCTTGTCGTCGGCGGCATATTCCTCGTCGAGGTTCTGCTGCAGCAGTTCGGCACAGTCCTGACGGCCGAGGCGCTTGGCCCAGGCGACAAGCGTGCCGTAGCGGGTGATCTCGTAATGCTCCACCGCCTGGCAGGCGGCGACGATGGCGGCATCGAGCACCTCCTTGTCGGCGACCTCGCCGGCCACCTCGTCGGCCTCCTTGAGGATGCCGTCGATCGCCGGGCAGTTCACCGCCTTGGCCTCGACGCCATGCTGCTTGAAGACCTGCTCGAGCCGCCGGATATGGCCCTCGGTCTCGCCGCGGTGCGCCTCGAGCCCGCTGCGCAGGCCCTGGTCGGTCGCCTTCTCGATCATCTTGGGCAGCGCCTTGTGGATCTGCTTCTCGGCGTAATAGACGTCCTGGAGCTGATGCACGAACAGATCGTCCATCGTCTTGATATCCTTGGAAAACAGGCCCATGGATGCCTCCTCGTCCGTGTGGTGTGGATGGATCGCCGGCACCGGTCTGGCGGTGTGCTCGTCCCTGCCCTGCCAACGTCGCGCGGCCCGTTGAGTTCCCGCGACGATACGGATCGCGGGGTGTGGTTGCCTCGCTTCGGGCCGATGCACTAGGCTGGCGCCATGGAGATCGCGATCCCCCTCATCATGGGGCTGACGCTGGTCTGGCTGATCGGCCGCGGCGTCCCCTGGAACTCGAAGCTGATGACCGTGGTGGTGACGCTCGGCGTCATCGTCCTGATCCTGCTTCTGGAGCGCAACGGCTTCTGGCCAGAGGCCTTCCGGCGCAGCTGAGCCGCGCCGGTCGCCCGCCTTCAGCCGACGAGCTTCAGCCCGACGATTCCCGAGACGATCAGCCCGATGCAGGCGAGCCGCATCGCGGTGGCCGCCTCGCCGAACAGCAGGATGCCGAGCAAAGCCGTGCCGACGGTGCCGATGCCCGTCCAGATGGCGTAGGCGGTGCCGAGCGGCAGGCTCTTGAGCGCGAGCCCGAGCAGGCCGAGACTGACTGCCATGCTCGCGAAGGTCAGCAGGCTCGGCACCACGCGGGTGAAGCCATGGGTGTATTTGAGGCCGATGGCCCAGCCGATCTCGAACAGGCCGGCGATGAAGAGATAGATCCAGGCCATGGTGCGGCCCTCCGTCACGAAGGGCGAGGTCGTCCACGCCGGGAAAACACGCTGGCACGGGGCCGCGGAGGTCGTCCTCGCGGCCGATCTAAGCCATGCACCGCCCCGGTTCAAGGGCCATGACGCGGTCAGGCGTCCTCGGAATCCGCCGAGGCGAGCGCGCCCTGCAACAGCCGGCGGCATTCGGTCAGCTCGGCCAGCGTCGCGCGCAGCAGCGCGAGATCGGCGACCGGCAGCGTCTGCACGGGCATGGCGTGCGCCTCCGCACCGTCCTCGTCGGGTCCGGGATAGCTGTCCGCCTCCTCGAAGCCGGGCAGCATCGCGGCGCGGCGTGCGGCGGTGACGGCGGCAGCAGGCGAGGTCTCGGCCGGTACCGGCGCGCCCAGCAGCGGGGCGATCTCGGCGCCGCGGCCGATCGCCTGGACGTGGCGCGGCCCCTGCTCCTTGAGGATGCGCTGCATCCCCTTGATCGTATAGCCTTCCCCGTAGAGCAGCCGGCGGATGCCCTTGAGCAGGGCGACGTCGTCGGGGCGGTAGTAGCGACGGCCACCGCCGCGCTTCAGCGGCTTGATCTGCGCGAAACGGGTCTCCCAGAAGCGCAGGACGTGCTGGGGTATGTCGAGGTCCTCGGCGACCTCGCTGATGGTCCGGAATGCGTCGGGGCTCTTGGTGTCCAATTCGGCCTCTGTCTCGCCGGTTGGGAACTCCAGGCTCACTCGTCCTCGCCTTCGGCGATCTGCCCGTTGATCCGGGCCTTCATCACGTTCGACGGCTTGAAGACCATGACGCGGCGCGGCTCGATCGGAACCTCGACGCCCGTCTTGGGATTACGCCCGATTCGCTCGCCCTTGTCGCGCACGACGAAGGAGCCGAAGGAGGAGAGCTTGACGTTTTCGCCGCGCGCGACCGCGTCGCAGATCTCGTCCAGCACGGCCTCGACAAGCTTGGACGACTCCGTCCGCGACAGGCCGATCTTCTGATAGACCGCCTCGCACAGATCAGCGCGCGTCACCGTTTGCCCAGCCATGAGCCACCTCCAAAGGCGTTATCGAGCAGAAGCATCCCCGCAGGGCCGAGCTGTGCCGGCTGCGCGGACGCTAGGATGCGTGGCAGACCGGGTCAATCCTCGGAGCAGACGCACAGGTTGAAAACAGCGAGATTCATGGCTTCCGCAATTCGGAAATGTCATGAATTCCAAAAGATTTAGCGGTCGAGCCTGCCGCGGGCTCACCAGCGGATCAGCGCCGAGCCCCAGGTGAAGCCGCCGCCCATCGCCTCGATCAGCACGAGCTGGCCGCGCTTGATGCGGCCGTCGGCATGGGCCTCGGCGAGCGCCAGCGGGATCGAGGCCGCCGAGGTGTTGCCGTGGCGGTCCACGGTCACCACGACATGGTCCTGGCTGATGCCGAGCTTGTCGGCAGTGGCGTCGATGATGCGGCGATTGGCCTGGTGCGGCACGAACCAGTCGATGTCGGCGCCGGTCAGCCCGGTCGCCTCGAAGGTGTGGCGCACGGTGTCGGCGAGGTTGACCACCGCATGGCGGAACACCTCCTTGCCCTCCATGCGCAGCAGGCCGACCGTTTTGGTCGAGCCGGCGCCGCCATCGACATAGAGCTTGGTCTTGTGGCGCCCGTCCGAGCGGATATGGGTCGTCAGCACGCCGCGGTCGGCGAGCGTGCCCTCGCCCTCCTCCGCCGCCAGCACGACCGCGCCGGCGCCGTCGCCGAACAGCACGCAGGTGGTGCGGTCCTCCCAGTCGAGGATGCGCGAGAAGGTCTCGGCGCCGATGACCAGCGCCGCCTTGGCAGCCCCGCTGGTCAGGAACTTGTCGGCGGTGGCCAGCGCGAACACGAAGCCGGAGCAGACCGCCTGCAGGTCGAAGGCCGCGCCCTGGGTGATGCCGAGCTCGGCCTGGATCTGGGTCGCGGTGGCGGGGAAGGTGTGGTCGGGCGTCGCGGTGGCGACGATGATCAGGTCGATCTCGTCGGCGCGCATGCCGGCGTCGGCGAGCGCCGCCTCCGCGGCCTTGAGGCCGAGCACCGAGGTGGTCTCGTCATCGGCCGCGATATGGCGCTGGCGGATGCCGGTGCGCTGGACGATCCACTCGTCGGTGGTGTCGACCTTTTTGGCCATGTCGGCATTGGTGAGGATCTGCGCCGGCAGATAGGAGCCGCAGCCGCGCAGCACGGATCGCAGTTTCGACAAGGACGTTCTTCCCTACTCGCCGGCGACGGCCTGCGCGTCGGCAGGGCCAGCCTGCGGACGCGACGTGGCCGACACCATCTCGCGGACCTTGGCCATCAGGTCCTCGCGCGCCATCTCGTAGCCCAGTTCGGCGGCGCTGGCGAACCCCACCGCATCCGTGCCGCCATGACTCTTGATCACGATGCCCTCCAGGCCGAGGAAGACGCCGCCGTTGACCTTGCGCGGGTCCATCTTGTCCTTGAGCGCCGAGAAGGCGCCGCGGGCGAAGAGATAGCCGATCTTCGACATCAGCGAGCGGCCCATCGCGGCGCGCAGATATTCGCCGATCTGGCGGGCGGTGCCCTCGGCGGTCTTGAGCGCGATATTGCCGGTGAAGCCCTCGGTGACCACGACGTCGACCGTGCCCTTGCCGAGATCGTCGCCCTCGACGAAGCCGTGATAGGCCATGTGGGGCAGGTTGCTCTCGCGCAGGATGCGGCCGGCTTCCTTCACCGCCTCGACGCCCTTGATCTCCTCGACGCCGACATTGAGCAGGCCAACGCTCGGACGGTCGAGATCGAAGACGACGCGCGCCATGGCGGCGCCCATCACCGCGAGATCGACCAGGTGCTGGGCGTCGGCGCCGATGGTCGCGCCGACATCGAGCACGACGCTCTCGCCGCGCACCGTCGGCCACAGGCAGGCGATCGCCGGGCGGTCGACTTGCGGCATCGACTTCAGGCAGAATTTCGACATCGCCATCAGCGCGCCGGTGTTGCCGGCGGAAACGGTGACGTCGGCTTCTCCGGTCTTGGTGGCGTCGATGGCGCGCCACATCGAGGATTTGTAGCGGCCATAGCGCAGGGCCTGGCTCGGCTTGTCGTCCATCTTCACCGAGACCTCGGTGTGGTGCAGGACGGAGGCAGCCTTGAGCTTGGGGTGCTGCTCGAGCAGGGGCGCGACCTGCGCCTCATCGCCGAAGATCACGAAGCGGGCATCGGGACGGCGCTCGAGAGTCAGCGCGGCGCCGGGAATGACCACGGACGGGCCATGGTCCCCGCCCATCGCATCGAGCGCGATTGTAACCGGACGTGTCATGAGATGGCGATCAGTTCCTGAGGCGACGCCCCTGGGCGATGCGGCTCGAGGCGGGCGGACAATAGCGTCTTGCACGCCGGCCGCAAGCCAAAGCCTGCTCCGGCGGCGGGCTCAGTCATCCCGCTTCAGCCTGGCGAGCGCAGCGAAGGGCGAATCCGCTTCGGTCGCCGCGGCGTTTTCGGTGAAGGTCGCGCCGGGCTTGCGCGGATAGGGATCGAGGCCGAGCGCCAGGAACTCCAGCGTCACCGCGCCGAGGTCGATCACGCCGCCGATGATCGGCTCCGGCGGGTCCGCCTCGTTGAGCATGACCTCGATGTCGATCTCCGCGAGATCGCGCGCCGTCGGCTCGGGGGCCACGATCTCCGATTCGGGCACGAAGTCGAGCTTCACCGGGATCCTGAGCGTCGCCGGCACCGGCTCCAGCGTCACGACGCAATTCTGGTGCAGGCTGGCGCGGATCTCGCCCTCCAGCCCGACGCGGTCGCCATTGCGCGAGAGCCGGTACTCGGCGCGCAGGGCTTCCAGAGAGGCCAGCCCGAGATGACGCGCGATCGGCGCCAGCTGTTCGGGCTGCGCCACCACCTCGACGGTGACGGTGCGCAGGGTGATCGACTCGACGCGGACGGGCTGCCTGAGCGGCAGCGCCGGCGCGGCGGGCGTGTCGGGGGTCTCGGAGGTCATCGGGCTCTGTCGCTCGTGAAAGGGGGAAACAGGGGATCGGCCGCGAGAAGCGCAGCGAGATCGAGCCCCGAGAGGCGCTCGTCGCAGGCCCTCGCATGGGCCGCGAGCGCGGTGGAATCGGCCTCGGCCGAGACGTTGCGGGCCAGCGCCGTGGCCAGCGCGTCGGGTCCCTCGCCGGCGAAGGCCTCCTCATAGGCCCCGAGGCGGCCATAGAAGCTGCGCCCGATCGCCTTCATCTTGCGCGGCACCGAAACGTCGCCGACCCCGCCCTGGCGGAAGCCGAGCTCGAGATAGGCAAACGTGGCGTCGACGAGGTCCTGGGCCATGTCGGCCGCCGGGGCCGGCAGGGCGCGCAGCCGGCGCAGCACGAGGAAGACGTGCAGGGCCAGCATCTCGAAGCGGCCCTCGAAATCGTCGGGGACGCGGGCGTCGAGGAACAGCGCCGGCTCTCGCGATGCCGACACGATCCGGGAGAACACGGTCTTGACCGGCGCCAGCCGGTCCGGCCGCTTGCCGAAGAGGCTGAGAATCACAGTCCTGTCCCGTTTCCTAGCGCTTGCCTTGCCAAAGCCATGCTCGGGCGTTACGCCAAGCACACCCCTCATGACAAGCGCGGCATCGTCCGCGTGCCTGCTGCTGGACCCTGCCGCATGACCGCTCCGACCCGCCGCACCGTCCTGTTCGGATCGCTGGCCGCCGCGCTGCCGCTGGCCGCGTGCAGCAACGCCACCCAACTCGGCTTCCGCGTGCCGACCTCCGCCGGCCTGAACGAGGAGTTCACCCGCGGCTTCGTCATGGACGACGATCTGATCGCCAAGGTCAGGCCGGGCATGGATGTCCAGGCGGTGCTGACCACGCTCGGCACGCCCTCGACCACGTCGACCATCGGCAACCGCACCTTCTACTACATCAGCCAGACGGTGCGCCGGCGCTTCCAGTTCCAGGACTTCCAGGTCGTCGACCAGAAGGTGCTGGTGATCTATTTCAACAAGGGCTTCAAGGTCGAGCGCATCGCCAATTACGGCCTGCAGGACGGCGTGATCTTCGACTTCATCAGCCGCACCACCCCGACCGGCGGCGAGGAGCAGAGCTTCCTGCGCAACCTCTTCCGCGGCGTCACCAAGTTCAACCCGCTCGGCGCCTGAGCGGGCGCGATCGCGAACCGACGAAAACCCCGCGGCACGCTGCGGGGTTTTTTTGTTGCCGGTGACGGCGCTTGTGCGCGCGCCGATGCGACAAGAGCGCAGCCCTGTCAGGCCCCACCGCGCGGGCGCCCCCGCAGCGTCATCGCGACGACGCCGACGAGCACGAGGACCAGCCCGGCCGCCGTGGTGAGGGCGAGCCGCTCGCCGAGGAAGACGATGCCGATCAGCACGCCGGCCGGCACCCTGAGATAGGCCACCGAAGTCGTCGCCACCGCGCCGATGCGGGCGATCAGCCGGAAATAGATCGCGAAGGCCAGCGCCGTCGAGAACACCGAGAGCGCGAGCAGCGCGGCGAGCGACTCGCGCGAGGGCGACAGCGTCCACGGCCGGTCCCAGATCAGGCTGGCGGGGATCAGGACCAGCGCGCCGCAGACCAGCGAGCCTGCCGCCGGCATCAGCGGATCGAGCCCGGAGAAGCGCCGGCCGAACAGGGCGGCGCCGCCATAGCACAGGCTGGCGAGCACCAGCGCGAGCTGCGCCGCGACGTCCCGCCCGAGCCCCGACAGCGCCTCGACCCCGATGATCAGGCAGACGCCGAGCATGCCGGCGAGTACGCCGAAGAGCTTGCGCCCGGTCGCGGCCTCGCCGCGCGAGAGCAGGAGCGCCAGCAGGAAGGCGAAGATCGGCGAGCCGGCGGTCAGGATGCTGGCTAGGCCGGCATCGACCCGCATCTCGGCCCAGGCGATCAGCGTGAACGGCACCGCGCTGTTCAGGCAGGCCTGCACCGCGAAGTCGCGCCAGACCAGCGGATCGCGCGGCATGGACAGGCCGCGCCAGCGCAGCACGGCGAGCAGGATCGCACCGGCGATCACGGTGCGGACCGCGATCAGCGTGAAGGGCGGGATCGTCGCCACGCCCATCTTGATGAAGCTGTAGGAGGCGCCCCAAAGCAGCGCGAGCAGGCCCAGCAGGGCGTAGTCGGCGACGGGGCTGGAACGGAAGCGGCGGTCGGCACGGGCGGTCATCTCGTCTGTCTCCATCTCGGCCCGGACCATGCCAGCTTCGCCGCCCCACCGCCCGCCCGGACGCTACGCTTTCGACCGAAGGTTCACAGATCGATTCAAGCGCCTGGCGGATCGATTCCGCCAAGTGCCGCAAAGCGTTGAGCGGGCATGGAAAACCCCGCGGCAGCGGCTGCCGCGGGGTGGGTTCGTCTTGGTCCGGCGCTCAGCTATGCGCCAGGATCGCCAGCAGCAGCAGCGCGATGATGTTGGTGATCTTGATCGCCGGGTTCACGGCGGGGCCCGCCGTGTCCTTGTAGGGGTCGCCGACGGTGTCGCCGGTGACGGAGGCCTTGTGGGCGTCCGAGCCCTTGAGATGGCGCACGCCGTCCTTGTCGACGAAGCCGTCCTCGAAGCTCTTCTTGGCGTTGTCCCAGGCGCCGCCGCCCGAGGTCATCGAGATGGCGACGAAGATGCCGGTGACGATCACGCCCATCAGCATGGCGCCGACCGCGGCGAAGGCCTGGTTCTTGCCGGCGATGGCGTTGATGACGAAGAAGGTGACGATCGGCGCCAGCACCGGCAGCAGCGAGGGCAGCACCATCTCCTTGATCGCGGCCTTGGTCAGCATGTCGACGGCACGGCCGTAATCGGGCCGGTCCGTGCCCTGCATGATGCCGGGCTTCTCCTTGAACTGCCGGCGCACCTCTTCGACCACCGAGCCCGCCGCCTTGCCGACGGCCGTCATGCTCATGCCGCCGAAGAGGAAGGGGACCAGGCCGCCGAGCAGCAGGCCGACCACGACATAGGGGTTCGACAGGCTGAAATCGACCGCGACGCCCTTGAAGTACTGGAAGGTCGTCGAGCCGGCCTTGTTGGCCTCCGCCACGAAGAAGTTGAGGTCGGAGGTATAGGCGGCGAACAGCACCAGCGCGCCGAGGCCGGCCGAGCCGATCGCATAGCCCTTGGTGATCGCCTTGGTGGTGTTGCCGACGGCGTCGAGCGCGTCGGTCGAATGGCGGACCTCCTTGGGGAGCCCCGCCATCTCGGCGATGCCGCCGGCATTGTCCGTCACCGGGCCGAAGGCGTCGAGCGCCACCACCACGCCGGCCAGCGCCAGCATGGCGGTGGTGGCGATGGCGATGCCGAACAGGCCGGCGAGGCCGTAGGAGACGATGATGCCGGCGATGATCACGATAGTCGGCAGCGCAGTGGATTCCAGCGAGACCGCGAGGCCCTGGATGACATTGGTGCCGTGGCCGGTCACCGAGGCCTGGGCGATGGAGACGACCGGGCGCTTGCCCGTGCCGGTGTAGTACTCGGTGATGACGACGATCAGCAGCGTCACCGCCAGGCCGACCAGGGCGCAGCCGAACAGCCCGCCGGAGGTGAAGCTCGCGCCCTGCCCGGTGGTGAAGGCCGCGGAGAAGCCGCCGAACATCAGATGCGTGACGGCGGCGATGGCGGCGATGGAGAGCACGCCGGCGGCGATGAAGCCCTTGTAGAGCGCGCCCATGATCGACTGGTTGGCGCCGAGCTTGACGAAGAAGGTGCCCGCGATCGAGGTGACGACGCAGGCCGCGCCGATCGCCATCGGATAGAGCATCATCACCTTGAGCGCGTCCTGCCCGGCGAAGAAGATCGCCGCCAGCACCATGGTGGCGACCAGCGTCACCGCATAGGTCTCGAACAGGTCGGCCGCCATGCCGGCGCAGTCGCCGACATTGTCGCCGACATTGTCGGCGATCGTCGCCGGGTTGCGCGGATCATCCTCCGGAATGCCGGCCTCGACCTTGCCGACGAGGTCGGCGCCGACATCGGCGCCCTTGGTGAAGATGCCACCGCCGAGACGGGCGAAGATCGAGATCAGCGAGGCGCCGAAGCCGAGCGCCACGAGCGAGTCGATGACGGTGCGGCTGGCGGCGTCGAAGCCGAGCCAGCCGGTCAGCACGGCGAAATAGACCGCGACGCCGAGCAGCGCGAGGCCCGCGACCAGCATGCCGGTGACCGCGCCGGCCTTGAAGGCGACGTCGAGCCCCTCTCCCAGCGACTGCATCGCAGCCTGGGCGGTGCGGACATTCGCGCGCACTGAAACGTTCATGCCGATGAAGCCGGCGACGCCGGAGAGCACGGCGCCGATCAGGAAGCCGATGCCGACATAGATGCCGAGAAGCCAGATCAGCGCGGCGAGCAGCACGACGCCGACGATGCCGATCGTGAGATATTGCCGCTTGAGATAGGCTTGGGCGCCTTCCGCGACCGCGCCGGAAATCTCCTGCATTCGCGCGCTACCGGCGTCGCGCTTCATGACGTCGCCATAGGCCCAGAGTCCATAGACGATCGATAGCGCACTCAAAACGATGATGATGAGCAAGGCCGACATCGAATTTCCCGTCCCTGAGTTTCGTCAACCGGGGCAGGACGCCCCGACGGATCCGGTTTTCCGGTTTGTTGAACGCCAAGGATTGCTCTGCCGAGCAGGAATCACGCGCCGGCAGGGCCGATCGTCAGTGTCGAGCCGAACGTTGCCAAGTTTTCGCCCGAATCGCAAACGGGCGGGAGTGCTGCTTCCCGTGGGCCTCAGGCCGCCGCGACGCGCCCCGAGAGGCGCTGCCAGCCGAGCAGCGTCAGCGCGATCAGAACCGGCGGGAAGACCAGCCAGTTGACGCTGTCCCAGCCGCCGGCATGCAGCAGGCCGCCGGAGGAGAAGGAGGCCAGGGCGACGGAGCCGAAGACCAGGAAATCATTCGCCGCCTGCACCTTCACCCGCTCTTCCGGGCGATAGCAGTCGGTCACCAGCGCGGTGGCGCCGATGAAGCCGAAATTCCAGCCGATGCCAAGCAGGACGAGCGCGATCCAGAAATGCGCGACGCTGATGCCGGCGAGCCCGACGATCGCCGCCAGCGCCGTCAGAAGCAGGCCGAGGACGGTGATCTGCCCCTTGCCGAAGCGCGCGATCAGCCGGCCGGTGACGAAGCTCGGCGCGAACATGGAAAGCACGTGCCACTGGATGCCGAGCGCGGCCTCGCCGACCGAATGGCCGCAGCCGACCATGGCGAGCGGCGCTGCCGTCATCAGGAAGCTCATCAGCCCATAGCTGACCAACGCCGCCACCACCGCGGCGATGAACTTCGGCTGGCGCATGATCTCGGAGAGCGGCCGGCCGCCGGCCGAAGCCTGGCGGACCACCGGCGGGGCCTGCAGACGCGAGACCAGCGGCATGGCGAGCAGCGCCAGGCAACCCAGCGCCAGGAAGCTCGCCGCGAACGGGGCGGCGGGCGTCAGGTCGCGCGTCCAGAGCACGGTCTGCGGGCCGACCACGCCGGCGACGAGACCGCCGATCATCACCCAGGAGATGGCGCGGGGGCGGAAGCCCTCGCTGGCCGTGTCGGCGGCGGCGAAGCGGTAGCTCTGCACATAGGAGCCGTAGAGCCCGCACAGGAAGGTGCCGACGCAGAACAGCCAGAACAGCCGCTCGACCACGCCGCTCGCGGCGACGCCGGCCCCGATGGCGCCGATCATCGCGCCGACGAGATAGCCGCCGCGGCGGCCGAGGCGGCGCATCACCATCGCCGCGGGGATGACCCCGCAGGCGAGGCCGAGATGCATGGCACTGACCGGGACTGTGGCGAAGGCCGGGTCCGAGACCAGCTGCGCGCCGACGATGCCGCCGAGCGAGACGACGATGGCCGGATTGGCGCCGCCGAGCGCCTGGGCGGAGGCGAGCACGAGCGCGTTGCGGCGCGCCAGCGCGTCGCCCTGCTGCGCGATGGTCTGGGCATTCTGGCTCATCGGAACCGCCGGTCTCCCGGCGGCCATGGCCGCCGTCAGAAATGGACGAAGGAGCCTCGCGCGAATTCGCGCGGCCGGCCCGCTTCGCGGTAGAGCACGGTTCCCGGCACGCCGGCGATGCGCCCGATCCGGACGAGGGGAACACCCGCCGCGTCGGCCGCCGCGATCAGGGAAGAATACTTCTCGTCCGGGACCGTGCAGAGAATTTCGTAGTCGTCTCCACCGGTCCAGGCCAGTTCCGCCAGCGCGGGATCGGCCATGACGGCAGAGCGCACCGCCGCCGAGAACGGCACGGCGTCGAGATCGACTTCGGCGCCGACGCCGGAGGCCGTCACCAGCTTGGCGAGGTCGCCGACGAGCCCGTCGGAGACGTCCATCGCGGCGGAGGCATGGGCCTGCAGTGCCTGCGCCAGCGCCAGGCGCGGGCGCGGATGCAGATAGCGGTCGGCGAGTTCGTCACGCGCCGCCTGGTCGAGCCCCGCCACCCAGGCGGGCGCATCCGGGGCATGCACCTTCAGCCCGAGCGCACCGTCGCCGATCGTGCCCGAGACCAGCAGGACATCGCCGTACTTCGCGCCGGAGCGCAGTACCATGCGGCCGGCCGGGACGCTGCCGAAGGCGGTGATCGACAGGGTGAGCGGGCCGGGCGTCGAGACGGTGTCGCCGCCGATCAGCGGGCAGCCAGCCTCGGCCGCGATCGCGGCCAGCCCCGCGGCGAAGGCCGCGAGCCAGGCCTCGTCCCAGCCCGGCGCCAGCGCGAGGCTGAGCACGAAGCCGTCGGGCCGCGCGCCCTTGGCGGCGAGGTCGGAGAGGTTGACCGCCAGCGCCTTGCGGGCGATCGAGCCCGGCGGATCGTCGGCGAGGAAATGCACGCCGGCGACCAGCGCGTCGGTGGTGACGACGATCTCGAAGCCGCGCCCGGGGCGCAGCAGCCCGGCATCGTCGATCAGGCCGAGACCGCCCGGCCCCGCGATCGGCGCGAAATGCCGCGCGATCAGCTCGAACTCGCCGGGGCGCGCGGGGGCGGTCGCCATCAGGCCGCCGGGTCGAACTCGTCCGCCCGGAAGTCGCGGGCGAGCCGGTCCATGACCGCGTTGACCATGCCGATCTCCTCGCCCTCGTAGAAGGCGCGGGCGACGGCGACATATTCGGAGATGACGGCGCGGGCCGGCACGTCCTTGCGGAAGGCGAGCTCGTAGCAGCCGGCGCGCAGCACGGCGCGCACCACGGCCTCGACCCGCTTCAGCGGCCAGCCGCTGGCGAGCACCTCGTCGACCGCGCGGTCGACCATGCGCTGCTCGCGCACGACGCCGCCGAGCAGGTCGCGGAAGAAGGCGATCTCGGCTTCCGGCAGCTCGACCTCGTCGATCTCCTTGCCGATCCAGAACGCCTCGAACTCGGACATGGCCTCGATCACGCCGCGGCCGCCGATCTCCATCTCGTAGAGCGCCTGCACGGCCGACAGCCGCGCGCCGCGGCGCTTCTCGGCACGGCTCATTTCGACTGCTCCGCCAGCGAGCGCTTGAAGCGCAGCACCGCGAGCGCCGCCTCGGCGGCACCGCCGCCCTTGTTCATCTCGTCGCGCTTGGCGCGGGCCCAGGCCTGCGCCTCGTTCTCGACGGTGAGGATGCCGTTGCCGAGCGGCAGCGCATAGGCGACGGAGATGTCCATCAGCGCGCGCGAGCTCTCGCCGGCGACGATGTCGTAATGGCCGGTCTCGCCGCGGATCACCGTGCCGAGCGCCACGACCGCCTCATAGGGATCGACCGTTTCGTCGGCGGCGCGCTGGGCGATCACGATCGCGGAGGGGATCTCGAGCGCGCCGGGCACCGTCACCACGTCGACGCGGCATTCGGCCGCCTCGAGCACGGCGAGCGCGCCCTCGAGCAGCTCGTCGGCCAGCTCGTCATAGAAGCGGGCCTCGACCACCAGGACGCGGGCACCGTCGAGCGGGGCCGCGGGGGCGGCGGAAGATTGCCGGGGTCCGGCCATGGCGACATCCTCGCAAAATCATCATCGGACGGGCATGGGCGCCCGCCGCACGGCCCCTCCGGGGCCTGTTCCAACGGAAACGGCGTCTCGAAGGATGCTCCCGGTC